>NZ_JBSGTG010000009.1:0-315091 GCF_053607285.1 Streptomyces sp. NPDC055140 | reverse complement strand
CCGGTGACGTGTTCGCCTCCGAGGACCGGCTCGGCACCTGGCGCCATCTGCTCGTCGCGGTCCGCTCGCCCCGGCGGATCTTCGTGGCGAAGGCACTGGCCAGCCTCACCGTCATCCTGCTGCTCGTGGCCGGGCTGGCGTGTTCCGGCGCGGCCGGCGGGGTCGTGGCCGTCGGCAACCAGCCGCTGGTCGGGCTCGACGGCCACCTGTTGTCGCCGGGAGACGCAGCCGTACATGTCCTGCTCGCCTGGGTCTGCGTACTCGCCCCGACGCTGGCCTTCGCCGCGATCGGACTGCTCGGGTCCGTCGCGCTCGGGCGCTCCCCGATGGGTCTCCTGCTGCCCATGCTCGTCGCGCTCGCGATGCAGCTCGCCCAGGTGCTGCCGCTGCCCGTCGCGATGCGCCTCGCTCTGCCCAGCTACGCCTTCATCGCCTGGAACGGTCTGTTCACCGGCCCGGCACAGCTCGGTCCGCTCTTCGTCGGCATCGTTGTCAGCCTGTTGTGGGCGGTTACCGCGACGGCGCTGGCCTACGTCCTCTTCCTGAGGCGGGACTTCACCGACCTGACACACGACGGCTCAGGGCGCCGCGCCATCACCGTCGGAACCCTGCCGCTCGTAGGGCTCCTCGTTCTGACGGCGGTCGTCGTCGCCCCGGCGACCTCGGCCACGGGCTCCGGGATCGAACAGGACAAGGTGCAGCGCTCGGTCGCCACGGCGTTCGCTCATCTCTACCGCCTGCAGACCGAGCAGCTCAACCGACCCGACGTCACCGAAGCGCAGCTCAAGGCAAGCGCTGTGTGCACCAAGGGCAGCGTCAGGGTCGCGGCCGAAGGGCCGGGCAACGACTGGCGCTGCGTCGTCTCCTGGCATCTCCCCGACGTCGAGGCCACCGGGTCGGCCATCTATCAACTCGACGTCACCGCTGACGGGCGGTTCATGGCCGACGGCGATGGACCGAAGGAAGTGAACGGCTACTTCCTGGTGCGCACCCCGACCGGGGACGGACCGAACCCGCTCTGGCAGTTCGACGGCAACGTCGAGCTGCTCTCTACCTCGAAGGGATAAGTCCATGCAGGTCACACGCCGTCGCAGGCGTGCCGCGGAGGGCCGTTCCGGCCTTCTCGGCAGACGCATCGGCCGCCGGCTACCCCTGGCCACGGCAGGCATCACGGCTCTCGCCCTCGCCGCCGCCGGAACCGCTTTCGCCCAGACGCACCAGTTCGGCACCGACCAGGTCGGCCAGACGACGCGTCAGGGCCAGGTCATCTCCAGTGACCAGTACATCGCCCCGTACGGCGAGCGTCTCGTCGTCGACAACGGCAAGATCATGTCGTCGTCCGTCAGCCCGGACGGCACCCACCTCGCGGCCTCCATCACCGACGGCGGTATGGCGCTGTCCATCGTGGACCTCAAGAGCTGGAAGGTGCAGCAGCTCGTCGGCAATTCCGCGTCGGCCGACCTGCGTATCAGCGGCAACGACGTGGGCCAGGAAGGCCCCACGTACTCGCCCGACGGTTCGCAGCTGTGGCTGGGCCAGATCGACGGTTACACCAGGTTCACCGTGAACGCGGACGGCAGCGTCGCCAACCCGACGTCCGTCAAGATCCCGGCGGACGGCCCCAAGCACGCGCTGGTGGGCGAGCCCGTGTTCTCGCCCGACGGTTCCACCGTGTACTCGGCGGTCAACGGCCAGAACCGCGTCGTCGCCATCGACGCGGCGACCGGCACCATCCGGCACAGCTGGTCCGTGGGCAATGCCCCGCGTGACCTGGCCGAGGTCGGCAGCAAGCTCTACGTCAGCAACGAGGGCGGGCGTCCGGCGAAGCCCGGCGACACCACGATCAACTCCTACAACACCCAGGTGCCCGCCGACCCGGTGACCGCCTCCACCACCACCGGCACGGTCAGCGTCATCGACCTGGCGAACCCGGATGCCGCCGTATCGAGCATCAACGTCGGTCTCCACCCGACCGCGCTGTACGCCAAGAAGAACGCGCTGTTCGTCACCAACACCGCCACCAACGACGTGTCGGTCATCGACACGACCAAGAACAAGGTCGTGCAGACCGTCGCCACACAGCCGTGGCCGGAGTCGTCGGTCGGTTACGAGCCCGACGCGGTGACGCTCACCGACGACGGTCATCTGCTGGTGACGCTCGGCCGCGCCAACGCGGTCGCCGTCTACCGGTACACGACCCCGCAGGAGCCGGTCAGTTACGTCGGCCTGCTCCCGACGGACTACTTCCCCGCCGAGATCGCCACCGTCGGCAAGCAGGTGGTCGTCTCCAACACCCGTGGAATCGACGCCCGCCGTCCCACCACCGGCGCCGGGCACGCCACCCACGACACGACATCGAGCGTGCAGCGGTTCACCCTGCCGAACGACCGCGTCATCAAATCCGAGACGGCCAAGGTGTTCCAGCAGAACGGCTGGACCCGCGGCTCGGTCACACTGGCCCACGGCAAGGGCAGGAAGACGCCGAAGCCGGTGCCGGTCCCGGAGCGGCTCGGTGACCCCTCGACGATCAAGCACGTGTTCCTGATCGTCAAGGAGAACCGGACCTACGACCAGGTCCTCGGCGACGTCCCGGAGGGCAACGGCGACCCGTCGCTGGCACAGTTCGGCGAGAACGTGACACCGAACCAGCACGCCCTGGCCAAGCAGTTCGGCCTCTACGACAACACGTACGACATCGGCACGAACTCCGCCGAGGGCCACAACTGGCTGATGCAGGCCGACGACCCGGAGTACACCGAGTCCTCGGCCGGTGAGTACGCGCGCAGTTACGACACCGAGGACGACGCGCTCGGTCACCAGCGCACCGGCTTCATCTGGACCGGCGCCCAGGCGGCCGGGAAGTCCGTACGGGACTTCGGCGAGTTCCAGCAGTTCCTGACGAAGCCGGCGGACGCGAGCTGGCAGAACCTGTACTGCGATTCCAAGAACATGGGGGCGACCGGTCAGGACACCGCCTACCCCCTGGTGTCGTCCTCGCCCATCCCGTCGCTCAACTCCGTGTCGGTGCACGGGTTCCCGAAGTTCGACACGAGCGTCCCGGACATCTACCGGTCCGAGATCTGGAAGCGTGACTTCGAGAGGAACGGGCCGGCCAACCTGAACATGTTCTGGCTGTCCAGCGACCACACCGGCGGTCCGGCGAACGCCGCCGCCCAGGTCGCGGACAACGACCTCGCGGTCGGCAGGATGGTCGACGAGATCTCGCACAGCAAGTACTGGAAGGACTCGGCGATCTTCGTTGTCGAGGACGATTCCCAGGCCGGCCTCGACCACGTCGACGGTCACCGCGCCCCGATCCAGATCATCAGCCCCTGGGCCAGGCACGGTGTGGTCGACAGCCACTACTACTCGCAGATCACGATGATCCGCACCATCGAGCAGATCCTCGGGGTCCACCCGATGAACCAGAAGGACAGCGCGGCCAGCCCGATGCGTGGGGCGTTCAGCCGGAAGGCGGACGTCACGCCGTTCAAGGCGCTGCCCAACCGGACCTCGCTCACCGGGGGTCTGAAGACCCCGCCCTCCTGCGGCCTGGACACCCCGGCGCCGCAGAACCCCGATGCCGCGGCGGCGCCGTCGGCGAAGGTGCCGGCGGACATGCAGAAGCTCGCGGCGCAGTGGGACGCCTGGAAGTCGCAGCAGCGGCTGACCGGGCGCGACGCCAAGCCCGACTTCGCGAACCCCGCGCAGATGAACCACTTCACGTGGTACCAGACGCACGAGTGGTCGAAGCCGTACCCCGGCGAGAGCAAGATCTTCGCCCCGAAGGACGTGCCGGGCGCCTACATCCCGTCACCGGAATCCGACGGGTGACGTAGTCGGAGCGCGGATCCACGGGCGCAGAACCCAGGTCGCAGATCCCAGAAGGGGCCCCTCCGCGGCATCGATGGGCGAATTCCAGGGGTCGTTGCAACACGGGTTGATCAACTGGCTGTGGCCAGGAGCTTAGCGAGGCGCTCGGCTGGGGTTTCCCAGCCGAGCGTTTTGCGTGGGCGGCGGTTGAGCTGGTCGGCGACCGCGAGGAGGTGTTCGGGAGTGTGGTCGGACAGGTCTGTGCCTTTCGGGAAGTATTGCCGCAGCAGGCCGTTCGTGTTCTCGTTCGAGCCGCGCTGCCAGGGACTGGCCGGGTCGCAGAAGTAGACCGGGATGTCGGTGGCGAGGGTGAATTCGTGGTGACGGCCCATCTCGCTGCCCTGGTCCCAAGTGAGGGAGCGGGCCAGGCGGGAGGGCAGCGTGGTGACCGTGCTCGTCAGGGCGTCTCGGACGGCTTCGGCACCGTGGTCGGCGGGCAGGTGCAGGAGCATGACGTAGCGGGTGGAGCGCTCCACCAGGGTGCCGATCGCCGAACCGCTGTTCTTCCCGATGATCAAGTCGCCCTCCCAGTGGCCGGGCACCGCCCGGTCTTCCACCTCGGCGGGGCGGTCGCTGATCATGACCATGGGATGGCTGTAGCGAGGCTGCCGTTGCTGGGCTTGCCGGCGGGGCTTTCGGCGAGCACGACCGCTGCGGAGAGCTCCAGCCAGTTCACGGCGGAGTTCTCCGCGACCTTGCAGGTAGAGGGTCTGATAGACCGTCTCGTGGACCACGTGCATCTCCGGCCGGTCGGGAAAGCGTGTCCGCAGAGCCTGACAGATTTGTTCGGGGCTCCACTTCTCATTCAGCATCTCCTGGATGGCCGTTCGTAGTTCCCCGCTCCTGCTGATCTTGCGGCCTTTGGGGCGGGGCCTTCGTGCGTCGGCGCGGGCCTGGGCAGCATGAGGCCGGTAATACCAGGTGCCGTAGTCATGCAATACGGTGCGGTTGCGGCGGATCTCCCGGCTGATCGTGGACGGACTGCGGCCCAGCTCAGCGGCGATCTGACGAATCGTGGCCTTCTCCCGCAGCCGATCAGCTATATGGATGCGTTCGTCCTCGCGCAGATACCGCGACGGGCCGCAGACGACCGCTCCCCGTGGTGCGGGAGGCAGTGGCCTGCGGCCCTTGCCCGGCGCGTGGTTACCGTTGCGCCACTTCTTGCCGGTCCGGATGTCGACACCGACGATCCGGCAGGCTTCCCTGTTGCCGTAGCCCTGTGCCATGAGCTGGAAGTATGCGGCCCGCTCACGCGTCAGCTTCTTCCGGCCCTGCGGCTTCGTACGATCCGGACGGACCTCGAACTCCATCGAACACCCCTGAGAGCTGGGGTGTTGCAACCACCGCTAGAACTCAAGATGCCGGGCAGGGGCCCCTTCCGCTTCATCGGGGCCCGTTTCAGCCCGAGCACCGCTGACGGAGCATCAATCCCACGTAGACCAGGGCACCCAGGGACATTCCGACGACTGCGGACAGGTCGGCGCCGCCCAGGGCGGCTGCGACCGGGCCGGTGTAGATGCTCGTGTTGGCGCACAAGAGCGCCGCCCCGACGCCGATGGCCATCGCGGCGGCTCCGGCGGGATTCACGCCGTGCCAGTACCAGAAGCGGCTGTTGGGGGTCTGGTCCTGCAACGCGACTCCGTCGTAGCGGTTGCGGCGCATGAGGATGTCCACGGCGTAGATCGCGAACCCAGGACCGAGGAACGCGACGGAGAGTTCCAGACCGCTGTTCATGGTGTCGAGGAAGTCGGACACGAACAGGGAGTAGAAGGTGAGGCCGAGCGCGATGGAGGCGTCGAAGATCACGGTGAAGGCGCGGCTCCAGGGGATCCCGCCGGATTGAAGGGCCAGGCCGCCGCTGTATGCGGTGAGTACGTTGTTCGTGATCGAGCCGAAGATGACGACCAGCAGGAAGACCGGATAGAACCAGCCGGGCACGACCGTCTTCAGTGACGTCTGCGCGTCGGTCATGTCCACCGCCGTCCCGGCCAGGACACCGAGTCCGCTCAGCAGGACGGCCGGCACGAATCCGCCGACGGCCGTCCACCAGCACACCGCCTTGCGTGAGGTGCCGGCGGGCAGATAGCGGGCGTAGTCCGCGCTGCTGCTCCATGACAGGGGGCCACCCACCATGATCGTGAATCCCGAGGCGAGGATCACCCACAGCTCATGGCCGTGGACCGCGGTGGCGGCAGGTGTCCGGTAGCCCCAGTCCGTGTGGCGCAGCACGTAGTACGCCAGGACCAGGACGCAGGCGGTCAGCGCCCAGGTGAACCAGATGCTGCACCGGATGATGGTGGCGTGCCCGTACACACTGATGGAGAACGTCACGACGGCGGTGACCAGCACGATCGCCACCTTGACCGGCGTATTCGCGTGGATACCCAACTGCTCGACCAGTGCGAATCCGGCGAGGGATCCAAGGGCCAGGCTGATCGCCTCGTAGGCCACCGCGACGGTCCACCCGAGCGTCACGTTGAGGAATCTGTTGCCGCGGACGCCGAACATCGCCCGCGTCACCACCCAGCTCGGCGTTCCGGAGCTGGGGCCGCTGATCGCGAGGTACCCCACGCCCGCCCAGAGGAGGTTGCCGGCCACGATCACCGCGAAGGACTGCCAGATGTCGAGACCGAGCAGCACCATCGCGCCGCCCAGCACGATGTACAGGTAGCTCATGTTGGAGGCCGCCCACACCGTGAACAGGGAACGTGGCCGACCGTGGCGATCGGAGTCCGGGATGTGGTCGACGCCGTGGGTCTCCACGTGACCGGCGCGGTCGGTGACCGGCTCGCCCCGCTCCGGCCCCTCACTGGTGCCGCCGGTTGCCCTCAACGCCATCCTGACCTCCGGAAACCCGTTATTGGGATGCGCACCAGTTGCTTGTTGGGGTGGGAGTCAATAGCATCCCAGATCATGACGTCAACCTCACGGACCGGACGACGCCGCTTGCCCGCCGGCGAGCGGCGCGCGGAGATATTGCGGGCCGCGAGCGCGATCGCCGTGACCGAGGGCCTGGACAAGCTGACGGCGAAACGGGTCGCCCAGGCCGTGGGCGTCGTACCGGGCCTGGTGGACTATCACTTCAAGTCCGCCGACGAACTCATCGCCGCGGCCTTCAGCCACGCCGCGACCGCCGACAACGACACGGTCTTCGAGCACGCGCTGCGAACGGACCATCCGGTGGACCAGGTGCGGCAGTTGATGCAGGCGTGGCTGCACCAGGACCGGGACCCCGTCAGCCTGTTGTGGCTCGACGCCTGGCAGGCGAGCCGGCGCCGCCCAGCACTGCTCACCGCGGTCACGCGGCAGATGAAAGCCGCCCAGGACCGGCTGGAGGCACACATCGAGGCCGGGGTCTCACAAGGCTGCTTCCACGTCGACAACGCCGGTTACGCCGCGATGCACATCCTCGTCCTCATCGACGGCCTCAGCCCGCAGGCCGCCATGCGCACAAAGATCGACTACGCCGAGGTCCGCGAGCTGATCACCGCGACCGCGGAGCGCATCCTCGGGCTCGACGAAGGCGCCCTCGCCACGGCGCAGGACCACGACAGGACCGACTCGTAGCCAGGCGATCGGACGACGCCGCGCCCGGACCCGCGGTCACGCCAACGGGCCCCAGGTCAAGGACACATGATGGCAACCCAGCCGGCACTCCCCGTGGTCCAGGAGTGGTTCAGGGTCACCGCAGATCGACAGCACGCTCACGTTGATCGACGAACCCCACGTCCATCCCTTCTCTTGCGTGGGTATCCCCGGCTTCAGCCGGGGCGGGAAACGCATCTGCGGGCTGCTCTGACGGATCATGCCTGCATGGATGTTCCGTCTACGGAGGGGGCTCGTAGGAGCCGGGGTTCCGCCGGGAGACCTAGGACGTGCGCCGGATGGGCGAGTGATCGCTTGCTCGTTAGGCTCGGCGTACGACCTGTCAGTTGGAAAGAAGTCCTCACCGATCAGGAGTTGACACGATGCCGGCCAACGCCGCGGCTCATGTGCGCATCGCCCGTCCGTCGCGTGACCTCGAAGCGGCGGAACGCTTCTGGATCTCGGGACTCGGCCTCGACGTCCTCTACCGGCATGCGTCGGACGGCACAACTGACGACCACTCACTTCTCATGGCCGGCTGGCCGGATGCGGCCTGGCACCTGGAACTCGTCAACGATCCCGCCGCGCCCGTGGAGCCGCGGCCGACCGCCGAGGATCTACTGGTGATCTACCTCGGCGAACCGGTACCGGACTCCCTCGTGGAACGCCTCGAACAGCACGGCGGCAAGCGGGTTCCGGCGCACAACCCTTACTGGGACACGTGGGGTGTGACGATCCAGGACCCGGACGGCTACCTGCTGGTGCTGTCCACCCGCAATTGGTCCAACTCCTAGCGCTCGCGTCCGGTCAGGCGAGGACGGACAGGAGCAGGGCCATCCCGAGACCCATCACACTGACCAGCGTCTGCACGACGGTCTGTGTCTTGGTGGCCTGGGTGAGGTCCATGCCGAAGGACTCCTTGACCAGCCAGAACCCAGCGTGGTTGACATAGTTGAGGCCCAGGGAGCCGGCTCCGATGGCGACCACCAGGAGCGAGGCCTCGAGCCCGCCACCCGTGCCGATCAGCGGAGCGACGATGCCGGTGGCCGAGACGATGCCGACGGTGGCCGAACCGGTGGTCAGGGACAGGAGCAGGGCGATCAGCCAGCCCAGCACGATCACGTTGAGGTGGGCTCCCTCGGCCGCGGAGGCGATGGCGTCACCGATACCGGAGTCCTGAAGCACCTGCTTGAACGCGCCGCCGCCACCGATGATGAGCAGGATCGCGGCGATGGACTTGAGGCTGTCCGTCAGGGAGGAGCGGGTCGCCTCGCTGGAGCGGTCACCGCGTATGAGAGTCACACCGAGCGCGAACAGGAAACCGGCGAGCATCGCCACCAGCGGTTCACCGACGAACGTGAGCGCCGCACGCACTGTGCTGGACTCGTCGAGCACGGTTTCGGCGAGGGTGCGCAGCAGCATCAGGGCGACGGGTATGAGAACCGAGGTGACGGCCAGTCCCGTGGACACACCGGCGCGCTGCAGAGTGTCGGTGTCCGTCCCCTCGGCCGGGCCGGTGGAAGAAGTGTCGGTGGTGGTGCCGGCCGCGTTGTTCCGGTCGGCTCCGGTGAACTGGGCCACGAGCACGGGGTCGGGCCGTACGTCGGCAAGGCGGGGCGCGATCCAGCGGGCGTACACAGGGCCGGCCAGGATGACGGTCGGGATCGAGCAGATGATGCCGACGCCGAGGGTCAGGCCGAGGTCGGCGTGGAGTCCTGTCATGGCGGTGAGCGGTCCGGGGTGGGGCGGCACCATGCCGTGCAGGGTGGACAGCGCGGCGATGGCGGGCACGCCGAGCAGCACATACGGAGAACCCTTCGTTGCGCCTTCGTCCTCCAGGCGGCGGGCGACGCTGAAGATCAGCGGCAGCAGCACGATGAGGCCGACCTCGAAGAACATCGGAATGCCGATCACGAACGCCGCGGCCGCGACGAGCCAGGGGAGCCTGCGGTTGCTGGAGCGGTCGACGATGGCGTGGGCGATGGCGTCGGTGGCACCGGAGTCGGACAGCAGGCGGCCGAGCATGGCTCCGAGTGCGAGTGTGAGGCCGATGTCACCGAGCGTGCCGCCCGCTCCCTCCTCGATGGACCCGGTCAGTTTCGCCACGGGTTCGCCGGCGGCGAGCCCGGTGCCGATGGTCACCACGATGAGGGCGATGAACGGGTGGATACGGAGTCGGGAGTTGATCAAGTAGATCAGCAGCCCGATCGCCACGGTGAGGACGAGCAACAGGTACCAGGTGTGTGAGGTCATACGGGAGGGGGTGCCTTTCGGGATCTGGCCGCGGTCCGGCCGGGGGAAGCGGGCATGGCTCGGCGAGCCCGCGCGTACGGGGGCTGGACCGTCCCGGTCATGGGTGGGTGGGATTGGGTCGGGCGGCTGCCCGTGGTGAAGGCCTTCGGTATCGAAGCGAGCCGTCGGTGGACGACCGCCTGGTCACTCCCGTCCGAGGGAGGCGGCGAGATCGGCGACGAGCTTGTCCTGCCGGGCGAGGTAGGCCGCGAACGTGTCGCCGGTGGCGAACGCGTCCGTCCAGCCGTGCCGGTCGAGCTCGGCCTGCCACCGCCCTGAGCGATGCAACTCGGTCAACGCATCGACCCAGCGCTGCCTGTCGGTGTCGCTGATGCCGGGCGGGGCGACGATGCCCCGCCAGTTGCTGAAGACCAGGTCGATGCCCGACGACTTGAGCGTCGGGACCCCGGCCAGGGGCTCGACCGGATGCTCGCCGGTGACGGCGAGGACACGCAGCTGGCCGCTGTCGACCTGGTCGAGGAACTCGCCCAGGCCGCTGGTGGCGAAGTCGACCTCGCCGTCGAGCAGTGCCGGCAGCAAGTCGCCACCACCACCGCCGTAGCCGACGTAGTCGACCTTCGTGGGGTCGATGCCGACTGTCTTCGCCAGCTCCATGGGCAGCAGGTAGTCCGGTCCACCGGGGGATGATCCGCCACCGACAGCGAGGCGTTCAGGAGCCCTTCGCCACGCGGTGATGAGGTCGCCGACCGTTCTGTACGGCGAGTCCTTACGGACGACGACCGCGCCCGCCTCCTCGATGAGACGGGCGATCGGTGTGGTCCGGGCGACCGTCACCTTCGCCTTCGCCTCGTGCGACGCGCCCACGACGCCCAGGCCCATCTGGAGCGCGAGCTGTCCGTTGCCCCGCTCGTCGACGATGCGCTGCAGGCCGACCGTGCCGCCCGCGCCGGGAAGGTTGAACACCTGCACGTCCGGCGCGATGTGCGTCTCGTCCATGACCCGGGCCGCGGTCCGGGCCGTGGTGTCGTAGCCGCCACCGGGTGTGTTGGGCACCATGATCCGCAGATCACGGTCCGACTGCGCCTGACCGCCCGGAAACACCCCACATGCGCTCACGGTGAGGAGTGTCAGTACGGCGACGGTGCCGAGAAGGGCACGTGCGGGACCTCTCATGGCACCTCGCTTTCGATTTCAACTGCCGGACGTCATGATTGTCCGACATGGCACGCGAGCCGCCCACGTTGTGTCAGTAGCAAAGATTGAGTTAATTGTGGTCACAACGTTCCGCCGCCATACCCTCGCGGGCCAGATGCTGGTTCTCCAGCTCGCCATCGTCGTGGTGGTGTTGCTGGCGGTCGCGGGTGTCTCGCTCGCCCAGTCCGAGGCCACCTTCCAGCGGGTCGAAGGCCGCAAGGTCGACGCGCTGGCCGAGCAGCTGGGCGCCAACCCTCTGGTCCGCAGCCAGCTCGTGAGACCTGTCCCCGAGGAGGCCCTGGCCCCGCTGGTGCACTCCACACTGGCGCAGTCCGGCGTCACATCGGTGACCGTGGCCGACGCACAGGGCCGCATCGTCTCGTCCACCAACCCCACGGTGGTGGGTGAACGGCTGAGTCTGGGAGCGGGGGTTGCCAGAGGCCGCAGCTGGTCCGGCGACCTGACGCTGGACGGAAGCCGGGAGCTGGTGGCCCAGGTGCCGGTTCTGAGCGCTGCGAGGCAAACGCTCGGGCGACAGCTCGGCACCGTGATGATCGGAGAGGCCTCCCCCACCGTGTGGCAGCGGCTCAGCGGCGCCTCGTCGTACCTGCTCGCCTACCTGGGCATCGCGAGCGGGCTCGGCGTGATGGGTTCCTGGCTCCTGGCCCGACGGGTCAAACGCCAGACGTACGGCCTGGAGCCGCGCGAGATCGCCGGCCTCGCCGAGCACCGCGAGGCGATGCTGTACGGGATCGCGGAGGGCGTCGTCGCACTGGACCCGCAACTCCGTCTCACGCTGGTCAACGACGTGGGCCGGCGCCTCCTCGATCTGCCCGAGGACTGCGTCGGACAGAGCATTGACGATCTGGGTTTCGAGGGGCGGCTGCGGGACGTGTTCGTAGGGGCCCGGCACGGCGCGGTCGACCGGCACGACCAGGTGGTGATCCGCCGAGGGCGCCTGCTGGTGATGAACCGGATGACCGTCATGAAGGACGGCCGCCTGCTCGGTTCGGTCACGACGCTGCGTGATCGCACCGAACTGGCCGAGCTGGAACGGGAGATCGGCTCCTTCCGCAGCTCCTCCGAGCTGCTGCGCGCGCAGGCCCACGAGTTCGCGAACCAGCTCCACACCATCTCCGGTCTGATCCAGATCGGGGAGCAGGACGAAGTGGTCCGCTACATCCGCGCCCTCAACCAGCGCCGCCAGTCGCTCGATGTGACACTCGCCCGACGCGTGCGCGACACCGCGATCGCCGCGTTGCTGATGGCGAAGTCCTCCCTCGCTGCCGAACGCAAGGTCAGCCTGCGGATCTCCGCCGGGACCGCACTCGGCCGGCTCGCGCCGGAGGACGCGGCCGATCTGGCCACCGTGATCGGCAACCTCGTCGACAACGCGGTCGACGCCGCTGCTTCCGATGACGACACCGGCGACGCGTGGGTCGAGGTGGAGCTGCGGCAGGACGCGTCCAGCGTGGAGGTCGTGGTCCGGGACTCCGGCCCCGGTCTGCCGCCCGAAGTCGCTCGGGAGGTCTTCGCGCACGGCTTCACCACCAAGGCCGCCCAGGAGGGCGAGCGCGGGATCGGCCTGGCCCTCACCAAGCTCGTCTGCGAGCGCCACAGCGGCGAGATATCGGTGGCCAACACCGCCGACGGCGCCATGTTCACCGCCCACATGCCCCTCGGTCACCCGGCCGATGTGGCGCCCGAAGGAGTCCCCGGATGACCGCCCCGCACGACACGGCCGCAGGAGACGACTCGATCGACGTGCTCGTCGTGGACGACGACTTCATGGTGGCCCGGGTGCACCGCACCTTCGTCGAGCGCGTCGAGCCGTTCCGCGTCATCGGCACGGCTCACACCGGGCAACAGGCGATCGACGCCGTCGAGGAACTGCGCCCCGACCTCATCCTGCTCGACCTGTACCTGCCGGACGTCTTCGGCCTCGACCTCATCCCCCGGCTGCGCTCCGCAGGCCACGACTGCGACATCATGGTCATCAGCGCCGCCCAGGAAGCGGAGACGGTGCGCCGCGCGGTCCGCCGCGGCGTGGTCGACTACCTACTCAAGCCGTTCGACTTCGAGGACCTGCTGCCCCGGCTCGAGCGGTACGCCGCCCGACGCCGCCGGCTGCTCTCCGCGGTCGTACGGGGCCAGGCAGACGTGGACCGCGTGCTGGGCGGAACGGCTCTGGCCGCTCCGGGCGGTGGCCTGCCCAAGGGCATGAGCGTCGAGACCGCCGTGATGGTCGAACGCGCCCTGCGCGAGGCCGACAGCACTCTGTCCGCCACCGAATGCGCCGCCCTGACCGGCATCTCCCGCGTCAGCGCCCGCCGTTACCTCGAGTACTTCCACGGCACCGGCAGCGCCGGCGTGTCACTGCGCTACGGCGTCGCCGGCCGACCGGAGCGCCGCTACGACTGGCACGGGTGACGTCGGGGCGGTAGCCGTGCTGCCGGCGGCAGCCAAGAGGGGGCGTCCCGCAGACCGTGCTGCGGAACGCCCCCTGGTGAGGCGGGTCATCGCTGCCCGCGGGCTGGGAGACCCGCGGGCAGGTTCAGGTCAGCGGTGGTCGCCGCCGTGCCCGCGTCCGTCGCCGTGGTGGCCGCGGTCATCGCGGTCGTCGCGGTGGCCGCGGTCGTCGCGGTGGCCGCGGTCGTCGCGGTAGCCGCCCCAGGAAAGGGTGTCGACCTTCCAGTCGCGGTCGTCGCGCAGGGTGGCGGTGTCGGAGCGGTTGTCCCACACGTACCTGCGACGGTCCTGGTACACGTCACGGCTGCTGTCCCGTCCGACACCGGTGTGGACGCGGACCGTCGAGCGGCCCTCCAGACGGTAGTGATGGAAGGTGTAGGTGCGGCCGTCCCTGGCCGACAGCGTCCACCCGTCGAGGTTCACCGAGTGGCGGGACGTGTTGGTGACATCGACCCACTCCTTGTTGAGTGAGCGGTTGCTGCCGTTGTCCCAGCCCGGGGAGTCGTACTGCGCGCCGGAGATCTCGACGCGGTCGCGGTGCGGGCGGCCACCGGCGTCGGCCGATGCCGACGCGGCGAACGTTCCGACCAGAGCGCCGGCCGCGAGAGCGGCGGCAGCCGTACGGCGGGCAGTGACTGACATGAAAGCGGACATGAATGCCCCTTCATTTCGTACTGCAGACCCGTGTACCGGCGCGGTGCGCCGCGGGTCTGCTATCTGCGGGTCCCGGCCCGGTGGCCGAGAACGCACAACTTGCCAACAGATCGTCCTGAATGTGCGCATGACGTGAAGGTGGTTACAAGTCGTCCATATTTCTGTTGCTCTAACATGCATCGTCCATTTATGTACTGAAGGCACCAAGTTGACGCCTCGGCCGTTACCCCGCACGACTCCGGCCCGGCTTCAGCCGCGGCTCGCGGCGTCCCGTCACCCAGAAGCGCGTAACAGCCGTACCGCTCCCCACCCTTTCGGCCCCACTTCCGGGTGCCCGGACATCACCGGAGGTCTGCGAGCGGAAAGAGTCCCGTGACGACCTGCCGACCACCCACCCATTCCAGTAAGGGAACAAGACGTGCACCTGGATCTTTCGGGCCGGACCGCTCTGGTGACGGGCTCCACGCAAGGCATCGGAGCCGCGATCGCGACCGGACTCGCACGCGCCGGCGCGCGGGTCGGAGTCAACGGACGCGACCAGCGCAGGGTGGAGGCGGCCGTCGAGCAGCTCAAAGTCGGCGTGCCGGACGGCGACTTCGTTCCGGTCGCCGCCGACGTCGGTTCCGAGGAGGGCGCTCAACGCGCCCGGGAAACACTGCCTGACGTGGACATCCTCATCAACAACCTCGGCATCTTCGACGCGAAGAACCCCTTGGACATCACGGACGACGAATGGCGCCGCTACTTCGAGGTGAACGTGCTGGCCGCCGTCCGGCTCACGCGGTTGTACCTGCCGCGGATGACCGAACGCGGCTGGGGGCGCGTCCAGTACATCGCGAGCGACTCCGCGGTGGTGATCCCCGCCGAGATGATCCACTACGGCATGTCGAAGACCGCTCTGCTCGCGGTCGGCCGTGGCTTCGCCAAGCATGCCGCGGGGACCGGCGTCACCGTGAACTGCGTCATCGCGGGCCCTACTCACACCGGCGGCGTCGAAGACTTCGTGTACCAACTCGTCGACCGTGACCTGCCGTGGGACGAGGCGCAGAGAGTCTTCATGCGCGAGTACCGCCCGCAGTCGCTGTTGCAGCGCCTGATCGAACCCGAGGAGATCGCCAACATGGTGGTGTACCTGAGCTCCGACCTGGCGTCCGCGACCACGGGCGGCGCGCTGCGGGCCGACGGCGGATACATCGACGCCATCCTCCCGTGAGACGGCGCCCTACGATCGTGGGCGCCGGGCCGGAAGACTCATGGGTTGCCTCTGCGCAACATCACCAAGTAGCCGTCCCCCGAAGGAAGTACGACGGAAGGACCCGCAGCAACTCCCGCCATTTGTCAGGCTGTTCGCGTCTTCGTCAGACGCACTTCCTCGACCCCCAGCAGGCCTAGCAGCGGAACCCTGCCGGTCCGCTGGTCGGGATCAACGACGAGCCCTGAGCTGCGGATCCGGTCCAGCAGCAGTTCGGCGAGCGGCATCACCATGTGCCGTCCCCAGCAGCGCTCAGAGGCATGCCCGAAGGGCAGATAGCCCGGCGTGGCGTCGGGGTCGAGTTCGTCCCAGCGCTCGGGCCGGAACGCGGGCGCGTCCTCCCACAGGGCCGGGTCGCGGTGCGAGAGCAGCGGCAGCAGCAGGACGTCGTCGTCATCCCTGATCCGGCTGTCGATCGCGGGGTACTCCGGGGAGGCGTTGCGGAGGATGTTCCACGAGGGCGGCAGCAGCCGCAGAGCCTCGTGAATGATGTTGCGGTTCGAGGTGCTGTCGTCGAAGGGGGAGCCGAGCCACAGCGCGTTCGCGACGAGCGTCGAGACCGTGAAACACACCGGGGCGGCCGCTCGCCGGTAGACACCCATCGCGTACCTCCGGTTCTGGTAGCCGACGGCCTCGGCCGCCCGCCGGGCAAGACCGGTGAGGTGGGCGCCGGGACGCGGCCAGCCGGGCAGCGCGGCGCCTGCGGCTATCACGGACCAGGTCAGCTTGGGTGTCAGTTCGAGGTTACGGCTCATCAATATCCGCAGGCGGAGGGGGTCTTGGCCGAGGATGAGGTCCCTCAGGAAGACGTGTCCGGTGAGAGGCCAAGGACCCGACAGGTCGACGTCCGGCGGCAAGGGGCGCTTCAGCGCCTCGCGGACGTCGTCGCCTGTCGTCCGGGTGGCCGAGGAGGCTTCGTTGCGCGAGATCGAGCGGCCGTGCAGCGGCTTGAACGTCGGCCGCTCGGTCTCCGTCGCCCGGCGCGCGGCGAGGATCCGGTCGGCGACGTCGTGTCCGGCCACTCCGACGGTGTCGCTCTCGAGCCGGAAGACGTCCTGGCCCAGGTGGTCGTCGAGGAGGGCTGTCAGTCGCGGGGCGAACACGGTACGGCGCGTGCGCGGCGCGGAGGTGAACGACACGGGTTCTCCGGTGGCGGTGGGGACGGAACCCCCGCTGTACGGCAGCCGGCGCCGGGCGCGATGCTCGCTGCCACCGCACAGCGGGGACGGGCGGAGGCGTGCCGGATCAGTACCAGAGGTACCAGGCGTTCGCCTTCAGGGACTTTCGGGCCGCGGCCTTGTTGCGGATAGCGAAGAGAAGCTTCATCACTGCACCCCCTCTCAGGGCGGACGGAAGACACGCGACGGGTGCCGGGGTGAGCCGGTGAAGATCGCATGCCGGTGGCGCGGTGAACCTTCCCTGCCGTGATCAACGGCCAATCCATCAATTCACCGAAGAGCGTTTCGCATATCCACTTTCAGACTCTGCATTTCCCTGCGCACGCAGTGCTCTACGTGGACCATGTGCGGCCTCGAAGGGTCGCCGGGTCAGCCCCATGCCCTGGTCGCGGCGCTGCGGGTGAGACCTGGAAAGAGGGTGGTGGAACGCGCCGGATCGCGGAAGGCGTCGTTCCCACCGCGGCCAGGTTGGCCGGATGGGCAGTCTTCGCCGCCGAACAGGCAGCGCTCTGACCTGCGTGCGAAAATGGCCGGGAGGCTCTCCATGAGTGAACGACTCAACGCATGGCCGGCGCTGTCCTACGAGGATCTGGCGCCCATGGTCGACTACGTGAACCGGCTGGTGCAGGTCGGAGGCAAGTACACCCTGGACGAGCCCTTCGAGGACGGCTGGGGAAACATCGTTCTCGATGTCACCCCCCGCGGACTCCGGACGCCGACCTTTCGGCTCCAGGGAGTGACCTTCGAGGTGCACTACCGACTGCTCGACAGTGACGTGGTCGTCGAGTCCGACCGGGGCTCGGTGACGGTCCCCGTGTCCAACGGATCCCTCGCCGCCTTCTACGCGTCGTTCTGCGACGCGGTGGCCGGGCTGGGTGTGCACCCACCGCACACGTCGTTGATCTGCGAGATCCCGGGTGCCCCACGAAAGTTCGAGGACGATCAGGTCGAACGCACCTGGGACGGCGACGCGGCCCGGCTGATGTGGACGGCGTTCAACCTCGCGGCCGGCGGGCTCGAAACGTGGCAGGCGTCCTTCCAGGGGCATCGGCCCCGGGTCGGTGTGATGTGGGGCGGTTTCGATCTGTCCGCCACCCGTTACCGGGCGCATCGAGTCACCCCGGTGGCCGACGGTCCGGCGTTCATGCAGAACGCCGCGCGCGAGGAGTACGTATCGGTCGGGTTCACCTTCGGCGACGCCAAGTCGCCGAACGCAGGTATGTACGCCTACATCTACCCCCAGCCGGAAGGTCTCGAAGGCCGGTCCTGGGGCGTCGACGGCGCGGCCTGGAATCCCGATGCGGGTCTGGCCCTGCTGCCGTGGTCCACGCTCAGGGAGACGGCCGACCCTCGCCAGGCCGTCGTGGCGTTCGGCGACGCCGTCTACGAGGCGGCTGTGGAAACGGCGGGCTGGCCGGCCGACCTGATCGGACCCCGCTGCGACGGCTGGCGCATGAGCACGACACCACCAGCGGCGGTCCGGGGCCGAGATCAATGAACCAACGGTCGCCGGACGGCGCCAACCCGCGTCCTCATTCCTGGTGGAGACGTCACCTACCGGAGACAAGCCCGGCCAAGTGGCGCAGCGAGTTGGTGAGATGCTCCGGGCCGAACGGCGGGAACTGGATGTACTCCCGGATGTACTGCGGCACCGCCGACCAGTCGTAGGTGAGCGTGACCTCGGTCTCGGACGGACCGAGCGGCGCAAGGTCGTAACGCCAGATCCAGCCGCCGAAGTCCAGCTCTCCGTTGTCCTTCCGGTACCCCGTCAGCCAGCCGATGGTGCGCGGCGGGCCGAGCACCTGGACCTTGTTGACCGTCTGGTAGTCACCGTTGGGATGATTGGGGTGGTACATCTCCATCCGGAAAATCTGCCCCACCTCGGTCAGCGGCGCCCGGTCGACGGATTCCTGAACCCAGCCGGTGCCGTCGATCGCAGCATGGGCCGTCGGGTCCGCCAGCACGGCGAACACCCTCTCAGCGGGCGCGGCCACAGTCAGGGTGGCGCTCACGTGGTCCTCGGCCATGGTGTGCGCGCTCCTTGTCGGCTCATCTCGGGCCTCCCGCAGACGCGGAAGTTGGGGGGTTCCCAACATGCAGACGACGCGGCGAGGCGGAACTCATCGGTCGTGCGGGCAGGACCCGCTCCCGGGTGCCCACACCGGCGACAGTATGGGCCGATCCCTCAACGCCGCGCGTGGCGGACCTTCAACCGGCCGAACCCCATGGTCCCGGAGATCCGAATCCGCGGTCCGCCCCGGCCGGAGCGCCGCGGGGCCTTGTAGCGCAGGTCCTTCCACCCCGTGTGCAGACCCTCCAGGTCGACGATCGCGTCGCGAGGAACCGTGATCTTGGCCCTGCCGGTACCGACCTGGAGCTCGATGTCGACTGCCGGGTGCTCGAAGACCGCCCGGGACAGGTCCAGGCGCACGCTGCCGAAGGCGGACTCGACCTTGAGGTTCCGAGGGACCTTCCATGCACCGCGCCGCCTGATCCGTCCGCCCAGGGCGCCGATCGTGGACGAGGTGCCCGCATCCTCCTCCGGGAGTGAGGCGAGAGCCGGCTCGAGCTCGCGGTGCGTCCTGGCGGTGAGGACCTGCTGCAGACGGTCGTCCATCTCCTCATGCGAGATGTGCCCCTCGGCGTACGCCTCCTGCACACGCTGCACGGCTGAGTTGCGGTCGTCTTCGCTGATCGGGCGTGTCGGATTTTCCTGCGGGAGAGTCACCATTTCACTCTAGTGTCGGGGATTCCGCTGCCGCCGAGGAATCCTCGCGGCCAAGGCCCACCCCGGGAAATCGGTCTGCGCCTATCCCCACTGAGCAAGCGGCGCACGACTAGTGTGCACCCCTGACAAAACGTCACGAAAGGAATCCCTCATGGCCTCTCGACTCAATCCGTACATCAGCTTCGCCGGTGACGCCAAGCAAGCCATGGAGTTCTACAAGAGCGTTTTCGGCGGCGCCCTGTCGGTGAACACGTACGGAGCGTTCGGTTCCGAGACGCCCCCCGGGTACGCCGACAAGGTCATGCACGGCACGCTGGAGGCCCCGAACGGCTTCACGCTCATGGGCGCCGACAACCCTCCGGGCATGGAGCTCAAGCAGGGCAACAACTTCTCGGTGAGCCTGAGCGGCAACGACGCCGACGAGCTGCGCGGCTACTGGGAGAAGCTGTCCGCCGGTGGCAACGTGGCGGTCCCGCTGGAGAAGCAGATGTGGGGTGACGTGTTCGGCATGTGTACCGACAAGTTCGGCATCACCTGGATGGTCAACATCAGCGAGGCCGGCGCCTGACCCACATCACCCAGGAGCGGAACCGTGTGAGTGCCTCGGTCAGGTTGCCGGAACCGCACGCCGCATGGAAGGCCTTCTCGGAGGTCCACGCCCAGACCTGGTCACACGGCGTGCGGTTGATGCACCGGCGGGGGTGGTCGCCCTCCTCCCGGGCGCAGGCCGGCGGTGTCGCGTCAGCTGCCCCTACGCATCAGCAGACGCCCCTGGCGGAACCGTTCACCCTCGCCCGGCTCGCGCAGCATCCGGCCCACCTCTGCGAATCCGGCCTCGGCGGCCATCTTCGCCAGGTCGTCGATCGGCCACCGGTAGGCCGTCACCACCTTGTGGTCGAACTCCGTGACCGGATCGTCCCCGGACTCGAAGAAGCCGAGCAAGAGGTGGCCGCCGGGTGTGAGTACACGGCGGAACTCGTCGAAGTACGAGGGCACGTCCTGCGGTTGGGTGTGGATGACCGAGTACCAGGACACGATGCCGTTCAGCGAGCCGTCGGCCAGGCTCAGCGCGTCCATGGAGCCGACCTCGAACCGCAGGTCCGGGTAGGTCTCGCGGGCCAGATCGATCATCACCGGCGACAGGTCGACGCCGAAGACATCGAGGCCGAGGTCCCGCAGGTGCGCGGTCGTACGCCCGGGGCCGCAGCCCAGCTCGGCCACGGGCCCGCCCTCGTTCGTCGACGCGAGTTCGGCGAACGCGGCGAGCACCGCGCGGTCCAGCGGCTGTCCGTCCAGCGCATCGCGGGTGAATTCGGCGTAGAGGACGGCCACGGCGTCGTAGGCGTCCGCTGTCGCATTGTGGTGTGAGGGAGTTTCAGTCACAAGCGACGAGACTAGAGCCACGCCTGGTCGCGCCGACAAGTGCTCCGTCGGACGGGCCGTCCTCCCCGCGACCACCCCCCGTGTCGGTCAACTGCCTTGACCTGCAGTTCGTTTGGCGACAGCCGGCTCGTGACGCGGCCGCCGCACCCACACGGTCACCGGCCCCCAATCGGATCTGTTCGGTGCGCACGCCGCGTCAGTGGGTGGTCGATCGCTTCGACCAGCCAGTCCAGCTCCGCCTGGTCTCCGAGTACGGGATTCGAGAGCTTCCCGACGCCGTCGATGGTGATCTCGACGACGTCCCCGCCCCGCAGGGTGAAGTCGAGTCCCGGCACGATGCCGGTGCCGGTGGACAGCACCGCGCCGTCGGGGAACGGCTGGGAGCGCCAGAGATGGTCCACCAGTCCTTGCGGGGGACGGTGGAAGGAGGCCGTGGTGGTCGTCGCCTCGTAGGCGACGGCGCCGTCCCGACGCACCTCGAGGGCGATCTTCAGGGCGGTCGCGTCCTCGATCTCCCAGAAGGGCACTATGCCCGAGGACACCGCGGCGCTTCCGGCATAGATCTTGGCCTGGGGCAGATAGAGGGGGTTCTCGCCCTCGATCGATCGGGAGCTGACGTCGTCCACGATCACGTAACCGACCGTCTCGCCGTGCCGGTTGAGCACGAGGCCGAGTTCGGGCTCGGGGACATCGAGGTCCGAGTCGTCCCGTACGGCGATCGGCTCGTCGTCGGTCACGACCCGCCAGGGCTGGGACTTGAAGAACAGCTCCGGGCGCGCGGCGTCGTAGATCCGCTCGTACACCGACTGCTCGGTGCTCTCCGCGACCCGGGCGTCCCGGGAGCGCTCGTACGTGACACCGGCGGCCCACAGTTCCATCAGGCCGTCGAGCGGCGGGAGCAGCAGCACGTCACGTACCGGCAGGCCGGGGTCGGTGGAGGCCAAGGTGGCCTCCACCAGCGTGCGCAGGTCGGCTCCCGGCAGTCGCAGCAGGTCGGCGATACGCGGTGCGCCTTCGAAGGTGCGGATGGTTCCGGTCTCGTCGGCGACTCCGGCGTGTACGGCCCCGGTGTCGTCAGCGAAGCGCACGATGCGCGTCATCTTCGGTCCTCTCTGCGGGAGTTCGGGTGGTCTGACCCACCCAGTGGAAGCCGGTGACCACGACGGCCCCGGCGGCGGCGACCGCCGCGATGACATAGAGGCCGCCGGCCCCCGAACCGGTACCCGACTCGACGGCTCCCATCACATACGGGCCGACGAAACCGCCGAGGTTCCCGAAGCCGGAGATCAGCGGGATGGTGGCGGCGATCTGGATGCCGGTGAGGATCGTCGGCGGAACCGTCCAGAACACCGGCTGCGCGCCCAGGAAGCCGAAAGCGGCGACACACAGGGCGGCGACCGCGGGCACCGGCGGCAGGAGCACGCCGCCGAGCAGTCCGGCGACGGTCAGTACGAGGGCGATCCGCAAAGGCCCGCGCCGGTCGCCGGTGCGGTCGGAGTACCAGGGCAGGATCACCACGCCGAGCAGGGCGAACACCCAGGGCAGCGCGGAGACGAAGCCGATGCCGACGTCGCCGAGCCCGTCGATGCGCCCGACCAGCGCGGGCAGCCAGAACGTGACGCCGTACACGCTGATCTGGATCGCGAAGTAGACGAACATCAGGCGGAGCACCCGGCTGTCGCTGATGACAGCGCGGGCACGCCGGGGTGAGCGCACGCTCGGGTCCGGGCGGTCCGCGGCGATGCGGTCGGTGAGGAGGACCTTCTCCTCGCCCGTCAGCCAACTCGCCTGCTCTGGGCGGTCGGTGAGGAGCCAGGGGACGGCGATGGCCAGCAGAACGGTGGGCGCTCCCTCCAGGAGGAACATCCACTTCCACCCGTCGAGCCCGGCCAGCCCGTGGAGCCCGATGAGATAGCCGCCGAGGGGGTTGCCGATGATGCTGGAGATGGCGACGGCGGACTGGAACATGCCGGTCGCCTTGCCTCGGTCGGCGGCCGGGAACCAGTACGTGATGTAGAGGATCACGCCGGGGAAGAAGCCGGCCTCGGCGGCGCCGAGCAGGAAGCGCAGCGCGTAGAAGCTGGTGGGGCTGTTGACGAGTGCCATCGCGCAGGACAGCAGGCCCCATACGAACATGAGGCCGGCCAGCCAGCGGCGGGCGCCTATCCGGTGCAGAGCGAGGTTGGACGGGACGCCCAGCACGGCGTAGCCGACGAAGAAGACGCCGGCGCCGAGGCCGTAGGCCGCGGCGTCGATTCCCACGTCCGCCTCGAGATGGGGCTTCACCAGCGCGACGTTCGTGCGGTCCAGAAAGCTCAGTACGAACATCAAGAAGAGTGGGGGGAGCAAGCGCCGGGACACCTTCCGGCGCACGCTCTCCAGGGTGGGAACCACGTTCATCGGACCTCCTGCGGTCCACGCTGACTCGCGTAGGGGGCTGCGGCTGTCTGTCAGATGTCTGGCCTGGGGGCGCCGTAGACATCTGACCACTGGACCGTAGCGACAGCCCAACTGGTGGGCAATACCTGGGAAGCAACGAGATGATCTGCGCGAAACATCTGGCAAGCGCGGCAGACATCTGACATCTTGGCCATCAACCCGCCGAAAGCCCGGAACACGGGTCCACCGCGCCTCGTCTACTCGTCACCTCGCCAACCCCGCGCACACAGGAGTGACCGCCGATGACTGCTCGTATCGTCGATGTGGAAACGATCGACGTCCGCTTCCCCACCTCCAAGGACCTCGACGGCTCCGACGCGATGAACGACTCGCCGGACTACTCGGCGGCGTACGTGGTGCTGCGCGTCGGCGGCGGTGACAAGTTCACGGACGTGTCCGAAGGACACGGCTTCACCTTCACCATCGGCCGCGGCAACGACCTCGCGGTCCAGGCCGCACGGGCGATCGGCGAGCGGGCCATAGGTCTCTCCGTCGCCGAAGTCGTGGGCGACCTGGGCGGCTTCTCCCGCCATCTCCTCGGCGACAGTCAACTGCGCTGGCTGGGCCCCGACAAGGGAGCGATCCATCTCGGCACGGCCGCGGTCGTCAACGCCGCCTGGGATCTGGCCGCCAAGCTGGCGGGCAAACCGGTGTGGAAGCTGCTCTCCGACTTCTCACCGCAGCAGTTGGTGGACCTGGTGGACTGGCGCTACCTCAAGGACGCGCTGACCCCGCAGGCCGCGCTCGAAATGCTCGAGTCCCGGGTACCGGGCCGCGCCGAACGGGAGGCGTACGTGCGCCGGCACGGCTACCCCGCGTACACGACCAGCGCGGGCTGGCTCGGTTACGACGACGCCAAGTTGGCCCGGCTGTGCAAGGAGGCCGTCGCGCAGGGCTGGGACGCGGTCAAGCTCAAGGTCGGCGCCGACCTCAAGGACGACATACGCCGCTGCCGCATCGCCCGCGAGATCATCGGCCCTGACCGCAGGCTGATGATCGACGCCAACCAGACCCTCGGCGTCGAGGAAGCGATCGCCTGGGCGGACGCGCTCGCGGAGTTCAACATCTGGTGGTTCGAGGAGCCGACCAGCCCGGACGACATCCTGGGTCACGCAGCCATCGCGCAGCGCATCGCGCCGATCCACGTGGCCACCGGTGAACACGCCCACAACGCCGTGATGTTCAAGCAGTTCCTGCAGAGCAAGGCGATCGGCATCTGCCAGATCGACGCCTGCCGGCTCGGCGGCGTGAACGAGGCGGTCGCCGCCCTCCTGCTCGCCGCCGCGCACGACGTGCCGGTCTGCCCGCACGCGGGCGGAGTCGGCCTGTGCGAACTGGTGCAGCACCTGTCGATCTTCGACTACGTGGCGGTCAGCGGCTCGATGGAAGACCGCGTCGTGGAGTACGTGGATCACCTCCACGAGCACTTCCACGACCCCGTCCGCATCCGCGGCTCGCGCTATCTGGTGCCCGAGGCTCCGGGTTACAGCGCGCAGATCCGCCGCGAGACCCTGGAGACCTACCGCTACCCCACCGGTCCGGTCTGGGGCGACTCCGACCAGATGGGATCCTGACCCCATGTCAACCAAGAGAGATGCGGACGGCTCCGGCGAGAGCGGACTCAGCGTCGTCGACGTGGCGATCAGCCGCCTCAAGAAGCGCATCGAATCGGGCGAGTTCGCGCCGGGCCAGCGGCTTCCCCCGGAGACCGCGCTCGCGAACGAGCTGGAGCTGTCCCGCCCCTCTCTTCGCGAGGCCGTACGCGCCCTCGCCATGGCCGGGGTTCTCGACGTGCGCCGGGGTGACGGCACGTTCGTCACGGATCTGCGGCCGGACCGGCTGGTGCGCGCCATCGGCAGCTTCCTGGACCTCGCCAACGACACCGGCCTCGACGAGATGCTGGAGTGCCGCAAGGTCATCGAGCCGGGCGCCACCGCGCTCGCGGCGACCCGGATCGACGCGGCCACCCTCGACGCCCTTCACCAGCGCATCGAGCGCATGCGAACGATGCACGACCCGGAGGAGCTGGTCCGCGAAGACCTCGCGTTCCACGCCGACATCGTCGCCGCGACGGGCAACCGCACCCTTGAGTCGCTGCTCTCCTCGGTCACCCAGCAGACGGCCAGGGCCCGCATCTGGCGAGCGCTGATCAAGTCCGACGTGCTCGCCTGGACCCACGAGCAGCACATGGACATCTACCGCGCCTTGCGCGCCCACGACAGCCTGGCCGCCTTCACCGCGGCCAGCCGGCACGTCAACGATGTGGACGCCTGGGTGCGTGACCGTCTCGACGCGGTGCGGGACCGCGCCTGAGGGAGCGGGGCGCTGCCGCCACCGGTCGTGTCACGCGCGCCCCAGGACGACGAGCGCGACCAGCAGCACGGTGACGGCGGCGCTCATGCCGTGGGCGACGACCGCGGTGAGCGGGAAGTTCCGTTCGGCGGTGGCATGCCCCTGCGAGTGTCTCCCCCGGCTGGGCAGCCAGCGGAAAAGCATCATGAAGCCGAAGGCGGCCACGATCAGAACGACAGCGCACGCGGCCCAGGCCGAGCCGCGCGCGTTACCGACGAGGTACGCGGTCCAGGAGGCAAGTCCGGCGACAGCGAGCGCGATGTGGCCGAGGACGAGCCACAGCGGCAGCCGCGTCACACCCGGCGTGCGCTGTTGCAGCCCGCCGTGGCGGATCCACACCGTCGCCAGATATCCGCCCAGGCTCGCGGTGACCAGCCAGACACACAGCACGGCGACACGCATACGCTCCCCCTCGGCATCCGTTGCCCTTCGACCCAGCACAGCGCACCGCAGGGACGACCGTTCAGACGTCCATTCATCAATTCACTCGTAGGGATGAATAGAGGCGCTAACTCCCCCGAACTCAACGGCCCGCCCCTCTTATCTCGGTCGAGTACCGGCTGGCGCCGGGGGCGCAGTACCCGGGGCCGCTGGAGGACTGCTACGCGGGGCTCGCCTGGGCCACCGGGCACGCGGCCGAACTGGACATCGACCCGGACCGCATCATCATCGGCGGGAAGAGCGCCGGCGGCGGGCGGGCCGCGGCCCTCGCCCTGCTGGCCCGCGACCGCGGCGGTCCCGAGCCGCTGGGGCAACTGCTGCTGTGCCCCATGCTCGATGACCGCGGCAGCACCTTCTCCAGTCGACAGATGTCGGGCCTCGGGCCTTGGGACCTCACCTCGAACACCACCGCGTGGCAGGCCCTGCTGGGTGATCGCTACGGTGCCGAGGACCTGCCCCCGTACGCGGCCCCCGCCCGCGCCGCGGATCTCTCACAACTCCCACCGGCGTATATCGACGTCGGGTCGGCAGAGATGTTCCGGGACGAGGGTGTCGCCTACGCGGGCGCCATCTGGCAAGCGGGCGGCCAGGCTGAACTGCACGTATGGCCCGGCGCCTACCACGGCTTCGACAGCGTGGCGCCAAAGGCGACCCTCAGCCGGGACGCGCGCAACGCCCGCACCCGCTGGCTCCAACGCCTGCTCGCCCACCGCCGTACCTGAGCCCCCTGCCCCAGCGCTCGCACCACGGCACCGGCTTGGGGGAACAAGTCAGCGAGCTTGGAGAGTTGGTATGCCACGGCTCGACCACTATCCAGCGAATGGAACAGAATATTCCGTTCGAAACGATATCTTGACGGCATGTCAATGTACGGTTTTGTCGGGATCTCGGCTGGATCGACCCAGCGGCGACAGTGTCGCGGCGGCCCACCGCTGGACCTGAGGCACAGAACGGGGGTTGAGACCCCGTGTCGCTGATGCGCCCAGCCCTTGCCATCCCGAACACCCGGACACGATCCCCTCTCGTATCCCGCCACGAGTGGGAGGGTTACCGCTGCGAGTCGCGGCTGGTGCGTACGCCCGCGCCGCGTATCGCGCCCTTGGTGCTGGTGGGCGGTGCGTTCCAGACCAAGGAGAGTTGGGGTCGTCTGGAACGTGAACTGCTCGCGCACGTGGACGTGTTCACCGTCGACCTGCCGGGCTGGGGCGCCGGGAACGTCCTCCCCGACCGCCATGGCGCGGACTTCCTCGCGGACGCTCTGGGTCACATGCTCGACGAGTCGGGGCTGACCTCCGTCAATCTCGTGGGCGGTTCGTACGGCACGGCGATCGTCTACCGCCTCGCGCAGCGGCGGCCCGAACTGGTCGAGAGGATGGTGCTGGTAGGGACCATGACGTCCATTCCCGGGCACGCCCGGGTCGCCATGCGCCGGACTCTGGACCTGCTCGCGGACCGGCGTATGGAGGAGTTCGCCGAGGAGACCGTCGCGTTCATGGTCAACGCCGATCGGATCGACTCCGTCACCGCAGGCTCCCGGGTTCGCCGCTTCCTGATGCGCCGGATGCTCAACCTGAGCGAGGAGGACGTCGCGAAACACCTCGCCAACACGATGCGTCTGCTCAGGCACGAGATGCTCGACACGAGCCGGCCGCCGGCCATGCCGGTCCTGGTCGCCACCGGGGAGCACGACACGTTCACCACTCCGGACCTGTGCCGCGACCTCGCGGCCACGTGCTCCGACAGCTGGTTCACGCAGGTGGTCGACGCCGACCACATGCTTCCGCTGGAGCGGCCGGTCGAACTCGCCGATCTGATCACACACTTCCTGGCGGGCGAGCCGTTGGAACAGCTCACGTACTGCCGCGGGGTGGAGCGGACTTCCCAGCCCTGCCCAGCACGGTGAGTACGCCCGACGGCGTCACCGGCAGTTCTTGATCATGTGACTCTCGGTCAGCGTGCTCGTTGGTGGCGTATGGAAAACGTGAGTCGCGGCAGCCCAACGGCTCGGCAGGAACTCCGGGGTGCGCGACTCCGGTCGAAAGGGGACCCGCACTCGATGCGCATCCAAGTCATCACGGTGGGTTCGACCGGCTCGGTCGCCCCCTACACCGGACTCGCACACCGGCTGTCGGCCGAGGGGCACACCGTCGAGATCGTCACCCACGCCAAGTTCGCGCCGATGGTTGCCTGTTGCGGACTTCGCATGGAGCCGCTCGAAGCCGACCCCTTCGAGGCGCTGATCGGCGCCCACAGCGGCCTCAGCTGTGCAGGGCATCCATCAAACGCCCCTCGTTCACCCCAGCGCCAGGCACTCAAGTCGCTCAAGCCGCTACGGTCACTCGTCCGGACGACCGAACAGGCCATGCTCTCGCTGGTGGACGCCATCCTCGCCGCGGTGGATCCGAAGGCCGACCTCATCCTGCTGTCGACCATCGCGGCCCCGATCGGCGCGGCCATCGCGCGCTACCACCGCATTCCCACCATGGGCGTCTTCCTTCAACCCGACGTGCCCACAGCCGAGTTCGCCCCGTGCACGATGACCTGGCAGAGCCCAGGCCGCACCAACCTCCTGCGGGGCCACGCCGCCAACGCCCTCTTCGACACCCTGTACCGCACGGCCAATCGCGCCGTCCACGCCCGCCTGGGTGTCGACCACCGCAGCGCCCATCGCCTGCGCAGCGTCCGCGAACGCAATCAGTGGCCGATCTGGCACGGCTACAGCCCCTGGGTGGTGCCACGTCCGGCGGACTGGCGGCCCGGGCTGCACGTGGCCGGGTACTGGTGGCCGCACGAATGCCCGAACTGGCAACCACCAACCCTGGTACGGGACTTCCTGGCCGCCGGACCACCTCCGGTACTCATCGGTTTCGGAAGCATGATGCCCGGCGACCCCGAGGAGCTCGGTCGGATCGCAGCGCAGGCGCTGCGTCGCGCGGGACTGCGTGGAGTCGTCCAGTCGGGCTGGGCCGGCCTCTCGGTGGTCGACGACGACGTCATCACCGTCGGCGAGATCCCGCACAGCTGGCTGATGCCTCAAACGGCCGCGGTGGTCCACCACGCGGGCGCCGGCACCACGGCGGCCGGTCTTCGGGCGGGCGTTCCGGCGGTACCGGTCCCGGTCATGACCGATCAGCCCTGGTGGGCCGCCCGCCTTGTGCAGCTCGGAGTGAGCGCGGAAGCACTGCCCTGCACGGAACTGACCGCCGCACGATTGGCCGACGCGCTCACCCGGGCGACCCGGGACCGCGCGCTGTCGCGGAACGCCGCGGCAGCGGCCGTACGGCTTGCGCAGGAGGACGGAGCGGGGGCCGTGGCCCGCGCGGTCGCCGCGCTCGGCTGATCCGCGTCGGCCCGCGCGTGCGCCGGCCCCACGCTCGCCCGGACACACCGAACGGAGCAGGGCACCCATCAACATTGCCTTGAGGACCCCCTATGACCCAACCAGCCCCGCCATCACACCTCGCCACCTCGACCACACCGGAACACAACAACTCGCGCCCCACCACCGCCATGCCACCGCTGGACGCCTGGATGCACCGCCAGCAGAGCAGCGGCGGCTCCAACATGACGGCCGCGCTGCTCGCCTGGTTCGAGGGGCCCCCGCCCACGCTGTCGGCCCTTCGCTCCTTGGCCGAGTACCGCCTGGCACCCTACGAGCGGCTACGACAGATGCCGAGCGCAGCCGATCCCACGCACGACAGCTGGCCGCTGTGGTCGACCGGCCCGCACTTCGAGGCCGCTCACCACATCGTCGAAAGTCCCGGCGCCGCCACGACGGAACTCGAAGTGGACATCGCAGCCCTCTTCACTGCGCCGCTCGACCCCCGCCGTCCGCCATGGCAGTTGCACCTCATCCCCACCATGGGCGGCTTCGTTCTCCTGTTGCGCGCCCACCACGCACTGCTCGACGGCAGGTCGATCGCCACATTGCTCCGCGCCCTGTTCGACGAGACCGCCGCCCAACGCCCTCCGCGGGTCGGCAGCGCTGCGACAGCGGAGGCACCCTCCCGCGCCCGTCAACTCGCCTGGACTCTGGGCGACTTGCTCCCCAAAGCCCGCCCACTGCCCTTTCACGGTCCGGTGGACCCTTACCGTGTCCTGTCCTTCCGCCAGGTGCCGCGCAAGGAACTCGATGCCGCCCGCGTCTCGTTGCGCTCCGCCACGTCAGCCGAACGCGCCTCCACCAACGCGGTCTTCCTCGCCGCCACCGCCGGAGCGCTGCGAACCCTGGGCGTCACCGGCCGCCCCCTGCCGGCCTGGCCCGGCATCTGCGCCCTGGTCCCCGTCGACGTACGCACCGACGAGGAATCACAACTCCTCGGCAACCACTACGCCACGGTCCGGGTGCCGCTCCCCCAACAGCGGGACGCGCGGGAGAGACTCGCTGCCGTCGACTCCTTCATCCGGCGCGCCGCGATCGGGGCCAGGGCCCGCACCCAGGCGGCCGTGGTCTCCTCACGACCACACAGGATCACCCCTCTGAACAACGCAGCGGGCCGTTACGTCGATTCACCTCGCTACTTCTCCCTCCTCTGCAGCAGCGTGTCCACACACGCCGGCGAACTGACTCTCGGATCGGCGCGACTCACCGCGATGGCAGGCATCCCACCACTCGGCCCGGGCCACCCCCTCGCAGTCACCGCCATCCATCACGGCAGCACCTGCGTCGTCACCGCCGTCACCGACCACAACCATCGCGACCTGGCACAACCACTCGCGGAACGAATCCACGACGAGATCCGCATCCTGGCCGACTGAACGACTCGAGGAAGACGGCGGTCAGCCGGTTCGGCTGAAGCCGCTGTGCCGCAATCCACGTGTACGTGCGCCGCGCGGTGCCGACCCCGCGGGTCGGGTCAGGCAGTGGCCGTCGACGCCTGGAAGTAATGCCCCTTGTCGAAGTCTTCGAGGAGGCCGGGGTGGGCCGGCTCCCAGGCAAGCAGTTCGCGGGTCAGCGTGTTCGACGCCGGGGCGTCGATGCCGATGAAGGCGGCCAGCCAGGCGAAGTGCTCGGCGGCGTTCTCGGGAGCCACGGAGGTCACCGGCACGCCGAGGTGACGGCCGATCACTTCGGCGACGTCGCGGAGCGCGACCCCCTCCTCCGCGACGCCGTGCAGCACGGATCCTGCGGGGGCCTTCTCGACCGCGAGGCGGAACAGGTGGGCGGCGTCGAGGCGGTGGACGGCGGGCCAGCGGTTGGCGCCGTCGCCGACATAGCCGGAGACGCCCTTGGCGCGGGCGGTGGCGACCAGCGTCGCCATGAAACCGTTGTCCCCGTCGCCGTGGCAGGTGGGAGAGAGCCGCACCACGGACGAGCGCACGCCCTGCGAGGCGAGGTCGAGCACCGCCTGAGCGGTGGCCACCCGGATGGCGATCGGCGAGCCGTCGTTCGTGGGCATGTCCTGCTCGGTCGACACCCGCCCGGGCGCGAGGCCGGCCACGCCGGAGGCGATGACGAAGGGCCGGTCGGTCCCCACGAGCGCGGCGCCGATGGTGTCGACGGCGCGGCGATCCGCCTCCGCGGCCCCCTGGAAGTCGCCGGAGAAGGCGATGTCGTGCTTGAAGGCGAGGTGGATCACCCCGTCCGACGCGGCGGCCGCGTCACGGAGTATGCCGAGGTCGTCGACGGTGCCGCGGACGACCTCCGCCCCTGCGGCGGTGAGCACGGCCGCGGAGGCGTCGGAGCGGGCCAGCCCGACCACCTCATGTCCCGCGTCGATGAGCTCGGGAACGACGGCGGAGCCGATCCAGCCGGAAGCGCCGGTCACGAAGATGCGCATGAGGAACCCCAAAAGAGTCGATGGCAGGTGCTGCCAAGGTGATGTCAGTGCCTGTCATCAACGCTACACCTGATGTCATTCACTGTCATCACGTAAGATCTGCGCATGGGTAGATGGGAGCCGAACGCGCGTGGGCGTCTGGCGAACGCGGCGTTGGAGCTCTACAGCGAGCGCGGGTTCGAGCAGACGACCGTGGCGGAGATCGCGAAACGGGCCGGGCTCACGGAACGCACGTTCTTCCGGCACTACGCGGACAAGCGCGAGGTCCTTTTCGCCGGCTCCAGCCAGCTGGAGGAGGCGTTCGTGAAAGCGGTCGCCGACGTGCCGAAGTCCGCGACGCCGATCGACGCGGTGGCCGTGGGCCTTGACGTGCTCGCCGAATTCTTCGTCGACCGCCGCGACTTCGCGCGGCGGCGGCAGGCCGTGATCATGGCGACGGCGGAACTCCAGGAGCGCGAACTCATCAAGCTCGCCTCGATGTCAGCGGCGCTCGCCGACACCTTGCGCGGGCGCGGCGTGGCGGAGCCGGCCGCGAGCCTGACCGCCGAGGCGGGGGTCGCCGTCTTCAAGGTGGGTTTCGAGCGCTGGATCGGCGCGGCCGAGGAACGTGAGATGTCGCGGTTCATGCGGGAATCGCTGGACGAGCTCAGGACGGCGCTGACGGGCAACTAGCCTGCCTCTTCTCCCTGTCACGTGCCTTTCCTGCGTACGCGCAGATTGTGCTTGCGTGCCCATTTCAGTACTTCGGCGAGTGCCGGGAAGCGCTCGTGCAGTTGCTGGGCGTTGCGGTCGAGTTCCTCCATGAGGCGCTGCGAGCGGTGCTCCGTGTCGAGTTCGTCGAGGATGCGGTCGATCTCGGTGAGCAGGGCCCCCTGCAGATGCCACTGGCGCGGGTCGCCCTGGACGGTGTCCAGAAGCAATCGCGCGACGTGTTCGCGCTGGGCATCGGCGGCGCCGAGATGGCTGACCAGGCGGTCCTCGGCCGTTTCCGATTCCGAACTGGTTCCGGTGGAGACGAGTACGGCGAAGCTGACCACCGCGTCCGCGACATGCCCGAGCAGATCGCGCATCGCCATCGACACCTCGGGTTCGAGCAGCCACTCCTCTTCACGCTGTTTGGCCAGGTCCGTCAGGGTCCGGGCGATGACGCGCAGCACGACGGTGCAGATTTCGAGTGTGTCGAGACCGGTCCGTAGGACCACGCGATGCAGTCGCCCCTCCCGTACGCGCGGATTGAGCCGGAGACTGTCCTCGGCCTGCCGCAGGGAGGCGTCCACGTCGGCGATGTCCTGATCGAGGCGGCGTGCCTCGTGGAGTCGTTCCGCAGCGAGTGGCCAGGGGGTCTCGGCGTCGAGCTGGTCGCTCAGTTCGAGGAGCAGGCGGCGCATGCGCCGGGCGAGGTCCTCCAGGGCGTCGCCCGCCGTGTCCACCCAGAGGGGCGGGGCGAAGAACAGGTTGAAGGCGAGCCCGGTCAGGGCTCCGATCAGGGTTTCCAGTACGCGGTCCCATGCGCTCGATGCCACTTGGGTGACGCCGAGTACGAGCATGGCGCTGATCGCCACCTCGGGCACGAACTCGTTCGCGCGGACGAGGGGCCCGATGATGAGGGAGGCGAGGATGATCAGCCCCAGGCTCCACCAGCTCAACCCCACCAAGGCGCTGAACCCGATGGCGATGAACACTCCGACGACCACGGCGTTGATGCGGCGGATACTCATCTTCACGGTCGCGTAAAGGGTCACCTCCACGACGAGGAGAGCGGTCAGCGGCGCGGTCAGCGGGACCGGTTCGCGGCTGAGGTGCAGGGCGATGACGTAGGCGATCGTCGCGGCGACGGTGGCCCGTAGCGTCTGCACAGCGGCCGGATGCCTCAGCCGCTTCACGAGCCGACTGCCGCGGGGGACACGGCTCAGCAGCTTCACCAGCCGCTCGGGTAACAGACGCATCCTCAGTCCCTTCCCCGATCCGTGCGGCATGTCCCGGCCGCGTAGACCGCCCGGGTCATGCCGGACGAGCTCGAGGGCGCTCGGCGCTCGCGCTTCATGCCCATATCTGTTTACTTCGCCGCGCAATCCCCGTAGCATCCCCGAAAACGCAGAGTCTCGGACATCAAACGGACGTAAATCCACATCCGTGGAGAGCCTCTCACCCTTCGCCTCCAGAAAGAGGGTCAACTCATGCCGCAGCGCACTGTCGTCATCGGTTCGCGCACCGGGCTGCACGCCCGCCCGGCTTCCGTCTTCGTCCAGGCCGCCTCGAAGCAGCCGGTCAAGGTGACGGTGGCCCGTGAGGGGCAGAGCCCGGTCGACGCACGGAGCCTGCTGTCCGTGCTCGCACTCGCGGTGAAGCACGGTGATTCCGTGGTACTCGCAGCCGAGGGCGACGGCGCGGACGCCGCCATAGACGAACTGGCCGCGCTCATGGCGACCGACCTCGACGCCAGGGGGTAACGGTCAGCTCGTCGCCGTCTCCGTGCGGGACGGACGCCTCGACGGCATCTACGCGATCCTCAACCCCGAGCTCAGACGCGTGGGGCAGGTTATCGATGGCTGCCGTCGGCCGGCCGATCGGCTATCGACCGGCGGTGATTCCGGTGAGGATGAGGTCGATGCCGGCGAGGAACTCTTCTCGGTCGTCGTGATCGCGCAGTCGGCCCGCGACGCTACGGGTGAACGCGTACTCGTCGGGATCGAGGTTTGCCCATACCGCCGAGACGGCGCCCAGAAACTCGGCCCGGTCCGTGTCCGGCGGGACCGAACGGGCGTTGGCAGCGTTCTGTCCGGCCACTCCGAGGATGTAGCTCCACAGCGCGGACGCGACGGTGAACTGATCGGCGGCGGGCACTCCGAGCGCTTGCACCTGGCGCCCGATGTGTTCGAAGACCCGCATCATCGGCGATTGCCCCGGGGCGCGGGTGAGTTGGGCCCCGATCCACGGGTGATCGTCGATCGCGTCGAACGCCCCGAGCGCCAGGGCGCGGATCGCGTCCTGCGGCGTGGCGTCGGCGGTTTCGGCGGTCATGGCGCCGGCGACGACGGCGTCGGTGGCGGCACTGAGGAGTTCGTCCTTGCCCGCGACATGCCAGTAGATCGCGCCCGGCCCCGTGGCGAGGCGCTCGGCCAGCGCGCGGAACGTGAGTCCGCTCTCACCCGCCGTGTCGAGAAGCCCGATCGCGGCCTCGACGATCCGCTCACGGGAGAGCGGCTTCTCCCGTCGCTCTGGACGACGCGTCCTGGTTGCCATGCGCACATCCTGACATACGTCTGGAACCTCGTTCCAGCTTGACATCTCTGGAACAACATTCCAGGCTGGCTCTGGAACAACATTCCAGAGATATGTGACCTGCCGGATTCCCGCCCGGCTGGCGTGCACAGGCAAGGAACCACCATGACCTCACCCGTAACGATCATCGGCGCAGGCCTCGGGGGGCTGACCCTCGCCCGCGTGCTCCACGTCCACGGCATCCCCGCGACGGTCTACGAGGCCGAGCCCTCGGCCGAGGCCCGCACGCAGGGCGGCCAGCTCGACATCCACCACCACAACGGGCAGCTCGCGCTGGAAGTGGCCGGCCTCACCGCCGAATTCCGCGCGATCATCCACGAGGGCGGCGAAGCCACGCGCGCGCTCGACCAGCACGGAAAGGTGCTCCTCGACCAACCCGACGACGGCAACGGCGGGCGGCCCGAGGTGCTCCGCGGAGACCTGCGGCGCATCCTCGTCGACTCTCTGCCCGCGGGGACGGTCCAGTGGGGGAAGAAGCTCACCGGCGTCGCGGCGCTCGGCGACGGGCGGCACGAACTGACGTTCACGGACGGATCCACCGTGAGCACCGAACTCCTCGTCGGCGCGGACGGCGCCTGGTCAAAGGTCAGGCCGCTGCTCTCCGACGCCAAGCCCGAGTACGTCGGCACGACGTTCATCGAGACCTACCTGTACGACGCCGACGAGCGGCACCCCGCGGCGGCCGAGGCGGTCGGCGACGGCGCGATGTTCGCCCTCGCCCCGGGCAAGGGGATCGCCGCGCACCGCGAGGCGGGGAACATCCTGCACACGTACGTACAGCTGAAATGCCCCGTCGAGTGGATCGCCGGCATCGACTTCACCGACGCCGCCGCGGCAGGAGCTCGAGTCGCGGCCGAGTTCGACGGGTGGGCGCCGGAGCTCACCGCGCTGATCACTGACGGCGAAACCACACCGGTACCGCGCACCATCCACACGCTCCCGAACCGGCACCGGTGGGAGCGCCTGCCCGGGGTGACGCTCATCGGTGACGCTGCGCATCTGATGCCGCCGTCCGGCGAGGGCGCGAACCTGGCGATGCTCGACGCCGCCGAGCTCGGGCAGGCGATCGCCGGGCACCCCGACGACCTCGAAGCTGCACTCACCGCCTACGAAGAGGCGATGTTCCCGCGCAGCGAGTCGGAAGCCGCGGATGCGCACCAGCTCATGGCGCTCTGCCTCGACGACCGGGCACCGCACAGCCTCATCGACTTCCTCACCGGCTGAGATGATCCGCGGTGCCGGTCTGTTCAGGACGGGGCGCCGGTCAGAACTTCCACCTTGCCGGTGTCGAGTGAGTAATAGGCGCCGACCACGGCGAGGCCGCCCTTGTTCACGAGTGGGGCAAGGTCGTTGTTGGTGCGCAGATCGGTCGCGGTCAAGGTGACCTGCGCGCGGGCCATGGTCTCGACGGGGTCGTCGCCACCCTCGCGGGCTGCCTGCCGATAGGCCGGTTCCAGAGCCTTGACGATCGCCTGCAAGTTGCCCGGCAGCGGTTTGCCGTCACGCAGGGACTCGTACGCCGCCTTGACCGCGCCGCACCGCTGATGGCCGAGGACCACGATGAGAGGGGTGCCGCTCGTCATGGGCCCGTATTCGACCGAACCGGTGACCACCGGCCCGATCGCCTCCCCGCCCGTGCGCATCACGTAGAGGTCGCCGAGCCCGGTGTCGAAGAGGAGTTCAGGCGGGACGCGGGAGTCGATGCACGAAAGGACCGACCCGTACGGCTCCTGCTGTTGAGCCACCAGCTCACGACGGTCCAGATCCCGGTCGGGGTGCTGCAGGTCCCCGCTCACCCAGCGCTTGTTGCCCTCCATCAGCCTCGCGAACGCCGCCGCGGGCGTGGTCGGCGGCGGCATCGGCGTAGTGCTGGACGGCTTTGTGCTGGACGGTGTCGTGACGGCGCTGGTCGGTGTGCATCCCGCGAGCGCGACCGTGGCACTCGCAAGTGCCCCGGCGAGCAGAACTCTGCGTTTCGGAGACTCTGCCGTGTCCATAGGTCGTTCCCCTCGGTGCCGCGTGCCGCTCACACACGCCCATGCGTCCTGACAGGGGCGATTGTGCTGCCAGATACGGGTGAAGTGACCGCAGGCACGAGCGGGCGCGCGGCGCATTGCCACCGGCGGGCTAGGGCCTTTCGTCCGGATCAGGCTGGATCAGGGAGCGGGGTCTGGTGCGTGCAGCTGCAAGGCGGAGATCGCCCGGGTGTTCGGGTACAAGCGGGCACGGGATCAGCGTATGCGGGCGTCCCCTGAGTAAGGACGCACGGACTCGAGTGCCGGCGGCTCAGCCGTCGGCGGCGAGGCGCCCCAGCCACTCGGTCAGCAGGTGTTGTTCCGCCCCGCTGAGGGTTGTCTGTTCGGGCAGCGCGGCACGCAGGGCGCGCGCCGCGCCGGCCGGGCCCGCGGCCTGCACGGCCGGTTCCTGGTTGGTGACGGTAGCGACCATGGACTCCCGGAGCGTCGTCAACAGGGCCGGATTGCGCTGGTCTTCGGGCAGTGACAGCCAGGTGAGGACCGCGCCGCGCGCCGTGGCATGGATGATCATGGCGGCCAGCTCCTCGTCGACCCTGAGCCATCCGCCGGCGGCGAGCCGCCGGATGCGCCCCATGAGGATCTTCATGCCTGCCTCGAACGCGGCCGACGAGGTGGTCGTGGGTTCGCTGTACATCAGCGTGTACAGCGCGGGGTTGTCGAGCCCGAACTCGACGGCCAGATCCCAGCCGGCCCGCAGGTCCTCGATCGGGTCCTGCGGATGGGGGGCAACGGTCTTGCTCGCGAGAAACCTGGCGAAACCGTGTTCGGCCACCGCTTCGAGCAGACCGTCCTTGTCGCCGAACAGCCGGTAGATGGCGGGTGGTTGCAGGCCCGCCGCGACCGCCACGGCGCGCGTCGTGACCGCGTCACGGCCCTCACGCGCCAACAACTCGGCGGCGGCCTCGATCACCCGCTGCCGGGGCTCGCGCTCCGTGGGTACGGTCGCGGGTTCGACGGCGGCCGCGCGGCGGCTCCCTCGTGAACGTGGTGGCATATATCAACGATACACCACGGGCGTTACCATCGTTAATATCAGTGTTACGCTGAATGCGATTCCACTGGAACTAGACGTTGGAGTGAACCTTGATCATCGTGACCGGAGCGACCGGACAGCTCGGGCGCCAGATCGTCGAGAGCCTGCTCACACGCGTGCCCACGGACCGGGTCGGCGTCAGCGTCCGCGACCCGCAGAAGGCCCAGGACCTCGCCGACCGGGGGGTGCGCGTGCGGCAAGGCAGCTTCAGTGACGGCACCGGCCTCGCGCACGCCTTCGAGGGCGCCTCCCAAGTGCTGATCGTCTCCGTCGACAAGATGGGCGAGGAGGCCGTGCGACAGCACCGCGCCGCAATAGAGGGGGCGGTCGCGGCGGGCGCCCGGCGCATCCTCTACACCAGCCACATGGGCGCGAGCCCCACGTCGCTTTTCGAGCCCTGCCGTGACCACGCCGCCACCGAGGAAGCCCTGCGGGCCTGCCGTGTGCCGTTCACCTCGCTGCGCAACGGCTTCTACGCCACGAGTGCGCTGCAGTTCCTGGGACATGGGTTGGAGTCCGGAGAAGTCGAACTCCCCGCGGACGGGCCGGTGAGCTGGACCGCGCACGCCGACCTCGCCGCGGCGGCGGCCGCCGTCCTGGCCGACGAGGGCCGCTTCGACGGCCCGACCCCGCCGCTCACCGCCGCACAGGCACTGACCTTCGACGACATCGCCGCCATCGCCACCGAAGTCGGCGGCCGCAGCATCAAAAGGACCACGACGTCTGATGACGCGTTCCGCGAGCAGCTCGTGGGCCACGGCGTTCCCGCCGGGACGGCCGACCAGTTGCTCGGCGTCTTCACCGCCGGCCGTGCCGGAGAATTCGCGACGGTCGACCCGACGCTCGCCACCCTGATCGGACGCGAACCCACCTCCCTGAGCACGGTGTTGCGCGAGCAGCTGCGCGGCAACTGAGCCACACGTCCGTGGCGGTCTTGCGAGCCGGGCATGCGACGTCAGGTTCAGTCGTGTGGGTGGGCCAAACGGTGACGGGCGGGGGCGTGGAGGTGAGGACGAGCCAGACGTGGTCGGCGCCCCCGTTCGGGCGCGATGCCCAGCGTGCCGCCGACGGCGCGTCCGGCGCTTTCGCGGGCCGGTGCGCCGCCGACGGAAGGGCCCAGATGCAGCCGTCAGCCGCCGCCAGGCCACGCGGCCAGCGCCAGCTCGGCCACCTGGGACAGCTCGGCCGCGTCGGCTCCGTCCCGTGCGCGCTGTGAAAGTCCCTGCACGATCGTGGCGAAGTAGGAAGCCAGGGCCGACTCATCGACCCCGGCCGGCAGCTCCCCTTCTTCCTTGGCCCGGCGCAGGCGCTCCTCGATGGCGGCGAGGCCCCCATTGCGCACGTCGCGCAGGAACTTGGCGATCTCCTCGTCCTGCACGGTGACGTTGGTGGCCGCACTGATGGCCAGGCAGCCCGCCGGGTGGGACGGATCCGCGTAGACCACCGCCGCCTCACGCAGGATCCGGGACACGGCGCCGCGAGCCGTCGGCTCCTCGGCCAGCGCACGCGCCGGGAAGGATCCCACCGGGGACCGCCCGTACACCTCGACGGCCTCCCTGAAGAGCGCCTTCTTGTCACCGAACGCCGCATAGAGACTGCCCGGGCGGATGCCCATCGCCTCCGTCAGCTCACCCAGCGAGGTCGCCTCGAAGCCGCGCTCCCAGAACAGTCGAATGGCCGCCTCCAGCGCCGCGTCCCGGTCGAACGTGCGCGGACGTCCTCGTGCCTTGCTCATGCCCGCCATTCTAGAGCGCTCGCTCAAAAACTCATGCTACGGTCCATTCTTGAGCAGTCACTCAACAAATAGCGGAAACCAAGGAGGCCTCACCCCGTGAACGGACATCTGGAGACGCGACCGGTCGGACAGACGGAGGGGCTTCCGGGCGGACAGTCGGAGAGGCGTCCGGGCGGACAGTCGGAGAGGCGTCCGGGCGGACAGCTCAACGCGCACCGGCACGACGAGGGGCACACCGTCGCCGGGTGGGCCGGCTTCGCCGTTGCCACCGGCGGGGCGATCGTCACCGGCCTCGGCATCTGCGGCTGGCACCCGGGGATCTGGCTGGGGATCTGCGTCCTGGTCTCGGCGGTGCCGGCCACATGGGGCCTGCACCTCGCGGGCTGGGGCAAGCCGCCGGGCCCGCGACCTTCGGACCTCAGGGGCCGGGACCGCGCCGCACGCAACGGGCACGCGGACTGCCTCGGGTGCCGACTGGCCGGGCGACGCGGGGTTCCGGCGCGTCCGGGCATCACCCCCGAACCCACCGCCACACCCGCGGAAGTGCCGTTCTCCGCCGACCTCTGACACGGAAGACGACCAGTGCGCAGCCGGCATGCATGAACCCACTTCTCACGACCGCTGGCATTATGCAGGCGAATACCTGCATAATCGGAGTGTGAGCCACGAAGCGACAGCGATGGACCAGGTCTTCAAAGCGCTGGCCGATCCCACCCGGCGCCGGCTGCTCGACCGCCTGCGCGAGCACAACGGCCAGACGTTGCGCGAGTTGTGCGACCGTCTGGACATGGCGCGCCAGTCGGCCACCCAGCATCTCGACATCCTGGAGCGGGCCGGCCTCGTGACCGTCGTCCGGCGCGGACGCGAACGGCTTCACTACCTCAATCCGACCCCGATCCACGAGATCGAGGAACGCTGGATCTCCGAGTTCGACAAGCCCCGTCTGCAAGCGATCAGCGCCATCAAGAACCAGGCAGAGGAGTACGCCATGACCAGCGGATCAGCATCCGTACCGTCCTACGTCTACGTCACCTACATCCGGGCCGGCGCGGAACAGGTGTGGCAGGCCCTGACGGACGCAGACCTGACGGCGCGCTACTGGGGACACGCCAACGTCTCCGACTGGCAGCCGGGCTCGGCCTGGGAGCACCGACGCGTCGACGGATCGGGGGCCGTCGACGTCGTCGGTCAGGTACTCAAGGCCGAGCCGCCGACGCGTCTGGTCATCACGTTCGAGGACACCCCGGACGCCCAGCCGCCCCGCGACCCGTCCGTCGTCACCTTCCTCGTCGAGCCGCACGAAGACATCGTCCGGCTCACCGTGACCCACGAGAACCTTCCCAACTCGGAGATGCTGAACGGCATTTCACAGGGATGGCCGGCCGTCCTCGCGAACCTCAAGTCACTGCTCGAGACCGGCGAGGTGCTCCCGCAGGCGCCGTGGAGCATGTCGAGCTCGCACGCCTGAAGCGGCAGGTACAACAGCCCCTTCCCCCCCCCAGCCACTCCGCGCAGGACTCAAGGAAGAAGACATGGTGGACACCATTTCCCTTCGGGACGCCTACCGCACGCTGCTGGACGCCGCCTCCACAGTGGCCGGCTCCGGGGACACGAGCCCCGTCCCGCCCACGGGCGAGTGGAACGCCGACCAGATCCTGGCCCATGTCGCCATCGTCAACGCCACCACCATCGCGACCGTCTCCGCCGCGTCCACGGGAGCACCCACGACGTACGACACCCGCACGGCGCACGACATCTGGACCATCGAGCACGTCATCGCCCTCGCCGGCGGCAACGCGGGGCTCCGGGAGCGTATCCGCCTCCAGGCAGACGCCCTCTGCGCCCTCGGCGGCCCGATGCTGAGCGAGACCGAACTCGACACACCGGTGCCCGCCTTGCTGCTGTCCCACGACAAGGTCCTGGTCAATCAGCCCCTCGCACTCAGGGACCTCATCACAGGCCTGACCGACGCGGAACTGCCTGGCCACACCCGACAGCTCCTGGCCCTGCTGCCGCAACCGGCGGCAGATGACTAGAGGTTGGAAGAGACCCCGGCTCTCAACGCGCCCGCACCACATCCAGTTCCGCCACCGCCGCGAACCGGTTCTGGTCGCCGTGTTCGCTCAGCGCCCGCAGGGCGACGTGGCGCGCGGTGACCGGGGCCACCGGGACGACGTACTCGGTGCGGTCGTTCGGGAAGGTGCCGGCGAGTGGCCCGGCGCGCGCCGATGATTTTGCGCGGGCGCCGCAGTCATCCAGTCGGTGATAGCGGTGATCCGCGGTCGAGTAGCCGTATCGGCCACCGACCGAACAACCGGAGGACCGGATCACCACCAGCCGGCCGGTACGAAACACACCAGGAGACCTTGAGATGCGCACTCTGATCAGCACCGCCTTCGTCTCGCTCGACGGCGTCGTCGAGGCCCCGGGTGGCGAGCCCGGCTACCGGAACTCCGGGTGGACCTTCAACGACGTCGAATTCCTCCCGGAGGCGTTCGAGATCAAGGGCCGCGAGCAGCAGGAGGCCGCCGCCATGATGATGGGCCGCGTCAGCTACGAGGCGTTCAGCCCCGTCTGGCCCGGCATGGAGGAATTCGCCCAGTACAAGGCCATGCCCAAGTACGTGGTCTCCACCACCCTCACCGAGGACGAGCTCGTCGCGGACTGGGGCGAGACCACGATCCTGCGCTCCCTCGACGAGGTCGCCGCGCTCAAGGAGACCGAGGGCGGGCCGATCATCATCCACGGCAGCGCCGCCCTCAACCGGAGCCTCTCCGACGCCGGCCTCATCGATCGCTACCACCTGCTCGTCTTCCCGCTGCTGCTCGGTGCGGGCAAGCGGCTGTTCAGCGACACGGACAAGGACACCCAGAAGCTCAAGCTCGTCGAGTCGGAGGCGTACGCCAACGGTCTGCAGAAGCAGGTGTTCGACGTCGTCCGCTGACGTCGCGGGAAGGCACGGGACGCCCACTCCCATCAGGGCCTCCAACTGTGGCCCCCGATTGAGGCCTCCGATCAGGGCCCTTGCTTCAAGCGCGCTTGAGGGTTCTGGTGTGGTCTGCATGACGGTGGTCGCGGGCGCCCCGTGAAAGCCGCGCCCGCGACGTCCCCGCCCCTCGACATGTGCGTGGCCGTGGGACCTGACCATCCGGGCCCCGACGTGAACGCCATCAGCGGAATGAGCCGTCTCCTCGAAACGCCGCGGCCACGCATATCACGCTGAGCCCTGACGAGCCGGCCGTGACACCACCGCGTGAAGTGGCCCCGGCATCCTTGTTCACGCGGCCCGCGGCGGCCAGTTCTTGATGGTCTTGGGGCGGGGCGCCGCGTACGTGCGTACCTTCGAGGTGGAGAGGCCGAGGCGGACGAGGGACTCGGCGATGGTGACAGCCGCCGCGACTCCGTCCACGACGGGGACACCGGTGCGCTTGACGACTCGCTCCGTGAGGCCGGCCATGCCGCCGCAACCGAGGCAGATCACCTCGGCCTTGTCGCGTTCGACAGCCTGGGCCGCCTGTTCCAGGATGGCCTCGACGGCGGCTTCCTCGTCGCTCTCCAGGTCCAGTACGGCCATTCCGCTGGCCCGCACCGATGCGCAGCGGTCCGAGAGGCCGGCGAGCTTGAGCCGGTCCTCGATGAGCGGCACGGTCCGGTCGAGTGTGGTGACCACGGAGTAGCGGTGGCCGAGGAACTGCGCGGTGCTCGCGGCGGCTTCCGTGATGTCGACGACCGGGACGTCGAGGAGTTCCTGGAGCCCCTCCCGCCCGTGCTCGCCGTACCCGGCCTGGATGACGGCGTCGAAGGGGTGCGGGTAGGAGCGGACCGCCTCCATCACGGCGACGGCCGCGAGGTAGCTCTCGTAGTTGCCCTCCACCGACTCCGCGCCGAACGGCGGAGTGAGGGGGACGATCTCCGTCCCCGGTGAGGCGACGGCGGCGGCCTGGGCGCCGATGCTCTCGGTCATCGAGGCGGTCGTGTTGACGTTGACGACGAGGATGCGCATTTCTGGGCTTTCTTTGCCGGGTCCGGCCTGGGCCGGAGTTGATACGAGGGTGGTGCGGAGCAATCAGGCGGCGTCGACCGCGATGGCCTCACCGTCGACATCCCGGGTCGCCTTCTTGCGGTCGGCGAGGACCAGGTAGACGACGGCGGAGAGGATCGCGCCGATGAACCAGGAGAACCCGGAGACGGACTTGAAGGCGGGGAGCAGCGCGATGACGACGGCGACGGCCGCGGCGGGCGCGAAGGCGGCGATGGCCTTCATGTGGAACCCGCGCTGGTAGAAGTAGTCGCCCTGCTGGTCGTCGGTGTAGAGGTCGGGGACGTTCACGCGGGTTTTGCGGACCAGCCAGTAGTCCGCCATGACGACGCCGAAGATGGGGCCGAGCAGTGCTCCGAGGCCGCCGAGGAAGTAGTTCACCACGGTCGGGTTGTCGTAGAGGTTCCACGGCAGGATGACCAGGCCGATGACAGCGCTCACCACGCCGCTGCGGCGGAAGTTGAGCGTGCGCGGGAACAGGTTGACGAGGGCGTAGATCGGCGCCACGAAGTTCGCCATGAGGTTCACCGCGATCGTCAGCGTGATGAACGCGAGTGACGCCGCCGCCATAAGGAAGGTGTTGGGTATCGAGCGCACGATGTCCTCGGGCCCGGTGATGACCTCGCCGTTCAGCTTGAACTGGGCCCCGCTGAGCACGACCACGATGCCGGCGAAGAACAGCATGTTGACCGGGATGCCGACGAGGTTGCCGCGCACGATCGCCCGGCGGCTCTTGGCGGAGCGTGTGAAGTCGCAGAAGTTGAGCACGAAGGTGCCGTAGATGACGACCCAGAGGGCGGCGCTCTCGAAGATCTGGCGCCACATGTCGAGGCCGTGCGGCGCGTGCCCGGTCGACATGGAGATGGAGCCGTCGGCGCGGATGAACATCCAGATCGCCAGGGCGGACATCGTGATGAGGATCGTCGGTGCCGCGAACGCCATGTACTTGCGGATGAGTTCCATGCCGTAGCTGACGATGACGACCTGAACGACCCACAGGGTCAGGAACGTCGCCCAGCCCAGGGTGGAGAGTCCGAGGATCGAGTTCTCGTCGAGGGAGCGCAGCCCAGGGAAGAGCACCTTGACGAGCGCGCCCAGCACGGACGCCGCCAGGTACGTCTGGATGCCGAACCACGCGATGGCCACGACACCACGGACGATGGCCGGGATCTGCGCTCCCTTGACGCCGAAGGCGATGCGGCTCATGACGGGGAACGGGACCCCCGTCTTGTTGCCCATGTATCCCGAGAGGGTCAGGAGCAGGAAGAGCAGCGCTGACGCGACCGCGAAGGCGACCAGGATGTTCCAGACGCTCATCCCCAGGGCGAACAGGCCTATCGCGAAAGCGTAGTTACCGAGGCTGTGCACGTCGTTGCCCCAGAGGGTGAAGAGGCTGTAGGCGCCCCAGCGGCGCCCTTCCTTCTTCGTGGGGGCGAGGTCGGGGCTGTACAGCCCGGGGCTCGTCCGGGGTTCCCCGTCGACCGCAGCGGTGGGTGGCTTCTCGTGCACGGCGGCCATGACACTCTCCCGGCATTTCCGTATTGCGGAATGACTTTTCCTTGTTTCGGAACGGGAGATTACGGGGGGTGGCAGGGGCGGTCAATAGGTCGCTGCCCAGAATTTATGCGACACCGCGCAACACCCTGCCGTGACAACTCTCACGCAGTGAAGATTGCGTGAGCAAATTGTTTACGGGCGGCACCGACCTCTCGGCCCGCCCGCCGCCGCCTCACGCACCCACGAGCGGCGATTCTGCATACCAATGAAGCAGTCAGACCCACTCGACGAGCGTGACCTTTACGTTGAGCCGTGTTTTGGTATACAAAACGTGCATGCAAGCCCCTCCACCGTCACCCAGCACCCCCCAGGAGCAGCTCCCGGATCCCCGCCGCTGGTGGGCGCTGTGCGTCCTCGGTCTGGCCCAGCTGATGATCCTGCTGGACAGCACCATCGTGAACGTGGCCCTGCCGTCCATGCAGACGGAGTTGGGCATGGCGGACGGTGACCGCCCCTGGGTCGTCACCTCTTACACGGTCGCGTTCGGCGGGCTGCTGCTGCTCGCCGGCCGCATCGCCGACCACGCGGGGCGCAAGCGCGTCTTCGCCTCGGGTCTGCTCGGTTTCGCGGTCGCCTCCGCGGCGGCGGGAGCGGCCCCCACGGCGCAGGCCCTGTTCGCCGCCCGTGCCGTGCAGGGCGCCTTCGCCGCACTTCTGGCCGCCTCGGCCCTCGCCTTGGTGGCCACGACCTTCACCGATCTGCGCGAGCGCCGGAAGGCCATCGCCGTCTTCGGTGCCCTCGGCGGCGCCGGAGCCTCCCTCGGCGTCGTCCTGGGCGGGCTGCTCACGCAGTGGTTCGGCTGGCGCTGGTGCCTGCTGGTCAACGTGCCCATCGCCCTCCTCGCACTGCTCGGCACGCTGTGGACTCCGCGCGATCGCGCCCAACGCCTCACCGGCCGTATCGACATCGCGGGTGCGGTGCTCGGGTGCGGCGGCCTGACGGCGCTGGTGTACGCGTGCAGCCAGGCCGAGGCTCAGGGGTGGACGTCCCCCGTTGTGCTCGGCGTACTGCTCGCCGGGGCCGTCCTGCTGACGGCGTTCGCCTGGTGGCAGACCCGGGCCGCCGCCCCGCTCCTGCCTCCGCGGCTGATGCGCGACCGCCGCCGCGTCGCCTCACTGCTGGCCGGTGGCACACTGATGGCAGGCCAGCTGTCCGTCTCGCTGTATCTCACGTACTACCTGCAGACGGTGCTGGACTGGTCCGCGCTGGCCAGCGGCCTGGGCTTCCTGCCCATCAGCCTCGTCACCACCGCGACCGCCACCCAGCTCGGCACACGCCTCCTGCCCAGGTTCGGCCCGCGCGTGATGATGACGGCCGGTCTGTGCATCTCGGCGTGCGGACTGTTCCAGCTCACGCTCCTGGACCCGGATTCCACCTACGCCGCGAACGTCCTGCCCGCACTGATCACTTTCAGTGTCGGCATGGGCGGCAGTTTCCTGGCCATCATGACCGGCGCCACCTCGGACGTGCCCGCACAGGACTCCGGCATCGCCTCGGCGACAGTCAACTCCGCGCAGCAGATGGGCGGCTCCATCGGATCGGCCGTGTTCAACACGGTGGCCGCGAGCGCGGCCGCGGCCTTCCACGGAAGCCGGCGGGCCGCCACCCTGCACGGCTTCACCTCGGCCATCTGGATCCCCCTCGTCCTGCTCCTGCTGGCAGCGGTCGCGACGGCCACGCTGGCCGGCCGCCAATCTACCCGCGTATATGCTCGCGCAAATACTTCTTCTGGTAATCCGAGCGAAGCAAAACATGGGCAGGAAAGCGGAAGTCGCGGCGCTTGACGAGGCGATATCGATGAAGCGCGGAGGGTGTGGTCCGACTCCCCCATCGGACAGCCGGACCACACCGTCCGTAAACAATGCATTCCTGCCGCGGGCCTCATAGAGCATTCCCGCGGCAAGAAGATCCTTCCTGAAGAGGCTTCCGCGGCCTCGGCTCAGGCGAAGACGATCCCCTCCGGCACATCGGCCCGGATCTCTGTGCCCACCCGGCGCTCCAGCAGGTCGTCGATCCGTTCGAGCGGTCCTATGAGTGCGCGTCCGCCGGCCTTCGCGACCCGCACAGCGGCATCGACCTTCGGCTTCATGGACCCCTCGGCGAAGGCCAGTTCGGCGATCGCTTCCGGGGATGCCGTCAGGATGTCCCGCTGCTCGGGAGTCCCCCAGTTCTCACTGACGTAGTCGCCGTCCGTGAGCATCACCAGCATGTCCGCCTTGAGTTCGGCCGCGAGTGCCGCGCTGGCGAGGTCCTTGTCCACCACGGCCTGCATGCCGGTCTGGCGGTCCTTGCCGTCGATCTTCACGGGTACGCCTCCGCCGCCGACGCACACGACGAGCCGGCCGTTCTCCAGGAGCATCCGCACGAGCGGTGCCTGGACGATGCGCCGCGGGGCGGGGGACGGCACCACGCGCCGGAACGCCGCACCGTCGCGCGCGATCGTCCACCGGTACTCGGCCGCCGCCTCCGCGGCGTCCTGCGCGGAGTACTGGGGACCGATCAGCTTCGTCGGGCGCTCGAAGGCCGGGTCCGCCTCGTCGACCTCGGTGGTCGTGACGATCGCCGCCACCTCGCGCTCCCCGGCGAGAGCGTTGGAGAGCTCCTGCTGGATGACGTAACCGATCATGCCCTGCGTCTCCGCGCCGAGGATGTCCAGCGGGTACGCCGCCACATCCTGGTAGGCGAGGTTCTGCAGAGCCAGAAGACCCACCTGGGGTCCGTTCCCGTGAGTGATCACGAGCTCGTGCTGACGGGCGAGGCCGGCGAGCGCCTCGCAGGTGGACCTGACGTTCGCCCGCAGATGGTCGGCCGTCATCGGCTCCCCCCGACGGGCCAGCGCGTTGCCACCGAGAGCCACGACGATGCGCATGGATTCCCTCCACAGACTTGTTCGCTTCCCCATTGTCAAATGGTATACCAGTGAGCGAATGTTGAAGGGAACCCATCACGCCCGACGGGCACGGTGAGGGCGAGGAGGGTGCAGTGACATCTCTGTGTACAGCCACCGAGCTGCGCGCCATGTCCGGCGACGCCGCACTGATCGCGTACCTGCGCGCGCTCCGCGGGCAGGGCGTCGTCGAAAGCGTCTTCCAGCGGACTGTCAACGTACTGACGCCTGGTGAGAAGCTCGTCGCCCTCGCCGCCCGAGGCGGCGGCAACGCTCCACGGACCCTCGTCGCCGATGTGGACAGCTGGTCGGACAGCGGTATCTCGGCGGGTCGGACCGTGGAGTTCGCGCCGGGTGTCATCACCATTCGCACGGCGGGCGCACACCTGCGGGTGCATACGAAGGGTGCAGATGAATGGCATCCCATCCTGCCGTCGTTTACGGCGCTCGACCCGGGCGACCTCGCGGCCGCCGCCTCGGCGCTCGACCGGCTGATACAGGCGCACGGCTCACGCGGCGGCATGCTCGGCCCGACTCCCACCGCATCGTCGATGGAGGCAGCCGTCACCCGGGCACTCGCCGACGGGCGCGACACCCTCGTACGCGCGATCAAGTCCGCGGACGACGCCGGCATGCGCCGCGGCGTCCTGTCACTTCTCGGACTCGGCCCGGGGCTGACGCCCGCGGGCGACGACTTCCTGACCGCCCTGGCCCTGTTGTCCTCGCTCCACGGCAGCGGGCTCGGCCCGTTCGGGCGGGCGCTTCAGGACATCCTGCTCGAACACCCCGGCCGCACCACTCGGTTGAGCGTCACCACGCTCGACGAGGCCCTGGCGGGACGGGCCCGCGCCTCACTGCTCGACGTCCTGCACGCGCTGGCCCACCCCTCCGGGTGGCACGCGGCGCGGGCAACCGAATCCATCCGCACCCCGGTCCGACACGTGCTGGCCATCGGCCACACGTCCGGCACCGACATCTTGTCCGGTCTCGTGACCGGGCTTCGCCTGGAGAAAGAACTGCGAGGTTCGCTGTGAGCATCACAGCAGTCGTCAAGAAGAACACCTACTTCGACTCGGTGTCCCTGATGTCCATCTCGACCCGGGCGAACCAACTGCCCGGCGTGGAGCAGGCGTTCGTCGCCATGGGAACCGAGATGAACAAGGGCGTGCTGAGCAACCTCGGCCTCCTCACACCGGATCTCGGCGCCGCGGGCACCGGGGATCTCATGATCGTCGTGGAGGCGGGCGAGGAAGCCGACCACGCAGCGCTCCTGGCGGAGGTCGAGGAACTCCTCGTGCAGAAGGCGCCCAGCGCGAGCGGCGGTGCGGACAAGGTCACGTACCGGACGGTCGACAGCGCCGCGCGCGCCGTCCCCGAGGCGAACCTCGCGATCGTCGCGGTCAACGGCGCGTACGCGGGCCGGGAAGCCCGCAAGGCGCTGGAGAACGGCCTGCACGTGATGGTCTTCAGCGACAACGTCCCGATCGAGGAAGAGGTTCGCCTCAAACAACTGGCGCACAGCAAGGGCCTGTTCATGATGGGGCCCGACTGCGGCACCGCGATCATCAACAATGTCGCGCTGTGCTTCGGGAACGCCGTGCGGCCCGGCACCGTCGGCGTCGTCGCGGCATCCGGCACCGGCGCGCAGGAGGTCAGTGTCCGTATCCACGCGCTGGGCGCGGGCATCTCGCAACTCATCGGCACGGGGGGCCGCGATCTCAGTGAGCAGGTCGGCGGCATCATGATGATCGACGGGATCCGGGCGCTGGCCGACGATCCCGGGACCAGCGTGATCGTCCTCGTGTCCAAGCCGCCTGCGCCCGCGGTGCAGGACAAGGTGCTGGCCGAGATCGCGGGCGCGGGCAAGCCCGTGGTCGTCTACTTCGTCGGCGGATCCGAGGAGGCCGTGACCGCGGCCGGCGGACACTTCGCCGCGAGCACCCAGGACGCGGCGCTCCAGGCCGTCCGCCTCGGGGTCGACGCCCACGCGGCCGTCGACGAACTTGCCGCCAAGCAGGTGGACGAGGTCTGCGCCCGGCTCGCACCTGAACAGCGTTACGTGCGTGGCCTGTTCTGCGGCGGAACCCTGTGCGACGAGTCGATGTACGCGCTGCTCGAAGTCAGCGACAACGTGTGGAGCAACATCCAGAAGGACCCCGGGCGGCGCCTGACGGCCGGCAGTCCCAGCGTCGGGCACACCTTCCTCGACTTCGGCGACGACGACTTCACCAACGGCCGCCCGCACCCGATGATCGACCCGTCGCTGCGCCTGGCGCGCCTTGTCCAGGAGGCCGAGGACCCCCAAGTAGCCGTCATCCTCATGGACTTCGTCCTCGGATTCGGCGCCCACGAGGACCCGGTCGGGGTCACGCTCCCCGCCATCGCGCAGGCCAGGAAGACCGCCTCCGACGCGGGCCGTCACCTGGAGATCGTGGGCTACGTCCTGGGCACCGACCTCGACACCCCGGCCCTCGCCGAGCAGGTCGCGGCCCTGGAAGCCGCCGGAGTCACCGTCACCCGCAGCAGCACCGAGACGGGCCACTTCGCCCGTGAGACCGCCCGGAAGGCACACCGCGCATGAGCACTCAGGCCACCAGCCTCTTCACCAGCGACCTCAGCGTCGTCAACGTCGGACTGGCCATGTTCGACCGGGACCTCACCGCCCAGGGCGCACAGGTCACGACCCTCGACTGGACTCCGCCCGGCGGCGGCAGCCCCGAGGTCCTCGCGGCACTCGACGCGCTGGAGGACCCGCGCGTCGCGGAGCGGACCGATGCGGCCAATGCCGAAGCCGTCGACCGCATCGTCGGCGCACGGCCGATGCTGGTCGGCTTCGGCCGGGCCATCGACGTGGTGCCCGGGATGACCCCGACGACGATCCTGCACGCCGGACCGCCGATCACCTGGGACCGCATGGCGGGCGCCATGAAGGGGGCCGTCACCGGCGCCCTCGTGTTCGAGGGCCTGGCGCGCGACCTCGACGAGGCCGAACGGCTCGCGGCATCCGGCGAGATCACCTTCTCGCCCTGCCACGAACACGACTGCGTCGGCTCGATGGCCGGTGTCACGTCCGCGTCGATGTACATGCACATCGTCCGCAACGAGACCCATGGCAACACCGCCTTCACCAACCTCTCCGAGCAGATGGCGAAGATCCTTCGCATGGGGGCGAACGACGAGAGCGTCATCGAGCGCCTCGTCTGGATGCGGGACGTCCTCGGCCCCATGCTCAAGGAGGCCATGGAGATCGGCGGCCCCGTGGACCTGCGCCTCCTGCTCTCCCAGGCGCTGCACATGGGCGACGAGTGCCACAACCGCAACATCGCGGGCACCCTGCTCCTCACGCAGGCACTCACTCCCGCCCTGCTGCAGACGAGCTTCACCACCGAGCAGAAGAAGGAGGTCTTCGACTTCGTCGCCAGTTCGGACTACTTCTCCGGGCCCACGTGGCTCGCCATGGCCAAGGCCGCCATGGACGCCGCCCATGGCATCGAGGGTTCGACGATCGTGACGACGATGGCCCGTAACGGCGTCGAGTTCGGCCTCCGCGTCAGCGGCCTGCCCGGGAACCAGTGGCTCACGGGCCCGGCCCAGCCGGTCATCGGGCCGATGTTCGCCGGATTCAAGCCCGAGGACGCCGGTCTGGACATCGGCGACAGCGCGATCAGTGAGACGTACGGCTTCGGCGGGTTCGCCATGGCGACCGCACCCGCCATCGTCGCGCTCGTCGGCGGAACCGTGCAAGAGGCCGTCGCCTTCACCCGGGACATGGGCGAGATCACGACGACGCAGAACCCGAACGTCACCATCCCCGCCCTGGGTTTCGAGGGCATCCCCACCGGCATCGACGTCCGCAAGGTCCTGGCCACCGGGATCCTGCCGGTCATCAACACCGCGATCGCCCACAAGGAAGCGGGCATCGGGATGATCGGCGCCGGGATCACGCACCCGCCCGCCGCAGTCTTCGAGCAGGCCGCCAGAGCTCTCGCCCGCACGGTCGCCTGACGGCGCGCCGGCCAATCCACGGAGACCCACCATGAACAGACGCGATCCCGCCCCGGCGGAAACGGCCCACGCGGGCCTCGAGCTGGACCCGGAGTACGAGCACACACCCGTCCCGACGGAGAGCCGCAAGTCCCTTCTCACCGTGTCGGCCGTGTGGTTCGGGTTCCCGATGATCCTGACCAACGCCGTCCCCGGCGGCATCGTCGTCGCGCTCATGGGCTTCTGGCGCGGTCTGGCCGCGATCGTCGCCGCGAACCTCGTGATGCTGGTCTACGTCGGTCTGCTCAGTCACCGGGCGGGCAGCACCGGCGAGAGCTTCTCGCTCCAGGCGACCAAGACGTTCGGGAGGGTCGGCTACGTCGTCGCGTCCGGTTTCCTCGCGACGGTCGTCGTCGGGTGGTTCGCCTTCAACACCGGCGCGACGGGGGCCACCCTGCACCAGGCGTTCGGCTGGCACGAACAACTCGTCGCCGCCGTCGCCGGGGTCGCCTTCGTCGCGATCACGTTCCTCGGCATCCGCGCCCTGTCCTGGCTGGGCGCGGTCGCCGCCCCGCTGTTCATCCTCGTCGGCCTGATAGCCCTGGTGATCGTCTCCAGGGACCACGACCTCGCGACCGTCCTCGACTACAAGGGCGTCGGTGGGAGCAGCGCCCTCACCTTCGGCGCCGCCGTCTCCCTCATCATGGCGACGTTCGCGGACTCCGGAACGATGACGGCCGACTTCACCCGCTGGTCAAAGAACGGCAGGCAGGCCGTCATCGCGACGGCCACCGCGTTCCCCGTGGCGAGTCTCGTCGCCCAGATCACCGGTGGCATCGTCGTGGCGGCCGGCGCCGTGGCCTCGGCGGGCACGGTCGGCGGCAACTTCCTCCCGATCCTCACCGGCGGTCACGCGGTGGCCCTCGACGTACTGGCCGCGGTGTTCGTCTTCGTCAACCTCGGCTCCGTCTGCAGCCACTGCCTCTACAACGGCGCGCTCAGCTGGTCGCATCTGACCCGTACGAGGATGCGCGTGATGACGATCGTCCTGGGGGCCGTCGGCACGGTCGCCGCGCTGGCCGGTGTGTGGGACCACTTCCTCGACTGGCTGGTCGTCCTCAGCGTGTTCGTCCCACCACTCGGCGGCGTACTGATCGCCGACCAGGTGCTGCTGCGCCGCCGGCTCGACGGGCGGGCCGAGGCGGCAGTACGTCCCACGGCGTTCGCCGCGTGGGCGGCCGGGGCGGCCGCCGGGGGGCTCGTGCACTGGTACGCGCCGCAGTTCTCCGACGCGGTCACCGGCCTGCTCGTCGCCCTGATCGCCTACGCCGTACTGGAGGGAATGCCCGTACGAAGCCGGGGCGCATGATGGCGGACGCGGGTGTACGGCTACTGCTCCGGGGTGCGCCTGCGGTGGGCGGCGGCCTCGCTGCGGCCGGTCGCCAGGTGCTTGAGGGCCAGCTCCTCGACGCGCGGCACGTCCCGTGCCTCGATTGCCTCGTACAGCTCCTCGTGCTCCTTGGCGACGCCGGAGATGTCGTCGTGCTGGCCGAGCAGCCATCGCATGCGGCTGCTCAGGGTGCGGCCGAGCTCGTTCAGGAGCTCGTTGTCGGCGAGCGCTGTCACCGTCTCGTGGAAGTCGGCCGCGGCCCGCCGCGCCGGTACGGCATCGCCCTTGGCCGCCGCCCTCAGTTCGGCGTCCAGGTCCGCCCGCAGCCGCGCGAGTCCCGCGCGGGTGCGCCGCTGGGCGGCGAGACGGAACGCCAGCATCTCCAGGGCGGCCTTGACCTCGTCGAGGTCCTCGACGTCGGAGGCGGTGAACTCACGAACCACCGCCCAGCTCCGCGGGCGCGGGGTGACAAGACCCTCGTTCACCAGGTCCTTGAGGGCGTCACGGACGGGCAGGCGGCTCACCCCCAGCTCGGCCGCCAGTTCCCGCTCCACGAGCTTGCTGCCCGGCGCCCGCACACCGTCGAGAATCTGATCCCGCAGCGTGCGCGTGACCCGCTCCGACTCGGGTTCAAAAGTGTCATCCCCTGCCATGACCACTATTCTCGCACCGAGTCGCAGGTCATTGGGCCGTACCCCACCCTCGGCAGGAGGCACAGGACAGGAGTCCGGGCCACGGTCAGCCGGCCGGGGCATCGGAGCCGGTCTCCTGCTGGTCGAGGATGGCCACCGCGATGGCCGCCGCGGCGCCTGCGTCCCCGTCCTCGACGGCCCGGTGCAGGTCCTCGTGCGACGTGTCGTTGCCGCTGAGAGTGTGCTTCATGCACTGGTCGGCCTTGACGCTGTCGCGCAGGGCGTCGCTCATGCCCCGGTAGAGATTCTGCAGCACGGGGTTGCGGGAGGCCTCGGCGATGCGGAGGTGGAAGTCGACGTCGGCATCCGCGAAGGCGTCCACGTCGGCGTTCCGGCTCGCGTCGGCCCGGTCGTCAAGGGCCTTGCGCATCTGCTGGAGATCGTCCGCCGTGCGTCTCGTCGCGGCGAGCCGGGCGGCGACGATGTCCAGGCCGCGGCGTACGTCGATGATGTCCTGGGCGGCGGCGCGGTCGAGCTGGCGGCGCAGCGCGACCTCGGCCTCGTCGGTGGCCGTCACGAAGGTCCCGTTGCCCTGACGGGTCATCAGCAGTCCCGAGTGCACCAGGACGCGCACGGCCTCGCGCACCGACAGGCGGCTGACGCCCAGCGTCTCGGCGAGCCGGCTCTCGGACGGGATCTTGTCGCCGAGCTGCCAGGCGCCCGTCGCGATCTCCTGTCGCAGCGCGGCGATCACGGTGTCGACGAGCGACGGAGCCCGTTCCACGTTTTTCATCCCAACCCCTTCTCTAGTCATCTGATGACCTGATAACTCTAACGGTCGGTTCGTCTCCAACGAAGGAGTAATGCCGTCATGACGCACATCTTGTTCACAGCAATACGTGTGGACGGCGGGCAGCCCCGCGACGTTCTGGTCGCCGACGGGCGCATCGCCGCCATCACCCCTCCCGCTCTGCCTGAAGAGTACGAAGTCGTCGACGGCGGCGGCGCCTTGGCCCTGCCCTCGCCGGTCGACGCGCATATCCATCCCGACAAGACCACCTGGGGCCAGACCTGGCTCAGCCGTACTCCCGCGTCGAGCCTGCGGGACCTGATCGACGGCGATGTGGCCGCGCGAGCCGGCATGCCGGCGCCGGTCGAGGAGCGCGCCGGTGCGCTCATGGACCGCGCCATCACCCGCGGCACCCGCGCGATGCGTGCGCATGTCGATGTCGCGCCCGTCCACGGGCTGTCCAATGTGCACGGCGTCCGTGCCGCCGCGGCCTCGCGCGCCGACCTGCTCGATGTGCAGGTGGTGGCCTTCCCTCAGCTCGGCCTGCTCACCGAGCCGGGAACGGCCGAGCTTCTCGAGAAGGCCCTGTCCGAGGGCGCCGACGTGCTCGGCGGACTGGATCCGGTGGGCGTGGACGGGGACCTGCACGGGCAGTTGGACGTCCTGTTCGGCCTGTCCGAGAGGGCGGCCGTCCCGCTGGACATCCACCTGCACGACGGCGGTCCGTCCGGTATCGAGCAGGTCACCGAGATCGCCCGCCGTACGGTGACGCACGGCATGCAGGGACGCGTCACGGTCAGCCACGCCTTCTGCGTCGCCGACCTCGCCGGCGACGAGCTGACGCGGGTCGGCGAGATCCTTGCCGAGGCGGGCGTGTCCCTCACGACGTGCGCCCTCGGAGCCGACCCCGTCGTCCCCTTCGGTCCGCTGACCGAGCGAGGGGTGCTGGTCGCGGCGGGCTCCGACGGCGTACGGGACCCATGGACCCCGTTCGGCGACGGCGACATGATCACGCGGGCTCATCTCCTCGCGTACCGCACCGACGCCCGCACGGACGCCGAACTCGCCGCGTGCTACGCCGTCGTGGCCCACGGAGGCGCCGCGCTCCTGGGCCTGGAGCGGACGGAGCTGCGCGTCGGTGACCCCGCCGACTTCGTCCTGCTTCCCGGCGACTCGGTGGCGCAGGTCGTCGTGGACCGGCCCGTCCCGAGCCTCGTCGTCCGCGCGGGCCGTGTGATCGCCCGTGACGGACAGCTGGTCGACGGCGGGCAGCAGCGCGCCGCGGGCGACCGACTTGTCGAGAGGGCCTCCCGATGATGCGCCGCGCTCTCCCCGTGGTCGGGCTCGTCCTGACGCTCGCCGCCTGCACCTCCGGAGCTCGACAACCGCAGCAGGGCGCCGCCCCGGCGAAGCTCGACCTCAAGACCACCACCCCCGCCGCCGCCAAGGGGCTCGGCAAGGTGACGTGGAACCTCCCCTACGAGCCGCAGACCCTGGACCCGATCCGCTCCTTCAACTACGCGGAGAACACCGCCCTCGCCAACATGTGCGAGAGCCTGCTGCGGCTGACCCCGGACTTCAAGATCAAGCCGGGCCTGGCCGTCAAGGCCGCCAACCCGACCCCCACCACCTGGGTGTACACGATCCGCGAGGGCGTGACGTTCTGGAACGGCGATCCGCTGACCGCCGACGATGTCGCGGCCAGCCTGCAACGGCACCTCGACCCGAAGCTCGGCACCTGGTGGGGCGACTACTTCAACACCGTCAAGTCGGTCCGTGCCACCGGCTCCATGCAGGTCACGGTCACGCTCAAGCAGCCCGACGCCCTGTTCAACCAGGCGATGGCCACCGGCGCCGGCGCCGTCGTGCAGAAGAAGTTCCTCGACAAGGCCGGCAAGTCGCTCGGCTCGCCGTCCAGCGGCGTGATGTGCACCGGGCCGTTCAAGTTCCATGACTGGAAGTCGGGCGACTCGATGACGCTCACCCGCAACGACCACTACTGGGACAAGGCGCTCAAGGCCAAGTCCGAGTCCCTGGTCCTGCGGTTCATCGCCGACGAGACGACCGCCGTCAATGCCCTGCGCTCCGGCGAGGTCGACGGACAGTACTTCTATCTGCCGCCCGCGGGTCTCGGTCAGCTCCAGAAGTCCACCACCGGCTCGGTGACCCTGGGCCGTTCCCTCACCTTCTGGGCGCTGCTCGGCTCGGCGAAGTCCGGCCCCTACGCCGACCCGAGGGTGCGCCAGGCCCTGTCGCTCGCGCTGGACCGCGCGGCGATCTCCAAGGTCGTCTTCCAGGGCACGGCTTCCCCCCAGCGAGCGCTGACGGGCAGCGACTACTGGGGCTACGAGCGCAAGACGTATCAGAAGGCCTACGAGGCCCTGCCGCCCGAGACCACCGATCTCGCGAAGGCCAAGGAGCTTCTCGTCCAGGCGGGCTCACCCACGAAGCCCATCGTGATCGGCGTCCAGGGCAGTTCGGCCGTGCACGAGCAGACCGCCAACCTGCTGAAGGCCACCGGCGAAGCGCTCGGCCTCGACATCGAGATCAGGGTCGTCCCGGTCGAGCAGTACGGCAACCTCTACAGCGACCCCAAGGCGCGCAAGGGCATCGACGCCTTCCTCAGCACCTGGTACGGCAACGTGCCCGATCCGCTGGACATCTACACCGTGTTCCGCAACGGCGGGCGGACGAACTTCAGCGACTACAAGGCAGTTGACGACGCCATCGCCAAGGCGCGGGCCGAGGGGGATCCGGCAGCACGGGCGTCGCTCGTCACCGGGATCCAGGAGAAGGTGACCCGCGACGTCGTGTGGATGCCGCTCAACAACCTGCCCGTGATCCTCTACATGAACAAGCGGGTCACCGGCGCCGTGCCGTCCTTCCCCTACCTGTACTACCCGTGGGCCGCAGGGCTGGGGGCCAGATGATCACCTACCTGCTACGGAAGTTGATCGCGCTGGCCGTGGTCCTGGTCGTCGCCTCGTTCCTCGTCTACGGACTGCTCTACCTCGTGCCCGGTGGCCCCATGGCGTTCCTGCTCGGCAACCGCAGCGGCACGCCCGAGCAGATCGCCGCCATCCGGGCCCAGTACCGGCTCGACGACCCCTTCCTGGTCCGCTACGCGGCGTGGCTCGGCGACGCCGTGCGCGGCGACTTCGGCAGCTCCCTGGTGTACCGGCAACACGTCTCGGGCCTGATGGCCTCACGGGCGGCGACCACCGCGTTCCTGGTCGGCTACTCCACCGTCCTGATCGTCGTGGTCGGTGTGGCGGGCGGTGTGCTGGCCGGGCTGCGCCGGGGCCGGGTGGACGCCGTCATCAGCGCGGTCTCCTCTGCGTTCCTCGCCACTCCGACGTTCGTGATCGGTGTGCTCCTCGTGATCGTGTTCGCCCTGGGCCTCGGCTGGTTCCCGGTGTTCGGGCCGGGGGAAGGCCTGTTCGGCCGGCTGTATCACCTGACGCTCCCGGCGATCACCCTCAGCCTCGGCAGCGCCGCCTTCCTCGCCCGCATCACCCGCGCCTCGGTCCGCGAGGAGCTGGGGCGGGAGCATGTGGAGACAGCCCGGAGCCGGGGCATCGCCGAAGCAGTCGTCATCCGCCGGCACGTGCTGCGCAATGCGTCGATCCCGGTGATCACCGTCACGGGTCTGACCGTGGCCGGCCTCATAGCCGGCTCGGTCGTGGTGGAGAACGTGTTCGCCCTCGACGGCCTCGGCTCCCTGTTCATACGGGCGATCCTGCAGCGCGACTTCGCGGTCGTACAGGCCGTCGTCCTCGTTCTCGTCGCCGCCTTCGTCCTCATCAACCTCGTGGTGGACCTGTGCTACAAAGCCCTAGACCCGCGGATGTCCCGATGACCGCCGTGGCCACCCGCGTCCGCGGGACACTCGGCAGGTTCGGCCCGTCCCGTGCGGTGCGCGCGATCGGCGTGCCCGGCGTCGCGGCGGCGGCACTGCTCGCCGTGGTACTGACGGTCACGCTGCTGGCGCCGATCCTTGCTCCCTACGATCCCGACCAGCCGGACCTGTTCAACTCGCTGGGCGGGTCCTCGGCCGCCCACCCGCTGGGCGGTGACGCCCTCGGCCGGGACGTGCTGTCACGGCTGATGTGGGGCGCCCGTACGACGTTGAGCGGGCCCGTCCTCATCATCTGCCTGTCGACCGTCGTCGGCACCGCGCTGGCGGTCACCGCGGCGTGGGCGGGCGGCAAGGTGGACGCGGTCGTCTCGCGCCTGCTGGACGTGCTGTTCGCGGTCCCGGGCATCGTCTTCGCCCTGATCACCGTGGCCGTACTCGGCCCCGGCGTCACCGGCGTCGTCCTCGGCCTCGCCGTCGCCTACACCCCGTACGTGGCGCGCGTGGTGCGCAGTGCGGCGCTACGGGAGCGCAACATGCCCTATGTGGCGGCGGCCTGGGTTCAGGGCCGGTCCGCGACCGCCATCTGCGTACGGCACCTGCTGCCCAATCTGCGCCCGATCATCGTCGCCCAGTCGGTGTCCGCCCTGGGCTTCGCGGTCATCGACCTCGCGGCGATCTCCTTCCTGGGGCTCGGTGTGCAGCCGCCGACAGCCGACTGGGGGCTCATGGTCAAGAGCGGACTGGACAGCGCGACGCGCGGACAGCCGCTGGAGGCGTTGGGTGCGGGCCTGTTGATCGTGCTGGTGGTCGCCGCGGTGATCGTGCTCGGCGACCGCCTCGGCAAGGAAGGTGACCAGCGGTGAATCTCCTGAAGCGCGAGAGGGATCAGCCGGAGAAGAGTCAGACGGAGAAGGGGCTGTCCGGGGGCGATCTGCTCGATCTGCGAGGGCTTGGACTCGCGGTCCCGGCCGGCCGGGACTGGCGGCCCCTCGTCGAAGAGGTCGACTTGTCGATCAGCCGGGGTGAAGCCGTGGGCCTGGTCGGCGAGTCCGGTTCGGGCAAGTCCATGACGGCACGGACGATCCTCGGGCTGACACCACCGGGAGCGCGCGTCACCGGTGACATCGTCTTCGACGGGATCCGGGTGACCGGCATGGAGCGGCGGGCGCTGCGCGGTCTGCGGGCCCGGCGCATCGCGATGGTCTTCCAGGATCCGCGGGCCCACATCAATCCGGTGCGCAGCATCGGCGACTTCCTCACCGAAGCCATGATCGCCAACCTGGGCGTGCCCGCCGCCGAGGCGAAGGCGCGGGCGGTGCGGCTCCTGTCGGACGTCGGCATCACGGACGGCGAGCGCCGGATGCGCCAGTATCCGCACGAGCTGTCCGGCGGGCTTCTGCAACGCGTCATGATCGCGTCGGTCCTTGCCGTCGAGCCCGATCTGGTGCTGGCGGACGAGCCGACCACGGCCCTGGACGTCACCACGCAGTCCGAGGTCATGGCCATCCTCGACGAGCTGCGGCGGGAGCGCGGCATGGCCATGCTGCTGATCACCCACGACCTGGAGCTGGCGGCGGCCACCTGCGACCGGCTGGCCGTGATGTACGCGGGCCGGATCGTGGAGACCCAGGTCGCCGGCGCGCTGACGGCCACGCCCCGGCACCCGTACACCTCCGGGCTGATGCTCTCGCGGCCGAGCATCGACCAGGTCGTCCACCGGCTGCCGGTCATCCCCGGCAGGCCGCTGGCCGCCTTCGAGGCGGACGACGGCTGCGCGTTCGCCCCGCGCTGTGCGCATGCGCGGCCGTACTGCGCGGACGGGCGACCGGCCGTGGTGGAACTGGAGGGGGCGCGCGTGGCGTGCATGCGGGCCGGCGAACTCACCTTGCAGGGAGAGTCATGAGCGACTTCGTGATCGAGGCGGCGGGTCTGCGCAAGGAGTTCGGGCAGGCGGTCGCCGTCGACGACGTGTCCTTCACGCTGTCGCGCGGCCAGTCGCTGGCAGTGGTCGGCGAGTCCGGCTCCGGCAAGACGACGGTCGCGCGGATGCTGGTCGGCCTGGAGACGCCGTCCGGCGGATCGATCAGCGTGTGCGGCCGGCCGCGTCGCGGCGGGCGGGTGTCATCGGCGGAACGCCGCAGGCGCGCCCGGGAGATCCAGATCGTGTTCCAGGACCCCTACTCGTCGCTCGACAAGCTGCAGCGGATCGGCGACGTCGTGGAGACCAGCCTCGCCCTGCACTTCCCGCTGACTCCCGCCGAACGGCGCAGGCGGGCCCTGGAGTTGCTCGAAGCGGTCGGACTGGCCGAGCGGCACGCGTCCATGCTCCCCCGCCAGCTCTCCGGCGGGCAGCGGCAGCGCGTCGCCATCGCCCGCGCCATCGCCGTCGAGCCGGAGGTCCTCGTACTGGACGAGGCGGTGGCGGCGCTCGATGTGTCCATCCAGGCGCAGATCCTCAATCTGCTCGCCGACATCCGCGAACGCAGCGGCATCAGCTACGTGTTCATCTCGCACGACCTCGCCGTGGTCCACCAGATCAGCGACATCGCCGTCGTGATGTCCGGCGGTCGGATCGTCGAGCGCGGAGACACCCGCGACCTGCTGCGCGACCCCCAGGAGGAGTACACCCAGGCACTGCGCGCGGCGGTCCCGCGCCCGGGCTGGAAGCCGACTCGGAGGCAATCGGCCTGAGCGTCGTCAGGGGCAGTGGCGGCCAGGCCTCGAAGACTGCGGCCGCCACTCGCCCGTACCCGTTCAGGAACCGACCGTCGCCCCCACCGGCGCGCGCCGCACGACGTCCACCAGCGACCGGTCGGTGATCTTCAGTGCGGGGGACACGGCGAGCGTAAGAGTGGACACGCTCATGAACGGGTTGAGGTGTTCCCAACCCCACGCCTCCAAGGCGGCTCGCACGGCGCCCGCCTCCTCGGCGACCCGCGCGGCCGGCCGGGCCGACAGCACGCCGCCCACCGGCAGCGGCATCCGCGCCGCCACGCTCTCGCCGTCGGCACCTCGGACGACGGCCACGCCGCCTCCGTCGGCCACAACGGTCGCCGACGCTGCGGCCATCGCCGCACGGGACGTACCGATCGTCACCAGGTTGTGGCTGTCGTGGGCGTACGTGGTGGCCACGGCGCCCTCGGCCAGGTCCCTGCCGAGCAGCGGCGCGAAGACGACTCCGTCACGGCCGTGGCGATTGCGGACGCGGACCAGTACGGCCCGGCCCTCCCACGCCACTTCGCCGCCGGACACGGGGAGTTCGACCTCGGCGGCCTCGGTGTAGGTGTCCCGCGGGTTCACGCGCATCGCCCGGAACCGGTGCGTCCCGTCGGGCAGGTCCACGCGCCAGCGGAACCCGTCCGCGTCCTGCGCCTCCACGTCGACCCGGCTCTCCAGGGCGCCGGCCTCCCCGGACCGTGCCTCGTAGACCGCCGCGCCGTCCCTGCCCACGACCTGGCCGCCGGCCAGCACGACGGCCGGGTCGAACGCGGCGAGTTCGCCGCGCAGGAGGACCAGGTCGGCGCGCTTGCCGGGCGAGACGACGCCCCGGTCGTACAGCCGAAGGCGCTGCGCCGGGGTCCAGGTCAGCGCGCGCAGGACGACGTGCGGCGGGAAGCCCGCCGCCACGGCCACGCGGGCGATGTGGTCGAGGTGTCCCTCGGTGACGATGTGGTCGGCCGCCAGGTCGTCGGTCACGAGGCACAGCGGCGGCAGCTGGGGCAGCGCGAGGAGTGCCTTCGCGACGTCCTCGTCGAGGCACTTCTCCTGGAGCATCATCGTCATGCCCAGGCGGGCCTTCTCCAGGACCACTTCGGTGCGGTTCTTGGTGTGGTCGGAGTCCACGCCCGTGGCCAGGTAGGCGCTGAGCTCGGCGCCGCTGAGGTTGGGGCAGTGGCCGTCCAGGATCGATCCCTGTGCCCGGGCTGCGGCAGTGACCGCGGCCATCCGCGGATCGCCGGCCACGACCGCCCGGTAGTCCATGACCTCTCCCAGGGCCACCACGCCCGGCCAGCGCAGCATCTCCGCGATGTCGTCGGCGGACAGCGCCGCACCGGCGTGCTCAAGACCTTCCAGCGCGGGCACGCACGAGGGCACGCCCCACAGCTGGGTCTGCGGCGTCCGGTCACCGGCGTCGATCATCCACCGCATGGCGTCCCGGCCCGCGACGTTGACGATCTCGTGCGGGTCGGCGAGGACGGTGGTGGTGCCGCGGGCCAGCGTCACGGCGGCGAACTGCTGCGGCGTGAGGAAGGCGCTCTCGATGTGCATGTGGGCGTCCACGAAACCGGGGACGATCCGCATGCCGGTGGCGTCGATCTCCTCGCGCGCCTCGGCGGGCGTGCCCGGCGGCAGTACGGCACTGATCTCGCTCCCCCGGACCAGTACGTCCGCGGGGAACTCCTCGCCGGTGAAGGTGGACACCACGCTCCCGCCGAAGATCCGGAGGTCGTGCTGTTCACTCATGTCGTCGTGCTCCTTCGTGGACGGTGTCGTCACGGGACGAGGGTGTAGAAGTAGTAGCCGAGCGGGATCATCACGATCCACAGCGGCCAGGCCACCTCTCGGATCCGTCCGCTGACGGTCTTGACCAGGACGTGCGCGGCCAGGCCCGTCGCGATGCCGGTGCCGAAGTTGCCGAAGAACAAGGTGGTCGCGACGGTCAGCGCCGCGGGGACGGCGTGCGTCGGATCCTTGAAGTCGACGTTCTTGAGGGCGCCGAGCATGTTCAGCCCGATGTACATGAGGACGGGCGCCGTGGCCGCGGACGGGATCAGTGTCGCGAACGGAGTGACCAGCAGCAGGAGGCCGAAGCCGCAGGCCGCCCACACCGACGCGAGGCCGGTCCTGCCTCCCGAGTCGGCGCCGGCCGACGACTCCAGGTAGGCCGTCATCGAGGGCGCGCCGACGGCGGCCCCGCCCATCACGGAGACGGAGTCGACGAGGAACGGGCGGCGGGAGCCGGGGATGTTGCCGTCCTTGTCGAGGAGCCCGGCCCGCCCTGCCACGGCCAGCAGCGTCCCGGTCATGGAGAAGAACTCCGAGACGAAGAAGGCGAAGATGTACGGGAAGTACTCGGGCTTGAGGGCGCCGAGGATGTCGATGTGGAAGAGCAGCGGGCCGGGCGAGTCCGGCGCCGAGAAGAGGCTGTCGGGGACCTCGGTCACGCCCAGCGGGATGCCGGCGACCGTCACCGCCGCGATGGTGATCAGGAACGCTCCGGGTACCTTGCGCGACGCGAGCGCGGTGAGCAGCAGCAGGCCGGCCAGGGCCAGCAGACCGGCGGGCTCGGACAGGTCACCGACGGCCAGGGCCGCCTTGTCGGCGTTGCCGACGACGAGGTCCGCGTCCCGGAATCCGATGAGGGCGATGTAGAGGCCGAGACCGCCGCTGATGGCGTACTTGAGGTGCATCGGCATCAGGCGCGTGACGAGGTCGCGGATGCCGAGGAGGGTGAGCACCAGGAAGGCCACGCCGGACCAGAACACCATGCCGAGCGCCGTGTCCCAGGGGACGTGGTCCTGGCCGACGATGGTGAAGGCGACGAGCGCCACTCCGCCGAGGCCCGGGGCGACGACGAAGGGCAGGTTGGCCATCAGGCCCATCGCCAGGGTGGCCAGGGCTATCGCGATGATCACGGCGGTGGTGGCGGCGCCGTGCGGCACGCCGGCGCCGGCCAGCTGACCGGGCACGACGACCACGGCGTAGGCGGCGGCCATGAACATCGAGGCGCCCGCCACGAGTTCGGTGCGGTGGGTGCTGCCGCGGCCGCGGACGCTGAAGAGCCGTTCGACGCGCGAGGCGGGTGGCTCGGTCGTGACGGCGGTCTGCTCGCCGGTGGTCGGAGCGGTGGGTGGCATACGAAACCTCGGCGGGGATGAGGGTCGGGCCGGACGGCCTGCGACGGCGTCGGCGCGGGGAGGGCTCGCGGGAGGTGGGGGCACCCGGCTTGGGCCGGGTCTCTGCAACCGGGTTCTGTAACCGGTTGCAGAGACCGGTTGCAGGTATGATGACACGCCGTAAAGCGAATGTGAACACAGGGGCCCGCGCACGCTCGGCGGGCACGTCAGGCAGGGGGCGGCAATGGCGACGCTGATGGATGTGGCGCGCGCGGCGGGGGTGTCCAAGGCCACGGCCTCAAGGGCCCTGCAGCGCCCCGAGCTGGTCGCGGAACCCACCCGCCTGCGCGTGCTGGACGCCGCGCAGCGCCTCGGCTTCCACCCCAACGCCGCTGCCCGTGCGCTGACCACCGGGCGGACGGGGCTGGTCGGCCTTGTCGTGCCGACGCTCTCCAACCCGTTCTTCGCGCCGCTCGTGATGGGCGCCCAGCAGACCGCCGAGAAGACCGACCATCACCTCCTGATCGCCGTCTCGGAGTACGACCCCACCCGTGAGGCGGAGCTCGCCGACCGCCTCGCGGAGCAGGCCGACGGGCTGATCATGGTCACGCCGGTGGGTACCGACGCCGCGCTGCGGGAACGCGCGCGGCGCTTCCCTCTGGTACTGGTCGACCGCCAGGTCGGCCGGCTTCCCGCAGTCGTGGCCGACACGGCGACGGGGCTGGCCCAGCTCATGGACCACCTCCTCGACCAGGGACACCGGAACATCGCGTATGTCTCGGGCCCCGCCGGCTCCTGGGCCGACGGGCAGCGGTCCGCGATCCTGAGGGAACGCGCGGAACAGGCGAAGGCCCAGTTGCATGTCCTCGGCCCCCTGCCACCCACGTTCGACGCGGGGATAGAGGCCGCCCACACCCTCCCGCACGAGGCCACGGCCGTGCTCGCGTACAACAGCTACCTGACGCTCGGCCTGCTGCACGGACTCGCGGCGGCGCATCGCCGGGTGCCCGAGGACGTCAGCCTGGCCGCGGCCGACGACCTGAGCAGCCTCAAGTCGACGACACCTCCCGTGACAGCGCTCGACGTCCCGGTGGAGGAGGTGGGCGCACTCGCCGTCACGCGCCTCATCGACCTGCTCGCGGGCCACCAAGTCACGGTCACCTCCCGCCTGCCGTCCCGGCCGGTCCTGCGCGCGTCGACGGCGCCGCCCGCGAACCGATAGCCCCCGACGGCCCGCTACCGGGATTCATTCGCAGTGCATCGGGCTTCAGCCCGTGGTGAAGCGAATCTGGCGATCGCGACGCGGAGCGTCGCTGCGTCCCTCCCTGCGGAGCAGGGAGGGACAGTCCATCCTCCGGCCTGCCGGCGCGGGGCATCATGGCTCGCCTCCCGTCCGGCCTTCGCCCCGCACGTCCCACGATCATTGGCGGGCGCGATAGGCCGAACTTGAGCGCGAGCGTCAAACGGGAGGACGATCGTGATCAGTTCCGATCTTCGGGGGCGGTGCCCGGGAGGGGCGCGCCTAGGGTGACGTTCATGCAGCTCCGGTACACCTTCAGGCTGTACCCGGAACCGGGTCAACGCCTCGCGTTGGGCCGGGCGTTCGGGTGCGCGCGGGTCGTGTTCAACGACGCGGTGCGCGCCCGGAAGGACGCCCATGCGGCAGGGCTGCCGTATCCGAAGGCCGCCGAGCTGTCCCAGACCCTGATCACCCGCGCCAAGCGGACCGTGGAGCGGTCTTGGCTGGGCGAGGTGTCTTCGGTGGTGCTCCAGCAGTCTTTGCGGGATGTGGAGGCCGCCTACCGGGCGTTCTTCGCCTCCCTCAAGGGTGAGCGTAAGGGCGCGAGGGTGGGTGCGCCGCGGTTCAAGTCGCGCAAGGATTCGAGGCAGTCGGTCCGGTTCACGGCCAACGCCCGCTGGTCCATCACCCCAACAGGCCGGCTGAACCTGCCGAAGATCGGCGAGGTGCGGGTGAAGTGGTCCCGCACCCTGCCCGTGGTGCCGTCCTCGGTCACGGTGATCAAAGACAGTGCGGGCCGGTACTTCGCGAGCTATGTCATCGACACCGACCCGGCCGCCGACGCCGGCCGGATGCCCGCCACCGAGCAGGCCACCGGTATCGACCTGGGCCTGACCCACTTCGCGGTGCTGTCCGACGGCACGAAAATCGACTCCCCGCGGTTTCTGCGCCGCGCGGAGAAGAAACTCAAGAAAGCCGGGCGGGAACTGTCCCGCAAACAGAAAGGCTCGAAGAACCGGGCCAAGGCCCGGCTCAAGGTCGCCCGCGCGCATGCGCAGGTCGCCGATGCACGCAAGGAGTTCCACCATCAGCTCTCCACCCGGTTGATCCGCGAGAATCAAGCGATCGCCGTGGAAGACCTGTCGGTCAAGGGCCTCGCGCGCACCAAACTGGCCAAGTCCGTCCATGACGCGGGCTGGACACAGTTCGTGACCATGCTCGCCTACAAGGCGGCCCGCTACGGGCGGACCTTCATCAAGATCGGTCGGTTCGAGCCCACCAGCCAGGTGTGCTCCACCTGCGGACACCACGACGGACCCAAACCCCTGCACGTCAGGGAGTGGACCTGCCCCGCCTGCGGCACCGTCCACGACCGGGATGTCAACGCCGCCAAGAATGTGAAACAGGCCGCCGGACTGGCGGCATCGGCCTGCGGAGCGAAGGTAAGACCAGAACCCGTTCTGGCCCAACGCGAAGAAACAGGAAGCCACGGAATCCCAACAGGAAGCCGTGCCGCCTAGCGGCACAGCAACCCGCGGGACGGCCAGAATCCTCGGACTTCAGCCCGAGGAGCATGTCAACGAGTGCGGGTCAACGCGTCCAGATAGTCGTCAAGGAGCTCGGCCTGGCGACGGGGCGGGAACGCCTCGGGGTCGAACAGTGCCTGCACCACCAGGCCGAGCACGAAGGCCTGGGCGCCGGCCGCGATGCGCGCCGGGTCCCCGTCGGGCAGTTCGCCCGCCTCCTGAGCGGCCTCGACCAGGTCTCGCAGCTTGTCGCGACTTCGCGCGTACTTGCCCGCGTAGTCGTCACTCAGCCCGGGGTCCGCGAGCGCGGTGTCCCAGGAGGACACCCAGATCCGGTTGCTGTCGGTTGCCTCGCCCGTCAGCGGGAGGATGTCCATCAGGGCGGCCTTCAACGCGGCCAGGCCCTCCCCCGCCGCAGGCCGGGGGCGCGAGACGGTCCGCCGCTCGAGCAGGTCGAGGGCGTACGCGACCAGGTCGCGCTTGGCCGGGAAGTAGTGGGTGAGCAGGCCGGTGGACGCGTCGAGTTCCGCGGCGACGGCGCGCATGGTCAGGCCGCCGAATCCGTGCGCGACCAGCACCCGCCAGACCGCCTCGGAGACGTCACGGCGACGGGCCTCATGGTCCCCCTTGGTACGTGGCATGCTGCTACGGTACATAGCCAAAACGCTTGTTGTGTGAATGGGGTCCCTCATGTTCTCTCTCCCCCTGCGGGACGACGCCCGTCTCGCCCCGCTCGAGATATGGCACGCCGAGGAGTTCGCCGCCCACCTGGACCGGGCTCGCGAGCACATCCGGCCGTGGGTCGGGGCAGGGTTCGTCACCGTCGACGTCGACGGGGCACGGACCACACTGCGCCGGTACGCCGAGCGCCAGGCCGCGGACGGCGGCCGCCTCTACGGCATCTGGCTCGACGGCACGCTCGTCGGCGGCGTGATGTTCGTGGACTTCGACGCCGCTTCCGGTTCCTGCGAGATCGGCTGCTGGCTGGAGCCGGACGCCGAGGGCCACGGCCTGATCACACCGGCGTGCGGCACCTTGCTGGACTGGGCGTTCACCACACGGGGCCTGCACCGCGCCGAGTGGCACTGCCGGGCCGACAACGAACGCAGCGCCGCGGTGGCCAAACGGCTCGGCATGACGCTCGAAGGCGTTCAGCGCGAGTCCTGGCCGTATGAGGGCACCCGTCACGGCACGCAGCTCTGGGCGATTCTCGCTCCGGAGTGGCGCGCCCAGTAACCACGACACCGCGCGCCCGGGAACGGCGAACCCAGTAGCCACCCCACCGCGGCGCCTCATTTCTCGAACGCGTCCCGCGCACACGTTCCCGTGGTGCGGGACGGCGCGCGATCACGTTCCGCTTGGCCGTCTGCCTCATTCGGCAGGTTTGCACTTCCAGGACGCGAGATCGCCCCCTTCGCGCCGTACCTGGCCACCACTCCCGGCTGCTTGCCTTGTGGGTGCAACGAGGAGCTTTCGTACCACCGATCGCTTCGCTCAACCTCGTTACACCTCCTGGGAGGGAATGTGTCCGTACAGGACAGCGCCACCGGCCCCGCGAGCGACGAAGAAACCGCACCTGAAGTCCCGACCGACCAGCAGCTGACCAGTCTCGGTACCCATGCGGCACGCCGGCTGGCCACGACCACCAAGTCCGCACCGCAGATGCAGGCCATCACCTCACGGTGGCTGCTGAAATCCCTGCCATGGGTGGACGTCAAGGGCGGTACGTACCGGGTCAACCGGCGTCTCCAGCTCAGCATCGGCCGCGGCAGGGTGCAGTTCGACCAGAACGGCGGGAACGACATCAAAGTCATCCCCGAGACGCTCACCGAACTCCCCGTCCTGCGCGGGTACGACGACATCGACGTACTCAAGGAAATCGCCACCCGGTTCCGGACCCGGGAGGTGCGGGCCGGGCAGGTCCTCTTCGAGGCCGGGCAGCCGGTGACCGAGGCCTACCTGGTGGCCCACGGGCGGTTCACCCGCTTCACCGAAGGCAAATACGGCGAGGAGGAGGTCATCGGCGTCGTCACGGACGGCGACCAGATGGGCGACGAGGCCATCGGCCAGCCGGACCCGCTGTGGCTCAGCTCGGTCCGGGCCGAGACCGCGGGCACGGTACTCGTACTGCCCTGGGACATCGTCGAGGAGCTCACCGAGCGGACACCGTCCCTCGCCGCGCACCTGCGGGAGTACGCCGAACGGCAGCGGCTGCCGAGGAACCGCAAGGGCGAGGCAGACGTCCCCGTGCAGTCCGGGCACACGGGTGAGCCGACGCTGTCCGGCGGCTTCGTCGACTATGAACTCACGCCGCGCGAATACGAGTTGTCCCTCACCCAGACCGTCCTGCGCGTCCACACCCGCATCGCCGACCTCTACAACGACCCGATGGACCAGACCGAGGAGCAGCTCCGCCTCACCATCGAGGAGATCCGCGAGCGTCAGGAGTGGGAACTCCTCAACAACCGCGAGTTCGGGCTGCTGCACAACGTCGACTACGGACAGCGCATCAGCACCTTCTCCGGCCCGCCCACCCCCGACGATCTCGACGAACTGCTCTCCATGCGCCGTAAGACGAAGCTCTTCCTCGCCCATCCGAAGGCGATCGCCGCGTTCTTCCGGCAGTGCAACCGGCGCGGCCTGGTGCCCGGCACCGCGAACGTCGACGGTCACGAGGTGCCCGCCTGGCGGGGCGTCCCCCTGTTCCCCTGCGGCAAGATCCCGGTCACACCGCAGCACACGACCAGCATCCTCGCGCTGCGCACCGGGGAGTCCGACCAAGGCGTCATCGGCCTCTACCAGACCGGCATCCCCGAGGAGTACCAGCCCGGACTCAACGTCCGGTTCATGGGCATCAACACCACCGCGATCATCAACTACCTCGTCACCGCCTACTACTCACTGGCGATTCTCGTCCCCGACGCGGCCGGGATCCTCGAGAACGTGCAGATCGGACGGACCGCCGAATGACGCACGACGACGGACGGGGTATGCGATGAGCGCACCGCCCGACACCACCACCCCGTTCTCGCCGCCGGGGCCGCCCAACCTGGCGCACACCCTGCAGACACGGCGCGGCGGGGCGGTCCCCGGGCTGCGTCACCAGCCGGCGGTCCCCGCCGATCCCGTGAAGGTCGAGGAGGTCGACCGCAGGCTGGAGATCTGGGCGCGCGGGCTCGATCTGTTCCCCGAGGCGTGGTTCGAGGACTTCGCGAGCTTCCAGGTCGGGCGGGCCGTGGTGCTCCAGCACCCGGGGGCGGCGGACCTGGACCGCCTCACCGCCGCGGGCAAGCTGCTGCTCGCCGAGAACGTGGTCGACGACTGCTACTGCGAGGACAAGGGCGGATCGCCGCGCGGCCTCGGCGGCCGGCTGATCATGGCGCAGTCCGCGATCGACCCGTACCACGGGACAGCCGAGGCCGAGGAGCAGTGGCGCCACGGCATGCAGGCCGACGGCCCGCTGCGCTCGTACCACGCGGCCTTCCAGGACTACGCCGCCTTCGCCACTCCCAGCCAGACCTCCCGGTTCGTCCACGACATCGCGCGGCTGCACCTCGGGTACCTCGCCGAGGCCGCCTGGGCGGAGACGCGGAACATGCCGCGCGTGTGGGAGTACCTGGTGATGCGGCAGTTCAACAACTTCCGCCCCTGTCTGTCCCTCGTCGACGCGGTGGAGGGCTACGAACTGCCCGAGGCCGTCTACGCCCGGCCCGAGATCCAGCGGGTCACGGCGCTGGCGTGCAACGCGACGACGCTCGTCAACGACCTGTACTCCTTCACCAAGGAACTGGCCAACGACCCCACCCATCTCAACCTTCCGCAGGTCGTCGCGGCCAACGAACGGTGCGGCCTCAAGGCCGCCTACCTCAAGTCCGTCGACATCCACAACGAGATCCAGACGGCCTTCGAGGAGGAGGCCGCGCTCCTGTCCGCCATGTCACCCCTCGTCGAGCGGTACGTCCAGGGGCTCGGCACCTGGGTGGCCGGCAACCACGAGTGGCACGCCACGAACAGCCGCCGCTACCACCTGCCGAACTACTGGTAGCCCGCGCTCCGGCCCAGCCACTCGGACCCGAGAGTTCCACCCGCTCCACCCGATCGACATGATTCACCGTCAGATGCACTGCGAGGAGTACCTGTTGACCACCGCTCCCCACTTCACCTCGGCCGCACCGGTCCCGACCCAGTCCACGTACCAGTCCCGTGTCGCCGAATACTGGAACGCCGAGGAAAACCCGGTCAACCTCGAACTCGGCAAGATCGACGACCTGTACCACCACCACTACGGGATCGGCCCCGCGGACAACTCGGTGCTCGACGAGCCCGACCCCGCGCGGCGCAACGACCGGCTCACCGCCGAACTGCACCGGCTCGAACACGCCCAGGCCAACTTCCTCGCCGACCACCTCGGGCCACTCGCCCCCACCGACCGGGTCTTCGATGCCGGCTGCGGACGCGGCGGCGGCAGTGTGGTGGCGCATCTGCGGTACGGCTGCCAGGCCGACGGCGTCACCATCTCGGCCAAGCAGGCGGACTTCGCCAACGCCCAGGCCGCCGAACGCGGCATCGACGGCCAGGTCCGCTACCACCACCGCAACATGCTCGACACCGGTCTGCCGACCGGCGCGTTCGCCGCGTCGTGGAACAACGAGTCGACCATGTACGTCGAGCTGGAGCTGCTCTTCGCCGAACACGCCCGGCTGCTGCGCCGCGGCGGCCGCTACGTGGTCATCACCGGCTGCTACAACGACAGTTACGGCCAGGCGTCGCGCGAGGTGTCCCTGATCAACGCCCACTACATCTGTGACATCCACCCACGGTCGGAGTACTTCCGCGCCATGGCCCGCAACCGCCTGGTCCCCGTGCACGTCGAGGACCTCACCGCGGCCGCGCTGCCCTACTGGGAACTGCGCAAGCAGGCCGACCATCTGGTCACCGGCATCGAGGACACGTTCCTCACCGCGTACAAGAACGGCAGTTTCCAGTACCTGATGATCGCTGCCGACCGCGTCTGACTCCGGCCCCGCCCTGAGCCCTGGTCCGGTGCCGTCAGCGTGAATTGACCTTCGTGGGGTAGGAAGGCAAGGCCCGCACACCGGGCGCACGGCTCACGCGGAACCGGGAAAGGGCGGTCGGATCATGGCGCTGGAGCAGGCGGGCCAAGGAGTGGTTCAGGCGGTCGTCATCCACAACGGACGCCTGCTCCTGGTGGAACAGCCGGACGGCAGTGCGCTACCGTCCGGCGTTCCCGAGCCCGCCGAGTCGGCGGCGGCCACCGCCGCACGCCTTGTGTACGAGCTCACCGGCTATCTCGTCGACGGTTCATCGACGCTCGAACCGCAGGCGGCTCAAGCAGATTCGAGGTCGGCCGTTCTGTGCCAGCTTCTGACCGAGGACCCATCGGACGGAGCGCGGCTCGCGCCGGAGCAGATCCACTGGGTTCCGGTCGCGGAGGCGGTCGACATCACGCCGCCCGGAGTCGTCCGCAACTATTTGGAGGGCCACACGCCCGTGTGAACCCTCCACGTGTCGTGGCCGGACCTCGTCACGGGGCCCAGCGGCCGTTGGCCTTGCGATGATCGTGGGGCTGCTGGGACCTACCGGGCAGCTGGTCCTTCGCCTGCTTGACGGCAGCCTGCGGGATCTGCGAGTGGAAGTACAGCAGCTTGCCCTGCCCTCGTGCACCTATGCCGTGGTGCCCTTTCGCCGGTGAGTTCTTGCTCATGACTCGGCACCTCGCCATCTCACGTCGGCTTCGCGGGCCGGGAACTCTCCGGTCGCGCATTCCGTAGAATTCACGGTACGCCGACACTGACGATGACGACGGGTCGAGCACGACGGGTGGAGCCGAACCCCCGTTCACAGGGCGTGCCACGTTACTCGCCGGTTGGCGGTCTCCACCTGCGGGTACGGGGGATCAATGCGACGCTGAGACGGTGCATACCTCCGAACTCACTCCCGAAATCCGCGCCGCCCTGAGCAAGCCGCGGCCGTATCCCGCGATCACGTTGGTCACGCCGACCGATCCGGATTTCCCCTTCAGCGACAAGGACCGCATCCTCATCCGCGACCTGGTCACCGAGGCCAAGCGGCGGCTGGTGGACGACCCGGACGTGGAGCGGGAGACAAGGTTGGAGCTCCGGGATCAACTCCTGGATCCCACGGAGATCGAGCGCGCGACCGATCCTTTCCACCCGGACGACGCCATGGTCGTCTATCTGGCCGTGAACGAGCCGGTTCAGGTATGGCGGATGACATCGCTCGCACCGGTGGAACCCCGCGTGGAATTCTCCACGGCATTCCTGACGCGGTACCTGGTGGCGGCCGAACAGCGTTCCCGCCCGTACCTGGTCCTTGTCCTCGACCAGGAGATGTGCCGTCTGTACCACGGGTCTGTCCGACGGCTGGAGGAAGTGGAGAGGAACGGGTGGCCGGACAAGCCGCAGATCCCGTCGCCCGAGGATGCAATTCCCGGGTCCATCCCCCACTCCACGCCGTACGAGGGGCATGAGGAGCGGGTCGAGCAGTACCTGCGAACCGTGGACAAACGGCTGGGGCAGTCCTTCGAGGAGCACGACGGACTGCCGCTGTTCGTCATCGGCGGCGACAAGATCCTCTCGACGTTCAAGAGCGTCACCCGCTACGGGAACCTGATCGCCGGGACGTTGCCGCTTACGGGCATGGACAAGGAATCGGCCCAGGATCTGGAGAAGCGGCTTCAGCCCGTCCTCGCCGACTTCTACGCGAAGCAGGTCGCCGAAGCCGTCTCCGAGCTGAGCGAAGCGCGTGGACAGGGCAAGTACGTCGGCGGCGCGCCGGAGGTGTGGACCTCGGTCGCCGACAAGCGCGTGCGCCGCCTGGTGGTGGAAGAGGGGCTGATGCTGGCGGGCCGCATCACCGAGGCCGACCGCGTCCTGGAGCTCGTAGACGTACCCAAGCCGGTGACGTTGCCGGACCCGAAGAAGGACATGGAACCGTCGGCACACGCACTTGGTGTGGCCACCGACATCGTCGAGCGACTCGTGGACAACGCGATCGCGGCCGATGCCCGGGTTCTGTTCGTGCCCGACGGGACGCTCCAGGAGGCCGGCGGCGTGGCGGCGCTTCTGCGGTACTGATCCCCACCGGCGGAAGCACGAGAGACGGGAGCCCTCGGTGAGGACTCCCGTCTCTCGTGCTTCCGTCTCGCGCGATCTAGAGATACGGCGAACCGGAAACATCAATCACGTGTGTGTGGCGCTTGCCGCGTGTTTCCACCCTCGGGCCCGGCGCGACGACAGCGGTACGGCCGTCCGCAAAGGTCACTTGGTAGAGATCCCGATTCGTACCGGAGATGATCTCCTCGACCCTCACGGTCCGGTCACCCTCGACGCCGTGCAGGGTCAGGTAATCGCCCTTCTTGGCTTCCATGTGATCAGCCTCTAATGCTGACAGCTTCCGACGCCTCTGATGTGGGGCACCCATTCCACTCAATCCCGGTGGTTGCCGATCCGCAAGCGGAGCGGAAATTGCTCACCTTCACCCGGCCCCAGCTCCACCCGGCCCGATACCCATTTGTGCTAAAGATAGCTTTTGCCCGAATGCGGGGAAATCCGGCCGAGAGAAGGTGCAGTGGTACTAGCGATCGCTCAAGAGACCATGGCGCGCTGGCAGTTCGGCATCACCATCGTCTACCACTTCCTCTTCGTCCCGCTGACGATCAGTCTGGCCTCCATCGTGGCGGGCTTCGAGACGGCCTGGGTACGGACGGGCAAGGCGAAGTATTTCCACGCCACGAAGTTCTGGGGCAAGCTCTTTCTCATCAACATCGCGATGGGCGTCGTCACCGGCATCGTCCAGGAGTTCCAGTTCGGAATGAACTGGTCCGACTACTCGCGCTTCGTCGGCGATGTTTTCGGCGCACCGCTGGCGATGGAGGCGCTGATCGCCTTCTTCTTCGAGTCGACGTTCATCGGCCTGTGGATCTTCGGCTGGGACAGGCTTCCCAAGAAGCTGCACTGCGCGTGCATCTGGCTGGTCGCCATCGGCACCTTGCTCTCCGCGTACTTCATTCTGGCGGCCAACTCCTTTATGCAGCACCCGGTCGGCTACCGGATCGACAAGGAGTCCGGTCGGGCCCAACTCACGGACATCGGCCGGGTGTTGTTCCAGAACACCACGCAGGTGCAGATGTTCCACACCGTCACCGCGGCGTTCCTCACCGGTTCCGCGCTGGTGATCGGCATCTCCTCGTACCACCTGCTGCGCGCCAAGCGCGGCAGGGAGACCAACCGCCGGAACATCGCGCCGATGCGGACCTCACTGCGGGTCGGCCTGATCATCGCGGTCGTCGCGGGGCTCGGCACCGCAGTCAGCGGTGACCGGCTGGGCAAGGTCATGTTCGAACAGCAGCCGATGAAGATGGCTGCCGCCGAGGCGCTCTGGGACACGCAGGGTCCCGCCCCCTTCTCGATCTTCTCGATCGGCAACGTCTCCGAGGGCCACAACACCGTCGCGCTGGAGATCCCGGGCCTACTGTCCTTCCTCGCCAAGGACAACTTCCACTCCCCCGTCCCCGGCATCAACGACAGGGCCCGTGACCAGGCGGCCGAGTTCGGCGGTGAACCGGAGGACTACATCCCGAACATCTTCATGACGTACTGGGGCTTCCGCCTCATGATCTTCTTCGGGATGACCAGCTTCGTGGTGGGTCTGATCGGGCTGTGGACCACACGTCGGAAGTTCTGGCTCACCCAGCCGCACAAGACGGACGACGACGAGCCGCCGATGCTGATGCTCACCAACAAGGTCGAGATGAACGCCTTCTTCACCAAGTGGAGCTGGCGGGTCGGCATCCTCACCATGGCCTTCCCGCTGGGCGCCAACAGCTTCGGCTGGATCTTCACCGAGATGGGCCGCCAGCCCTGGGTGGTCTACCACCTGATGCGCACCTTCGAAGCCGATTCCCCCAACGTGACCACCGGTACGGTGATCGGCTCGATGACCGCGTTCACCGTGCTCTATGCGGTACTCGCGGTGATCTGGGTGAAGCTCATGGCCAAGTACGCCATGGCCGGCCCGGACTCCGGTGAGCGGCCGCCGACCAAGGACCCGACCCTGCGCGGGCCTTCCGCGGGGGACGCCGACCAGCCCCTCGCCCACGCGTACTGAGGACGGATCGTCATGCACCTCCACGATCTCTGGTTCATCCTGATCGCCGTCCTGTGGATCGGCTACTTCTTCCTCGAGGGCTTCGACTTCGGCGTCGGTGTCCTCACCAAGCTGCTGGCCCGCAACAGCACCGAGCGCCGGGTCCTCATCAACACCATCGGCCCGGTGTGGGACGGCAACGAGGTCTGGCTGATCACGGCCGCCGGTGCGACCTTCGCGGCCTTCCCGGACTGGTACGCCACCATGTTCAGCGGCTTCTACATTCCCTTGCTGATCATCCTGTTCTGCCTGATCGTCCGGGGCGTGGCCTTCGAATACCGGGCCAAGCAGTCCGGTGCGCGCTGGCAGCGCAACTGGGAGGAGGCCACGTTCTGGACGTCCCTGCTGCCCCCGTTCCTCTGGGGCGTGATCTTCGCGAACATGGTCCGCGGCCTCGCGATCGACGCGGACAAGTCGTACGTGGGCGGCCTCGGGGATCTGTTCAACGGTTACGCGATCCTCGGCGGCTTCATGACGCTGGTGCTGTTCGTCTGCCACGGCGCGGTGTTCGCGGCGCTGAAGACGCTCGGCGAGATCCGTGACCGAGCCAGGACCCGGGCGACCCAACTGGGCGTCGTGGCAGGTCTGTTGCTGATCGCCTTCCTGATCTGGACGCAGGTGGACTCGGGCAACGGCCGGAGTCTGGGCGTGATGATCGTGACGTTCGTGGCCCTGGTCGGGGCGCTCGTCATGACCCGGCTCGGCCGTGACGGCTGGGCGTTCACACTGTCGGGGCTGACCGTCGTGGCGGTGTTCGCGACCCTGTTCCTGGCCCTGTATCCGGACGTCATGCCGTCGACGCTCGACCCCGGCTGGTCGCTGACCGTCTCCAACGCCGCTTCGTCGTCGTACACGCTGAAGGTGATGACGATCGTCGCGGCGGTGTTCACGCCGATCGTGCTGATCTACCAGAGCTGGACGTACTGGGTCTTCCGCCGGCGGATCGGCGTCCAGCACATTCCGGCGGGCCACTGACCATGCGGCCTGTCGACCCCCGGCTGCCGGCGTACGCCCGCACCACCCGCGCCTTCCTCGCCGGCTCCCTGCGGCCGTCGCGGCGGTCGTCTCGCTCGGGGCTTCCGCCGCCCTCGCGCCTTCCTCCCGGCGGCCGGTGCGGTGCTCGCCGTGGGACTGCTGCTGGCCGGAGCCGTGGTGCCCGCGCTGGCGAGCAGGATCTCCGGCCGGGTGGAACGGCAGCAGTCCCCGGCCCGCGGAGAGCTGGCGACGTGCGTCGTCGACACCTTCACCGCAACGGCCGGGCTGATCGTCGCCGGTGCCCTGCCGACCCGTCTGGCCATGGTTCGCGCCGCCGACGTGCGCCTGACCGGTCTCGCCACCCGCTCGGCGGCCGCCGCCGCGCTCTCGGCGGGCCTGATCCCCCTGATCACCGGGCTGACCGTCACCGGCTCCGCCGCGCTGGGCATCCAGGGCGTGGCCGGCGGCGCGCTCCCGGGCGTGTGCCTGGCCGTCGTCGTGCTCACCCCCCTCGCCGCCTTCGAAGCCGTCGCGGGCATGCCAACGGCCGCGCAGTTCCGGGAGCGTGCGCGCGTGGCGCGGGCCCGGCTGGACGAGGTGCTCGCGGACTTCCCCGTACTGATCATGGACGAGCCCGCCGAACACCTCGACCTGCCCACCGCCGACGCCCTGACCGCCGATCTGCTCGCCGTCACCGAGGGCCGTACGACCCTGGTCGACCGGCAGGGCGGACGGCTCCGTGACTTGTGCCTGCGCGAGCGGCAGGCGGGCGCCCTGGTTGCCGCGGGCGACGGTGCCTCCGGGCCGGTGGCGCCCATTGATCAACCGGCATAGCCTGACTGGAAGTAGCGTTTTGTCGGCCTTATGCCCGTAATCGTATGGTCGAAGGGTTGAGTGTCTTGAGCATCGACAGTGAGGCGCCGGAAGAGCTGGAACCCAGGGTGGGGCCGATCCCCAAGGAGGATCCGGAGTATCACCCTTACCACCACCCGGCCGCCGGCTGGGGTGCCGCGAAGAGCGTGACCCAGTTCCTCGTGCGCGAGCGTGAGCTGGTGGACGGCCCACGCGCGATCATGAAGATGAACCACGAGAACACGGGCTTCGACTGTCCCGGGTGCGCGTGGCCGGACGACACCAAGGGCCTCAAGCTCGACATCTGCGAGAACGGCATCAAGCACGTCACATGGGAGATGACACGCAAGCGCGTCGAACCCGAGTTCTTCGCCGCCCACACGGTCACCGAGCTGTTCGAGTGGAGCGAATTCAAGCTGGAGGACCAGGGCCGGCTGACCGAGCCGATGGTCTACGACCCCGATACGGACCACTACGTCCCGATCAGCTGGAAGGACGCGTTCGAGCTCGTCGGCAGCACACTGCGTGGTCTTGAGAATCCGAACCAGGCCTCCTTCTACACGTCCGGCAGACTCGGCAACGAGGCCACGTTCCTCTACCAGTTGATGGCCCGTGAGCTGGGCACGAACAACCTGCCCGACTGCTCCAACATGTGCCACGAGGCCAGCGGCCGTGCCATGCAGGCGTCGCTGGGAACCGGCAAGGGAACCGTCGACCTCAAGGACTGGGAGAGCGCCGACGCGCTGTTCATCATGGGGGTCAACGCCGCCTCCAACGCGCCCAGGATGCTCACCGCGCTCGCCGAGGCGTACCACCGCGGCGCGCAGATCGTGCACATCAACCCGCTCGTCGAAGCGGCCGCCACACGCACCATCGTCCCGCACGACTTCATGGACATGGCGCTGTTCAAGACCACCAGGACCAGCACCCTGAACCTCCAGCCGCGGATCGGCGGCGACCTGGCGCTCCTGCGCGGCATGGCCAAGGCGGTGCTGGAGGAAGCCAAGCTGGATCCCAAGGCGCTGGACCAGGAGTTCATCGACCGCCACACCACCGGCTTCGACGCGTACCGGGAGTTGTGCGAGAGCACGTCCTGGGAGGAGCTGGAGAAGCAGTCCGGGGTCAGCCGCGACGACATCCTCAAAGCGGCGCGCGTGTACTGCGATGCCGACCGCAGCATCATCTGCTGGTGCCTGGGCGTGACCCAGCACGAGCACGGCGTCGACACCGTCCGCGAGATCATCAACCTCCTTCTGCTGCGCGGCAATCTGGGACGCGAAGGAGCGGGCCCCTCCCCTGTCCGCGGTCACAGCAACGTCCAGGGGAACCGCACCTGCGGCATCGATCACCGACCCGACGACGCGTTCCTCGACCGCCTCGCCGAGTACTGCAAGATCGACCCGCCGCGTGAGCACGGCCTGGACACCATCGGCACGATCCAGGCCATGCGCCGGGGTGATGTGAAGGTCTTCGTCGGCATGGGCGGCAACTTCGCGCTCGCCGCACCTGATTCGCCGATCACGTACGAGGCCCTGCGCAACTGCGACCTGACGGTCCAGGTGAGCACCAAGCTCAACCGCAGCCACCTCGTGCACGGCCGCCAGGCGCTGATCCTGCCGTGCCTCGGCCGCACCGAGAAGGACCACCAGCGCAAGGGCGTCCAGAGCACGTCCGTCGAGGACTCGATGAGCATGGTGCACATGTCCGTCGGCATGAAGCGCCCCGCGTCGCCGCACCTGCTGTCCGAGCCCGCGATCGTCGCCGGCATGGCCCGCGCGGCCCTGCCCGCCAGCCCCACGCCGTGGGAGTGGTACATCGAGGACTACGACCGGATCCGCGACACCATGTCCCAGGCCCTCGACGGGTTCGAGGACTTCAACCGCCGCGTGCGCCTGCCCCTGGGCTTCCGCCTCAAGCAGCCCGCCCGCGAACTGGTCTTCCTCACCCCGTCCGGTGGCGCGGAGTTCTCCGACGCCGCCCTGCCCGACGTCGTACCGGCGCCCGGCACGCTGGCACTGGGCACCATGCGCTCCCACGACCAGTGGAACACCACCATCTACTCGGACAACGACCGCTACCGCGGCATCAAGAACCTGCGCGAACTCGTCTTCATGAACAAGGACGACATGCGCGAGCGCGGCATCTCCGAGTTCGACCCCGTCGACATCACCAGCACCGCCAGGGACGGCAGCCACCGCTACCTCAACGGCTATCTCGCCATCCCGTACGACATCCCGCGCGGCTGCGCGGCCGGGTACATGCCCGAGATGAACGTGCTCTGCGCACTCGTCGACTACAGCACGCAGAGCGACCAGCCGATCATGAAGCACGTCAAGGTGACCATCGAAGCGGCCGCCTGAGCGGGAGACGCACGCAGGCGGGGCCTCGGCCGGGCTGACGACCGGCCGGGGCTCCGCCGCGTTCGGCAGCAGCGGTCAGGGCCGACGGGAGCAGAATCCGTCGGCCCTCACCCCGTGACGCTGCGTCAGACGGCTTGTCGGATTCCGAGGTGCCGCAACGCGGACCTCGCCGCGCCGGCGCCGCACATGCCGTGTGCGCCGGGGCCGGGCGGGGTGGCGGCGGAGCAGATGAACACGCCGGGCAGACCGGTGCCGTAGGGGTCGAGAGCCGGGCGCGGGCCCAGGAGGAGGTGCGGGACCGTCTTGGCTCCCGTGAGGATGTCGCCCCCGACGAAGTTGGGGTTGGCCGCGGCGAAGTCGGCGGGCCGGGTGACGTGCCGGCCCACGATGCGTTCACGTACGCCGGGGGCGAATCGCTCGATCTGGCGGAGGATCCCCTCGGTGGCGTCCGCGTCGTAGCCGTACGGGACGTGGGCGTAGGCCCAGACAGGGTGTACGTCGCCGACCGAGCGGGAGGGGTCGGCCAGGTACTGCTGGCCGACCAGGACGAAGGGGCGCTCGGGCATCCGTCCGGCCACGACGTCCCGCTCCCCACGTGCCACGTCGGCGAGCGGCCCGCCGAGGTGGACGGTGCCGGAGCGTCGTGCCTCCGGGTTCGTCCAGGGCACGCCGCCTTCGACGGCCAGGTCGATCTTGAAGGCGCCGGGGCCACGGCGGAAGTGCCGGTAGGCGGATCGCACGCGGGCGGGAAGCCGGTCGCCGTAGATGCGGGCGATCTGGTCGGGGGCGAGGTCGAGGAGGGTCACATCGGCGGGCGGGATCTGCGAGGAGTGGGTGATGCGCACGCCGGTGTGGATCGTGCCGCCGTGCTCGCCCAGTACGTCCTCGAGGCTGCGGGCGATGGACTGTGACCCGCCCTCGGCGACGGCCCATCCGGCGGCGTGACCGGCGGTGAGGATGCCCAGGCCGATCGCCGAGCTGAACGGGTGGGTCAGCGGGCGGAGCGCGTGCGCCGCGACGCCGGCCCACAGGGCTTGTGCCTGGGGGGTTCTGAAGAGGCGTGCGAGGACGGTGGCGGGCAGGGTGGTCGGCAGGCCGAAGCGGGCGAGCAGCAGCGGGTGCGTCGGGACGCGCAGCAGGGGGCGCATGACGTCCTGGGCGAGCGCGTCCCAGTGGCGTACCGGCGTTTCGAAGAGTGCCCGATACCGTCCGGCGTCGGCGCCGAGCATGCGGGCGGTGCCCTCGACGGACCGCATCAGTACCCCCGCGCTGCCGTCGTCCAGCGGGTGCACGCAGTCGATGTCCGCCGACTTCCAGCGCAGACCGTGCTGTTCGAGGTCCAGTGAGCGAAGCGCCGGCGAGGTGACGGCCATGGGGTGGATGGCCGAGCAGCGGTCGTGCAGGAGGCCGGGAAGAATGGCCTCGTGGCTGCGGGTGCCGCCGCCGACCTCGTCCGCGGCTTCGAGGAGTGTGACCTCGAGGCCCGTCTTCGCGAGCAGGGCCGCGGCGGCGAGCCCGTTGGGCCCGCCGCCGACGATGACGGCGGACGTCATGACGCCGTGTCCATGGGCGACAGCCCCTCGACGGAGCCGTCCTCGTCGGGCACCGGCCGCAGCGGGTGCAGTGACCGCACCTCGTAGACCGGGTGGTCCGGGCCGTCGGTGGGCCAGGGCTGCCGGGTCACCATGTCGTGCACCTCGACGTGACCGCGTTCCAGCGGGCCGAGGGCGGCGTCGTGAACCTCATACGTCTGAGTCTGCCGGTGGACGGGCCGACTCTCCAGACGGATGACGCGGACCTCCCCGGGGCGCGAAGCCGCAGCGGGCCTGTACGGCACGCAGCGGCTGCTCGTCGTGGAGGTGGCCCTCCCCGAAGTTCCAGCCGATCGCGAACCCGCCGCGGCCTTCGCCCGTCTCGACGACCTGCCGCCCGACGGCCGGAGACGTTCCGGCCGTGCGCGACTTCGTGGCGACGACGCTGGGTGAGCCGGCACGGGCCGGGTGCGCGCAGCCACCCTGCGCGAGACGCCACGGGCGTTCCTCACCCACCACCGCACCTACGCGGCCGCGGCACAGGCGATGAACCTGCACCGCAACTCCGTCCAGTACCGGGGGCAGCAGGCGACTGCGCTGCTGCCGCACGGCGCCCACAGCCTCGACGACGACTTCGACGTCCGCGCCACGCTGCTCACCGCGCACTGGCCGGGCAGCGCGGCCCTTACGTGACGGATCCCCCGCGCCGCCCGCTCACTTGCCGGTGCCGACGGGGTCGACCGTGATGGCAGGGCCGGAGCCGTCGGAGACGGGAACGTTGATGCTGACGGGCAGGGTGTGGGAGTGCGTCTCGTTGGGCGGGGTGACGACGAGGCTGGTGAAGGTCACGCCGGAGCCGCCGGAGTCGTTCGAAGGGTAGTGCAGCGTGAAGCGCGTCTCCTCGCCCGCCTTGACGCTGACGATCGGCGGGGCGAGCTTGCTGCGCTCGGCGCTGACGGTGCCGTCCTTGCCCTTGAGGTCGGCTCCGGGGAATCCCTTGAGGGTGCAGGTGACGGAACCGGTGTTCTTGAGGTTCACGATGAGTGTGCCCTCGGCCATCCCGCCGGAGCTGCTGAAGGCGAGCTGGGAGGTCTGGCAGGCACCTGTACCCGTACCTGAAGCCGCGCCGGAGGAGCCCCCGGCGCTCGCGTCGGATCCCGCCGTGTCCGTGCCCTTGCCGGTGGACGCGCTGCTGCCGCCGGAGTCCTGGGAACCGGAGCTCTGCGAACCCGAGCTCTGGGCGGAAGAGGAGGAGTCGTCCGACCCGGCCGAGGAGTCGTCGCCGCTCTGGCAGGCGGTGAGCGAGAGGCCCGCGGCGACGGCGACGGCGAGGAGGGAGAACTTCTGGACGCGCATGGGGGGTCCCTTTCAGGGTGTGTCCGCTCACTCTTCTCGAGCGAGCCGTACTGATCGCTTGCTGATCGCTCGCCGATCGGTTGAAGATCGGTTGAAGATCGGTTGCCGATCACTAGTTGATCACTTGCTGATCATTGAGACCCTGGCGGCGCGGGGACCGTTCCGCTCAACCACCCTCTAATACATGCCTGTTACAGACGCATGCGGGCGGACAGTGGGCCTGGCCTCCTCCAGGGCGGCCTCGTCGAGCCCGCCCGCATCCGTGAGCAGGTCGCGTACGGGAGTCATCGGCGCGAGCGTCAGGTCGGTGAGGACATGGCCGGCAGAGACGACCTCGAGGACCGGGACGCGATCCTGTCGAGCAGCTCGTCGCTCACTGCTGGAGCTCCATGACGTCCGCGACCACGCAGCCGACGTTGTCGGGACCGCCGATGCCGTTGGCGAGGGCCACGAGAGCGCGGACCGTCTCGTCGGGCTCCCTGGTCTCGACGAGCACGCGCAGGATGTCTTCGCCCGGCACGACGGTCGACAGTCCGTCGGAGCAGAGCAGATACCGGTCTCCGTGCCGCGCATCCTGCAGGCGCATGTCCGGGGTCTCGTCTGCTCCTTGCCCAAGGGCCCGCGTCAGCAGCGACCGCTGGGGGTGGCAGAGGGCCTCTTCGGGGCTGATGCGCCCTTCGTCGACCATCGACTGGACGAGCGTGTGATCGTGCGTGATCTGGAACAGCTCTCCAGCGCGCAGGAGATAGACGCGGGAGTCACCGATGTGCACGAGGGCCAGCTGCGCGCCGGTCCAGAGCATCGCGGTCAGTGTCGTGCCGACCTCAGCTTGTGAGGCCTCCTCGGACGAGGATCCGGCCGAAGGAACGCCGTGCACGGCTCGCTTGGCTTCTTCGATGGCGTCTTCGAGGACGTTGAGGAGATCGCCTGCGGGGACGCTGTCGGTTTCGAAGCGCTTGAGTACGTCGACAGCCGCGGCGCTTGCGGTGGCTCCACCGCTGCCGTAGCCATCGGCGACGGCGAGCACGCGGGACCCGGCGTAGGCGGTGTCCTGGTTGCTCTCACGGACGAGGCCCGTGTCGGACAGTGCGGCGTAACGGATTCCCAGGGGCTTGACGGTCGGGGACATGGCGGGGTCCTTCCAGGACAGATGGTCGATGAGGAAGGTGGCCAGGTCCCGCCGTGCGGCGGTGTCGGCTTCGACCTGGGCCCAGAACGCGCGGATCTCCTGCGCCGCCCCGGCCGCGTCCAGCGTGCTGACGTGCTGGATACGGGTCAGGGGCATTCCCAGACGCCGGAGCCAGGCGACGAGTCGGGCCTGGTCGAGTTGGTCCGGTGCGTAGAGCCGGTAGCCGGTCACCGGGTCGACACGAGCGGGGTTCAGCAGGCCGAGCTCGTCATACAGACGAAGCGCCTTCGGCGACAGCCGGGACGCCTTCGCGAACGCGCCGATGGTCAGCAGCCCCATGCTCGCCCTCCTCCTCATGCCGAGCACGTCGCCCGGCCCCACCGATGCTGCGGCCTCCCCCAAGGTGAAGGTCAACCGCGCCCGTTCCTTGCCCTGTCGGAGCAACCCGGAGTTGGTTGCGTCGGGGCACTTCCGACCTGGCGGATCAGGCCAGTTCGGCCTCCAGCCACTGCAGGACGTCGGGGGTGACCGGGTCGGTGATGTCGGCGAACTCCTCATGGCTCTTGAGGAACTTGGCCACGTAGGGGCAGACGGGGACGATCCTCTTCCCGAGCTTGCGCACGTCGGTGAGTGCCTCCCGGACAAGCCGGCCGGCCAGGCCCTGTCCGGCATACGCCTCGCCGACTTCCGTGTGGAAGAAGACGCGTTGCACGCCGTGGTCGCGGAAGGCGGTCAGGCCGGCACGTACGCCGTCGACCCGTATCTCGTAGCGATGCCGCTCGTCGTTCCGCTCGACGGAGGGAACGGGGGAAGGCTGGGTCATCGGGTTCCTTTCGAAGGGGTCAGCGACGCGGAGGGTTCTTGCGCGGCGCGATGGTGGCATGAGGCAGAGCGGGAGCGGGGAGACGGTCTCCGGGGTAGCCCTCGACTGCGCCGAAACGCTCCGAGGCGCTCTCCCATTCCTCTCGCGCCCGGACGATGTCCGCGTGGCTGCGGCCGATGAAGTTCCACCACATCACGATTTCCTCCTCGAACGGCGGTCCACCGAGGAGGACTGTCCGAGCCGTCTCGTCCGACTCGTTGACGAGGGACAGGGCGTCGACGCCGGGGTGGACATATCCCAGGTCCGCGGGGCGCAGCAGGGTGTCGGCCACCCGGACGTCCCCATGGTCCACGAGTAGACCGTGCTCGAAGTCGGCGTCCACGGCAAGCATGAGCGACGCACGCGGCGCGAGCGTGATCTCGGCGCCGAGCAGGGGCGTGAAGGTCGGCACGGGAGAGGCGGAGCCGGCGAGAGCACCCAGGAAGACCCTGATCTCGGCGCCCTCCATTCGCACCGGCTTGGGCACATGGTGCTGGAAGTCCCGCCCGGTGCGCCGGTGTTCCTCGGGCAGCGCCACCCACAGCTGGACGCCGTGCAGGGTCTTGGTGCGTGGGGTGGAGACCTCGGTGTGGCTGATGCCGTGGCCGCCCGTCATGAGGTTGAGCTCGCCGGGCCGTACGTAGGCGTGGCTGCCGAGGCTGTCGCGGTGCTCGATCTCCCCGCTGAACAGCCAGCTCACCGTCTGCAGTCCGGTATGGGGATGCGGTGCGACATCCATGCCGCCCGAGCGGCCGACATCGTCGGGGCCGTAGTGGTCGGCGAAACACCAGGCACCGATGAGGGTCCGGGATCGCTGCGGGAGCGTACGTCGCACGGTCATCGCCCGCGGCCCGCCGAGCGGGACATCGCGCGGGGCGAGCACGTCGATCCGTGGACCCGTGGCCGGCCGTTCGCCTGCCGCCCCGGATCCGCCACGCCCTCCGGCGTGATCAGCTTCCGCGTCACTCATCGCGGTCACCTCCTCCAACCATGATAGTTTTATGTTCAACAACTTGGTCGATCTTAGAACACGAAACGGCCCCACGTACACATCGGAGCAAGGGCGCCGCGAGCGGCCCGGAGGAGTCCACGTTGAACCGACCGGCGGCGGGATCCGCACCCAGGCGGATCTTCATCGACAAGCAGAGTCCCAAGGCGTACCACGCGCTGGTACAGACGTCGGAGGCGGTGCGCGCGGCGGCCACGGACGCGGGCCTCGACCGCACGCTGGTGGAACTGGTCAACCTCCGCGTGTCGCAGATCAACGGCTGCGCCTACTGCCTCCACGTACACACGCGGGCGGCCCTGCGCGCCGGCGAGACGACACAGCGGCTGGGCGTGCTGCCGGCCTGGCGGGACACGGAACTTTTCAGCCCCACGGAACGAGCGGCGCTGGGACTCGCCGAGGCGACGACGGAGCCCGCCGACGCCACCGCGCAGGAATCCGCCTACACCGCCGCCCGGGCCGCACTCACCGAGGACCAGATCTCCGCCGTGATCTGGGTCGCGATAACGATCAACGCATTCAACCGCGTCTCGATCCTGAGCAAACACCCGGTGCATGCGGACAGTTGACGTGATCTCAGGCATTGCCGCCCGGTGGATCCGGGCAGACGTGGACCTCGGTCCAGTGGCAGCCGTCAGGAGCAGGGCCCGCCGAAATTCGCTTCGGGCGCCGTGGTGGGTGCATCTACCCTGACCCGGTGACGACTCAGGTGATCGTGTTGAACGGTGGGTCCAGTTCGGGCAAGTCCGGGATCGCCCGGTGTCTGCAGGCGGTGCTGCCGGATCCGTGGCTCGCCTTCGGGATCGACTCGCTGATCGAGGCGATGCCCGCGTCCATACGGGAGTCGGGCGACGGGATCGAAATCGCCGAAGACGGCGGAGTCGATGTCGGATCGGTCTTCCGGGAGCTGGAGGCGGCCTGGATGCAGGGGGTCGCCGCGACGGCCGGTGCGGGCGCCCGGATCATCATCGATGACGTCTTCCTCGGCGGAACCGAGTCCCAACAGCGGTGGCAGAAGGCTCTCGGCGCGTTGGACGTGCTGTGGGTGGGGGTCAGATGCGACAGCGCCGTCGCCGCAGGCCGCGAGATCGTCCGCGGGGACCGGGCCCGGGGAATGGCCGCATCGCAAGCGGAGACGGTCCACCGGGACGTTGCCTATGACCTGGAGGTGGACACCACCCACACGGAGTCCCTGCAGTGCGCGCGGACCATCGCCGCCCAGGTCACGTCATCCTCTGTGGGACGGCCCGAATCTTCTGTGGGACGGCCCGAACACGGTCCCCGTGCAGGCGCCGTCTAGGGTGCGATCATGACCTCGCAGAACTACCTCTCCGAACTGTTCTCACTCGACGGCCGGACCGCCGTGGTGACCGGCGGCAGCTCCGGCATCGGCAAGGCCATCGCCGGGGCGCTCGCCCGCGCGGGGGCGAGCGTGGTGATCGTGGCACGCAAGGAGACGGAACTCGCAGCCACTGTGGACGAGTTGACGGCGGACGGTTGCCGGGCAGCCTGGGTGAGTGCGGACCTGAGCACCCGTGACGGGGTGCGCGCGGCGGCGGAGCAGGCGGCCGGGGTGTTCGGCGAGCCCGACATCCTGGTCAACAGCGCCGGGATCAACCTGCGGCCGCCGATGAGTGAGCTCGGCGACGAGGTGTGGGACACCACCATGGCGGTGAACCTGGAGGCGCCCCATCTCCTGGGCCGGCGGTTCGGACCCGGCATGGCCGAGCGGGGCTTCGGACGGATCATCCACATCAGCTCCCAGCAGGCGCACCGGGCGTTCGTCCAGAGCGGAGCCTACGGGGTCTCCAAAGGCGCCCTGGAGGCGCTGGCCCGCTCGCAGGCCGAGGCGTGGTCGCCCCACGGCGTCACCTGCAATACCCTCGTGCCGGGCTTCGTCATGACGCCGCTCAATGCGCGTCTGTCGTCCGACCCGGAGAAGGTGGCCGCGCTGGCCGCACGCACGATGGTCGGGCGCAACGGCCTGGCCGAGGACTTCGCCGGAGCGGCGGTGTTCCTGGCCGGCCGCGCGTCCGCCTATGTCACCGGTCAGGCAATCTTCGTCGACGGCGGATTCTCGGTTCACTGACGGCGGCGTGCGGGCTCAATTGCCGTACAGATCAAGCCGACCGTGCCTACGCATCACGGTCGGCTTCCCGCGCCGCACGTTCCAGTCGGCCGCGATGGTCTTCCCACCACGCCGGGTCGTCGGACGGCATGCTGTCGTTGTCCTTGTTCATCCCCACGGCGCCGTCCACGAGTTCCCGGACGATGTCGGCGTGCCCGGCGTGGCGGTGCGTATCGGCAATGACGCGTACGACGGCATGATTCAGCGTCACCTCGTCCCTGCCGCTGGGCCACCACGGCACCTTGCCGACGGTGTCCAGTGGCAGCGTGTCGATCGTCGCGTCGGCATGTGCCCACGCCCGCCGGTACAGCTCCACGATGAACTCACGCGACTCGTCGACGGTGACCCACATGTCCGCGTTGGGCTCGGCGCCCTCGTCCACCCAGGGCAACGGCTCACCGGACGGCCGGCCGAAGGTGTCGCCGAGATATCCCAACTCCACGCTTGCCACGTGCTTCACCAGACCGAGCAGGTTCGTGCCGGTCGGCGTCAGCGGGCGCCGGACGTCGTACTCGGAGAGCCCGTCGAGCTTCCACAACAGGGCGTCGCGGGCGGACTGCAGATAGAAGTGAAGGTCAGCTTTCGGATCCGAAGCGGTCATGGGACCAGTCTGCCGCCCACGCGAGCGCTGTTCGGGCGTTCAGCCTCCGTCAGCGAACAATATGAACGCTACTGATCACGTCATGGGATTTCGGCTCCGCCCTGCCTAGCATCTCCCCCGCCGCGCAACGGTGCGCGCCGGAGGACGAGGAGCAGGCCCATGGGTATGGCCAGACGCATCGCATCGGGTTTCCGCAGGAGGTCCGGGACCCGTCGGCATCACCGACGCGCGGCGATGGTTGCCGGTATCGCGGGTCTCGTCGCCTGCGCACTTCCCTTGCCGGCTTCAGGTTCGACGACTTCCGCTTCGTCGGCCGCGGCAGGGAGTGGGCCGGCGTCCACCGCCTGTCCCGCGAACCTGACCGGGAAGGCCACCTGTTACGCCGGGCAGGACTCGAACGGCGCCTACTACGCGATCGCCGTCCCGAAGACGTGGAACGGCTCGCTCGTGGTGCACGCCCACGGCGGCCCCGACCTCGGCGCGGGGTCCGACCCCGACCGCAGCGTCGACGACCTGAACCGCTGGGCGGTGATGGTGGACGAGGGTTACGCCTGGGCCGGCTCGTCGTATCGCCGTGGTGGCTACGGGACGCGGATGGCCGCCGCCGACACCGAGAATCTGCGGCGCCTGTTCGTGACCGAGTTCGGCAAGCCGAGGCGGACCTACGTGCACGGCCAGTCCTGGGGCGGCGATGTCGCCGCCAAGGTCGTCGAGACCTACGGCGCGGCGAAGCACGGCCCGTACGACGGAGCCCTGCTCACCAGCGGCGTTCTCGGCGGCGGTTCACGCGGATACGACTACCGGGTCGACCTGCGCGTGGTCTATCAGTACTACTGCCGCAATCATCCCCGGCCCAGCGAGCCTCAGTACCCGCTGTGGGAAGGGCTGCGCGCCGACTCGACCATGACGGCCACGGGGTTGCGGGCGCGCCTTCAGGAATGCACCGGGTACGCCTCCGAGCCCAAGGAGCGGACCGCGGCGCAGCAGCGCAACCTCGACGACATCCTCGCGGTCACGAAGATCCCCGAGCGCACTCTCGAGTCACACCTGCGGTTCGCGACGTTCACGTTCCGCGACATCGTGCACAGCCGGCTCGGCGGCCGCAATCCCTTCAGCAACCAGGGCGTGCGGTACTCCGGTTCCCACGACGACCGGGCGCTCAACGCCGGCGTCGAGCGCTTCTCCGCCGACCCGAGCGCCGTACGCGACCTCTCCTACGACAGCGACCTCACCGGCAAGGTGACCATCCCCGTCCTCACCATGCACGCGATCGACGACCCCACCGCCTTCGTCGAGCACGAGGCCGCTTACCGGGCCGGTCTCCAAGGCGCTCACAGGGAAGGGCACTTGGTGCAGACGTTCACGCGGGAGAGCGAACACAGCGAGCTGAGCAACTCCGAGTACGCCAACTCCATCTCCGCACTGGACGCCTGGGTACGGACCGGGAAGAAGCCGACACCGCATGCGATCGCGGCCTCGTGCTCCGCCTTCGACCACAGGTACGGCACCGGCTGCTTCTACGACCCGGGCTTCTCCCCCAGTCCCTACGCGTCACGGGTGAACCCCCGTCCGGGTGGCCTGCGTTGGCCGGCCATGACCGCCACCCAGGAGAGGACCTGGAGCCGGATCGACGGCGTGGGAATCGCCCCCTGAGACCGTCGGCGTCGGCCTTGACGAACCAGGGCCCGATGCACCGGATTGCCTCACACCGTGGTGATCAGGCCCCCGTCGATCACGAAATCGGAGCCGGTCACGTTGGCGGTTCGGTCGGAGGCCAGGAGCAGTACGAGGTCGGCGACCTCCTGGGGGCGGGTGAAGCGGCCGGTCGCGGCATCCCGCGCGACGTGTTCGACGACCGCGTCCGCCTCAAGTCCACCGGCCTGACCGACAGTTGCCGCCACACCGTCCTTCCCCAGCCACAGATCCGTGGCGACCGGACCCGGACTGACCGTGTTGACGCGGATGCCGCGCGGTCCCAGCTCCTTGGACAGCGACTTGCTGAAGCTCAGCAGTGCCGCCTTCGCCGCGGAGTAGTCGATCACGAGCGGGTCGGGCAGGCGCGCGTTGACGGACGCCACCGTGATGATCGACCCGGCGGCGTGCTGGAGCATCAGCGGCAGGACCTCGCGGGTGGCGCGCACGGAGGCGAGGAAATTGATGTCCAGGGTGGTCGTCCAGTCCTGGTCGGTGACGGACGCGAACCCCTCGGTGCGTGGCCGGACGGCACCTACGTTGTTGACCAGGATGTCGGGCGGCCCGAAGGCGGAAGCCGCCGCCTCGACGAGCGCGGCGGGCCCTTCAGGAGTCCCCAGGTCCACCTCGACGGCCTGTACGGACCCTGTCCGGGCGAGGTCGGCCAGTTCACCGCCCATGTGGCGCGCCCCGGCCGTCACACGGACCCCTTCCGCCACCAGCGCCTTGGTGACGGCCAGGCCGATGCCCTTGCTCGCACCGGTCACCACCGCGGTTCTGCCCTGCAGCTTCAGTTCCATGACACGCCTTTCTGCGCCGAGCAGCGACCGACCACCGCACGAACGGGACGGCGTTCCACGATACGGATTCCGGCAGCGCACGCGGCGCGACGCGCGGCAACGCCGTGTGGGGCCGAATGGGGGGCAGGGCGGCCTCACCATCACCGTCCAACGGCGGGAACGTCATCGCTGCCCAGGCGTCGGTCCGGCCGGCACGGCCGTAGCAGGATCGGTCACCATCGCGGCCCACTGATCGGCGAACGCACCCCACAGCGCGCGCAACTCTGTCTCCGCCCGAGCCACCTCGGCCACCACACCGGTGGGTTCGAGTCCGAGGGCGTGCAGCGGGCCGACGTCCGACGTTCCCCAGGTACGGATGTCGTCCGCCAGGACCTCGGGGTGGAACTGCACTCCCCAGACCGATGTGCCGATCCGGTAGGACTGGTGGGCGCAGCGTTCGCCGGTGACGAGCGGAACTGCTCCGTCGGGGAGAATGCCGGTTTCCTCCCAGTGCCATTGCACCGCGCGCAACCGTCCACCCGCATTCGTGAGGGGCCCGAACAGCCGGTCCTCCACGGCCTCCTGAAGTGGTGTGAGTTCGCAGAGGCCGACCTCGGGGAGCGCGGCGCGCCGGACTTCGCCGCCGCACGCCACAGTCAGCAGTTCCATGCCCAGGCAGATAGCCAGCGTGGGCAGGTCGCGAGCCACGGCCTGGCGCAGCAGTTCACGTACGGCAGGCAGCCAGGGCGCGCGTTCATCGTCGTGCGGGCCCATCGAACCGCCGAGGACGAGCAGCGCGTCGTGGTCATCCAGATTTCGGGGCAGTGCGTCTCCCGCCCAGGGGCGGCGCATGTCTGTCAACAGCCCTTGTACTGCGAGGCGTTCACCGACCTGGGCCGGACCCGTACCGTCCTCGTGCTCGACGACGAGCACCCGCGCAGCGCTCACCGCCGCCCCTCCTCGATCCGTACATCCTGATGCAGGAAACACAGCACCGCCTTCCCTCAGAGAGTGGTGGACAGGTCGTCCCATGGGACGTGATCGACCGCACGGCCGTGAGGGTCGAGGAGTCGGCCCATGCGCTTGGCAGTGATGAGCGTGACCGTGCGGTCGAGCACACGCAGATCCGGTAGCTGCTCACACATGTGGGCCTCGAAGCCCGTGACGTCTTCCGTCGTGCGCAGCCAGGCGATGACCAGGAAGTCTGCTGTCCCGCTCACGGCGCTGCACAGCCGGACCTCGGGCATGAGGCCGAGCGTTCGTGCTGCCGCGGTCAGCCGGTCGGCGGGGAGGTCGATGCGGTAGGTGGCGGTGAGCGGCCAGCCGGCGGCGCCCTGGGCGAAGTCGCAGCGGAAGTGGACCGACCGCGTCTCCATCAGCCGCTGGAGCCTGCGGCGCACCGTCGCCTCGCTGACGCCCAGGTCCCGGGCCAGTTCCTGGTGGCTTCGCCGCCCGTCCCGGCCGAGGGCGGCGATGAGTGCCGCGTCGGCGGTGGCCCCGGTCGGGGAGCGGCGCGGAGGTTGCTGCTGGGGCACCAGCAGCGAGCGTTGCTGCCGGTCCAGGGCGCGCATGCGCCAGCCGCTCCCCTCTTGGTAGAGGCGCAGGCCGAGGTGGATGGCCGTCGCCTCCACGCCGGGCGCTGTGGCCAGATCCCGGCGTACGAGCGCGGCGAGTGCGGCCGGCGTCGGGGCGGCCACGGTCAGGAACAGATCGAAGTCACCCGTGACCTCCTCGACGCTGAGGACTTGGGGCAGCGCGCACAGGTGGCGTGTCACTTCGTCGACGGTGTTCGGCCGGCAGCGTACGTCGACGTAGGCGAAGCTCGTCATGCTCGCGGACGGGTAGGCCGTCAGCCAAGCGAGCCCCTGGCCGACCAGCCGGTGCCAGCGCCGGGCCGCGGAGGTGGCGTCCACGCCGAGCGCGGGCCCGATCTGTGACCAGGGCGCGCGCGGGCTGTGCTGGAGAGCCTCGATCAACGCCAGGTCCGACTCCTGAAGCGAACCGGCCGCCGCATCCCGGTGTCCGGGCGAAGCTTGTGGGCTGCTAGCGGGCATGACTCATGGATCTCCGTCGAATTCCTGCGTTATCACGGGCAAGTGATCAACGATCCCCATCCTGGACTCACTTCGGCCCCGGTGTCGACCCCCGACCCCGCCGGAGACCTGGGAGGACTGACATGGAGACCGACGGATCGCTGACCGCTGCCGCGCCGCGCGAGGGTGTTGCCCTGCGGGACGGCCTCGACGCCCGGCTGCCCGGCCTCGGCCTGCTCTACCGCGATCTGCACTCCCATCCCGAGCTGTCCATGGAGGAGCACCGTACGGCCGGGATCGTCGCCGCGGAGCTGCGCGGGCAGGGCTGGCATGTCACCGAGGGCGTCGGCGGCACGGGAGTGGTCGGGCTGCTGCGCAACGGCGAAGGACCGGTGGTCGCGCTCCGGGCCGACATGGACGGGCTCCCCGTACGCGAGGCGACGGGACTCGACTACGCGTCCACGGATACCGCGCTGTCGCCGGACGGCGAGCCGGTTCCGCTCATGCACGCCTGCGGCCACGACCTGCACACGGCGGCTCTGCTCGGTGCCACCGCCCAGCTCGCGGCGCACCGGGAACTCTGGCACGGCACGCTGCTGGCGATCTTCCAGCCCGGCGAGGAGACAGCCGCCGGGGCCAGGGCCATGCTGGCCGACGGTCTCCTGGAGCGGTTCCCGCGCCCCGACGTGGTGCTCGGCCAGCATGTGGGGCCGCTTCCCCTGGGTTCGGTGGCGACGCGCGCCGGTGTGCTGATGGCCGCGGCGGACAGTCTCAGGGCACGTCTGCTCGGACGGGGCGGGCACGGTTCGGCTCCGCACACCACGGTCGACCCCGTGGTCATGGCGGCGGCGACGGTCATGCGGTTGCAGGGGATTGTGGCCCGCGAGGTCTCGCCGACGGAGTCGGCGGTCGTCACGGTGGGCTCGCTGCGGGCGGGCACCAAGGAGAACATCATCCCCGAGGAGGCCGAACTCAAGATCAATATCAGGACGTTCGACGCCGCCGTGCGGGAACGGGTGCTCGCCGCGGTGCGCCGAACGGTCGAAGGCGAGGCGGCGACCTCCGGCGCGCCTCGCCCACCGGAGTTCAGCGAGCTCAACTCCTTTCCCCTGACGGTCAATTCGGCCGAAGCAACGCAACGCACCGTCCAGGCGATTGCAGCGGGCGGCGCCGAGGTGCACACCATGCGCTCCCCGCTGTCAGGCAGCGAGGACTTCGGCCTGCTCGCCACCGCGGCCGATTGCCCGTCCGTCTTCTGGTTCTTCGGCGGTACGGAGCCCAGCGGCTGGGAGGGCGCCGATCCGGCAGGCGAGCAGCCGTCCACCGTGCACGGCAACCACTCCCCGTTCTTCGCACCGGTGGCGGATCCAGCGCTGCGCAACGGGGTCACGCATCTGCTCGACGCCGCCGCGGAGTGGCTCGACTCGATGTGAACCTGGTGCCGGTCCCGGGCCGAGGCCTATGCGCACGCGAACCGTGGGGTCGTACGGCGTCGCGCTCAGCCCCGGCCCTCCGGACGCCGCGCCACAAAGACGAACTCCCTGCCGGGGCGGTCGGCGGCGTCACGAACCTCGTCGACCACAAAGCCTCGCGATACCAACTGCGCCTCGATCTCTGGCCGTTCACGGAACCGCAGGGTCGAATCGGAGGTCAGCACCTCACCGTCCTCGGCGAATACGTACGTCCACCGAAACGTCACCAACGGCCCACTCACGTCGGTCACCTCGACCCAGCTCTCGACCACGCCGACTCCCGGGATCCGCGTCTTCGAGTACGACTCCTCGCGGTTCCACTCCTCCCAGGCACGTCCGGCCGGGTCCCTCGTCTCGAACACCAGGCGCCCGCCGGGCCGCAGTGCCTCGTACGCCCCATGCAGCGTCCGCCGCCAGATGGTCGGATCGACAATGGCCTGCGCGACGTTCGCCGTCATGGTCGTCAGATCCGTCCGCAGGGGCGGGAGCGCTGTCGCGTCGCCGCGGATCCAGCGCACCCGCTCACTGCCGGGCTTGCCTCGGGCCACATCGACGGACGCCCGCGCGGGGTCGACCCCCACGACCTCGATCCCCCGATCGGCGAGCAGGAGCGCGAACACTCCCGTCCCGCAGCCGATGTCCAGCACCCGACGCGCTCCGAACTCCTCCGCCATACCCACGTACGCGTCGAGATCGCTGCGGTCAGGATCGAGCGCGTCATACACCGCGGCGAGCCGTGGATGCTCAAATTCCTCATCTGCCATGCGACCGAAGGTATCGGGCACGATCAGTGAACCTCGCGTAGCCTCCGGCCAGTTCCGCTCGGCACAACCGCGGCGCGGCCTCATGCGTCCAACCACAGAACGCGGGCAGGAGCCGGCAACGGGGGAACGGGGACGCGGGCCATGGGGAAATACACGGTCGCCCAGCACATCGCGCGGTTCTTCTGGCTTCCGCGCGGTACGGAACGGCATCAACCCACGTCGTACGCGCGCCTGACAGGGATCTGGCTGGCGTCGATCGCCGTCGGGACGGCGGTCACCGTGGCCGGTGGGGACGCGGAGTACGGCGGCGCCGACATCATGGCGGTGATCGTCGTCCTGAACGTCGTCGACGACATCATCACGGGCGTGCGGCACCGCTGGCCGGCCGCCCTCGCGGCAGTGGCCCTCCTGTACGGCGGGAGCCGGCTCACCGGCGCCTTCCTGTCCGACTCCCTCGACGCGGACTGGGCCACGACCATCGCCGCCGCCGTCGGTGTCACGCTCGCCCTCGCGGCAACGGCCACCCTCACCCGGCTCCCGCAACGCCTGGCGATGACGGCCCGGTGAGTCGTATGGCGCCGGTCGGTACCGGCCGGTCACCCGAGGGTCCTGATGCGACTCAGCCTCGAGTGACCTGGACGGCCCGCGGCAGCCACCACGTGCCCCGCGCTCCGGGAGTGCGGGGCCGTGCAGTGCTCTGGAGCTGGTCACGCGGTGACGGAGTACCACCGCGAGCAGATGGCCTCGCCCTTCACCACGCAGACGCGCATGTTGAGGGTGTGGCCCTCCGGAAGGTTCCGGGTGTTGCAGTGGACGGCCGCGGCGGTGTCGTGATTGGTGTTCGCGGAGAGACCGACGGCGAGTTCGGCGCGGATGCAGTAGCCGTCGCCCGTGCCGTCCTCGGCACACACGAGGCCGCCGGCGGCGACCGAGGCGCCTCGCTTGGTGATCTGCATGGGATGTTCCCCCTGCAGTGGTGGCCCGCCTGGCCGCACCTTCGCGGGCAGCCCAGTGGCTTCCGGCGACGCGGTACGAGGTCGTGGCTCCCGTGCCGGTGCCTCGACGCGCAGGCAGCGGACGGCATACAGCGAGAAGTCCAGGGCCTGGTCATGGCCGTTCGCCTCAGAAAAGAATCCCCGAGCCGCGCCGGGGAGTCGTTGGCGCTCAGTCCACGAATGCCTTGGCTGTGACTCGACATGGGCCCGGGCACGACGGCTTCATCCACCTGCCGGCCCCGTGATCCAGCTGAGTAGGATTCCCCGCGCCCCACCCCGAAGGGTGAGGCACAGGGCAGGGCTTCGGGCAGCGAGGGTCATATGAGAACCGGGATCGGGGACTTCGTCCGCGCGGGAGTGTGCCTGCTGCTGGCAGTCGTGCTGCTCGGGGCGGCCTGGCCACTGTGGCAGACCGCGCAACAGGCACGACAGGACGACGTCGACTTCTCAAAGGTGGCCATCGTCGAGAACGGCCATCGCACCGGCCAGTTGAAGGTGTGCGGCGGAGACCTCAACCGCAAGCCGTACTGCCTGCAGCGCGAACGCGTCACCGTGCGGGACTCCGCCTACACGCTCAAACGCTCCAGGACCAAGTACACCCTGGAACTGACCCGGGCCGACCACCGCCGCACGATGGAACTCACCTACAGCGACACCCGCTCCCACGACGAACGGGACTCGGTGTACGGGCGGACACAGGCCGGAGAGCCGGTGACGCTGTTCTGGTGGCGCGGCTCGGTACGCATGATCCAGGCCGGGAAAGACAGCGGCGACGACAGGTCCGTCGTACACACCAGCCACTACCCGGGACGGCTCTTCACCACGCCCGCGGCCCTGACCTCCGTCCTGTGGGGGCTCGGACTCGGGCCTCTGTGGGCGGCGATGTGGCTGCTGCTGCGCGGTCGGCGCAACCCGCTGACGATGGCGTGGCAGTGGCTCGCACCCGTAATCGCCCTGGCCACCGCGGGCGGCGTCGGGGCATTGGCGGCATTGATCGAACCCCGGCCCCGAGCGGTGGTGCTGAACTTCGCGGTGGCGGCCGTGGCCCTCCTGGTACCCGCTCTGCTCTGGCTGCGCTGGTGGACGCGGACCCGACTGCCGCGCAAGTGCGACGTGGAGCCGGTTCAGCCGGTCGAAGTGCACCCGGTGGACGGCGATGTCTCCGGGACCGGCCCATGGAAACTCGGCATCAGGGGCCCGCTGTACGTAGGACCGGACGTCATCGGCACGACCCCCGACCCGGCCGCGAAGGTGGCACTGAAACCGCTGCCGGGCCCGCTGCGGGTGATCACCGTACGTCCGCCGTACCGCAGCGACCCGCGCACAGTACGCCGGTACTCGATCCAGCCCTACCGGGACGAAGAAGCACGCGCGCGTAGAGCAGAGCAGCAGCGCTGGTACACACCCCGCGCGCAGCAGACCGAGCCGACCCACCCCCTGGTCGCAGTCTGCGAGGTCCTCGACGGCCCGGGCCGCGGCTCAGAGGTACTGATAGGCGCACCTGAACAGGACATGCCGGAGGTATTGGGCGCCATCGCAGCCCATGCGCGACGGTGGCAGTGAGCCGGGCGGCGCCTGCCGCGAGCCACTCGGACAGGTCACCGTCACGCGTAAGGGAGTTGGACTTCGGGGGCCGCACAACCATGAAGTCACAAATCAATCACCTGTAGTTCATATTTCCTTCACATACCTCGCCGACGTAATAGCCTCCTCCCACCTGTAACACCTCAGGGGGGACAATATGACCAACGCGTACACAACGCCGCCCGCGCCGCGCCCGGTTGACGCCCGCCCTCTGCGTAGGCGCAAGCGGGTGTGGCTGGGCGGATCAGGTCTGCTTCTCACCGGTGCGCTCATAGTGGGCGCCGGGAAGGGCGATCAGCAGCCCGTCGCCGCCGAGGCCAAGCCCGCGCAAACTGTCACCGCCACCGTGACCGCCACGCCGGAGCCCGCGCCGACCGTCACGGAGACCATCAGGGCCAAGGCGAAGCCGCGCCCCACGGTCACCGTCACCAAGACCGCCCGGGCTGCAGCCGACACCGGCAGCGACACCGGCAGCGATACGGGCAGTGGAAGCGGCAGCCAGGACACCACCGGCACCTGCTCGATCGTCTCCAACGCGGGCAACTGCTACTCGGCCGGCCAGTTCTGCCGCAACAGCGATCACGGCGCCGCCACAACCAACGAGGGCGGCACACGCATCAAGTGCGTGTACAGCTCCAACGCCTGGCGCTGGACGTACGCCTGACGACACGTCACTTCATTCTCCGGCGAACCCCGTACCGCGTTCGCTCGCGTTGGCCTGCCACTCGCGGCCGATGGATCGAATCACTGCGGGGTACACCGGTACACCCCGAGGTGGCGGAAGGGTTTGACGGCTGCCATGCAGGCCGCGCCGAGAAGCCCGTTCGGCTTCACCGGGACGGCCGTCTGGCGGCGGTAGCCGTCGCCGGTGCCGTCCCGGACCCGGCGGAGGTCGCCGGAGAGGCGGTCCCGCAGCGCCCGTGCCGTTCGGCGCAACGAGGACGTCGCCGTGCGTCTGCGGCGTGTCGACGACCCGCGTATGGACTCGCTCTGCGTCGCCGGTGCACGCGGCCGATACGAGGTCTTCTGCTGTCAGCCAAGACCTCACGCCCCGCGTGGATGGGCGGCAGAATCGTCGTATGCAGCAGCCGGTCTTCGTTCTCGTACACAGTCCGTCCGTGGGTCCCTCGACCTGGCACCCCGTGGCCGAGCGCCTCAAGGCGAGAGGTCACCAGGTGCGGGTGCCGTCACTCCTGCACATCGGCTCCGGTGCCCCGCCCTTCTGGCCCCGCGTCGTCAGCGCGGTCCGCGACGACCTCCGGAAGGTTCCGGCCGGCAGCCCCGTCACGTTGGTGGCACACAGCAACGCCGGCTTGTTCCTCCCCGTGATCCGCGCGGCGCTCGACCATCCGGTGACCGGATCGATCTTCGTCGATGCCGCGCTGCCGGCCCGAATCGGACCAACTCCCGTCGCACCACCGGAGTTGCTGGAGTTCCTCACCCCCATGGCCGTGAACGGCAGACTCCCGCGCTGGACCGACTGGTGGGACGAGGCCGACGTGGCACCCATGTTCTCCGATCCGGCGGTGCGCCAGACCGTCGTCGAGGAACAGCCCACTCTGCCGCTGTCCTACTACGAGCAGCACATCCCGGTCCCGGACGGGTGGGACGACCACCCGTGTTCCTACCTGCTCTTCGCCCCGCAGTACGAGGATGCCGCCGCCGAGGCGCGCGAACGCGGCCTGCGCGTGGCACACCTGCCGGGTGAACACCTCCACCAGATCATCGACCCCGAAGCCACGGCACAGCACCTCATCGAGCTCGCCCGCACACCTTGATGCGCCGGCCGCCTCACCCGGACCGCACGCCAAATGGTTCCGTTCCCGTGCGAGACTCGGGGTATGGCAGGTACAGGGGAGTTCGAGCCGGAGTCGGAGCGGGTCACGCGGCAGCTCCGGGACGACATTCTCGATGGTGTGCGCAAACCCGGCAGCAAGCTCGTCGAGCGCGAGCTGGCGGCGCAGATAGGGGTGAGCCGCGTACCCGTTCGCGATGCCCTGCGCGTGCTCGTCGCCGAGGGCCTGGTCACTCCGCGACCGCGGACGTGGGCGGTCGTAAGGGAGTTCACACCTACGGACATCGCCGATCTGAACGAGGTCCGCGAGGCCCTTGAGGTGATGACCTTCCGTCTCGCCGCTCAGCGGGGTGACCGCGTCGGCCTCGGGCGGCTCCGCTCGAACCTCGACGAGGAACTCGCGGCCGCCAGGGCGGGCGACGCGGTCCGCGCCCGACGCGCGGCAGCCGACTTCCACGAGACGGTGACGTCGATGGCGGCCAACGAGTTGCTGAGCGAACTCGAAGGTACGTTGCGCAGCCGGATGCGGTGGCTGCTGGGCCGGCACGACGACCTCCTCGCGATGGCGCTGGAGCACGAGGCCCTCTACGCCGCTGTCGCGGACCGCGATGTGGCACTCGTCGAGGAGCTCGTCGTCGAGCACCTGGAGAACAGCCGCCGCGCCATCGCCGACAAGCGCCGCTGACCGCAGCTGCTGGTCCGGGTCCAGGGGTCAGGTCCAGGTCCAGGTCCAGGTCAGCGGCCGGTACTCCGTGGTGTGCCGCGGCCCGGCCACTGCGAGGACGTGCGGGTGGGGGTCGCACGGTGATGTCGCCGCCGCGGGACTGTCCGGCGAGCTGGACGCGTAGGGTGGCGGGGGTGTCCGGGCCGGACACCGACCGGATGTCGATCCGAGGCAAGTCGGCTGTCAGGGCCGCGAGTTCGCCGAAGGTGCGGGCGGACAACGCACCGTCCAAACGCTCGTCCCGCTCCTCCGCGGTGATCCGACCGTCCCCCGCGGCCACCTGGAGGATCTCCACCATCTGGTCCCGGTCTCGCCCCGTTGTGCGCAGTTCGGGCCTTGTGCCGTGCCCGGAGGAGTCACCTGCCGGCCTGAGTTCACCCGTCACGCCCGCATTCCGGTCGACGATCACGGAGTCCGGCAACGTCGGTGATCGCGCAGGCGCGAGACGCGCATCAGCCCTCCCCTGGCGGCCCTGATCGACGTCAGGGCATGGGGAGGGCTGATGCGCCGGGTTCGACCGCAGGCGCGACCCGAGGGCTCGGATCAGCGCCGTACCAGCGCCAGTTGGTCGGCGACGACCACTCCGTCGTGCAGGACCGTGCGATCCGTGCCGCGGTCCATCACCGCGCTCGACGGTGTCTCGCCGTCGACAAGGAGCAGGTCGGCACGGTCACCCACCGCAAGGCCGGGACGGTCGCCGATCCCTCCGAGGCGGGCGACGTCGTGGCTCATGATCGACGCCCCGCCCATCGTCGCGACCGCCAGGGACATCTCGATCAGCTCGTCACGGCGGAAGTTGTTGGTGAAGGCCAGCTGCCAGGTGCGGTCGAGCATGTCGCAGTTGCCGTACGGGCTCCAGTAGTCGCGCTGGCCGTCCTCGCCCAGGCCCACGCGGACGCCCGCCTCCGTCAGGTCCACCAGCGACAGCTGCCCGCGGGCCGAAGGCGCCACGGTGGCCATCGCGATGTCGAGCTCGGCGAATTCGTCGATGATCCGGCGGCTCACCGACTCGGAGACCGAGCCCAGTTCATAGGCGTGGGACATCGTGACCTTGCCCTGCATGCCCAGTGCCCGCGTGCGCTCAAGAATCAGATCGGTGGAGAACACGCCCAGCTCGCCGGGCTCGTGCAGGTGGATGTCCACCTCGACCTGGTACTTCTCGGCGAGCCCGAACACGACGTCCAGGTGCCCCTTGGGATCCCGGTCCAGGGTGCAGGGATCGATGCCGCCCATCACGTCGGCGCCCGCCTTCAGCGAGGCCTCCAGGTATTCGGCGGTGCCCTTCTCGCGGAGGATGCCCGCCTGCGGGAACGTCATGATCTGGACCTCGGCCTGACCGGCGAACTTCTCCTTCGCGGCCACCACCGCCTCGAACTTCTCGAGCTTGCAGTCCACGTCGACCTGGGCGTACGACCGCACGCGGGTGGTGCCGCGCGCGATCATCCGCTCCAGGGTGCCGGCCACCCGCTCCACGAGGGGAACCTCCGCGGAACGCCAGTTCTCCCGGTCGTTCATGGTCATCGTCCACACTCCGGGCCCGCCGGTGTGCGGCCGGAACGGCAGGCCGATCCGGGTCGAGTCCAGGTGCACGTGAACGTCGCTGAACGACGGCAGCAGCAGTCGGCCGCGGCCCTCCACCACTTCGCCGGACGGCTGTGCGGCCGGGTCGTGCGGGCGGATCGCCGCGATGCGGTCGCCGGACAGGACGACGTCGCTGCGCTCGCCACCCCACGGACGGACGTCACGGATCAACACTGCTGTCACCTTTCTGCTGTGCCTTGTTGTGCTCGGTTGCGCGGTACTGCTGTTCGTGTGGACAGGGATCGGGTTACCGGGTCGTCGTGGCCAGCATCTCGGCCGCGACGTCGGCGTGGTGGCAGGCGATGTCGCCGCTCGGCACGCTCTCCGTGCACAACTGGCGCCGCTGCGGGTCCAGTTGCGTGTGCACGGGGCACCGGGACTGGAACACGCAGCCGCGCGGCGGGTCGGCCGGGCTGGGCAGATCGCCCTTCAGCCGGATCCGCCCGCTCCGGTCCGCCGCAGGGTCGGGCTGGGGCACGGCGGACAGCAGGGCCCGCGTGTAGGGATGTTCCGGAGCTCCGAAAACCCGTGAGGTGTCGCCGTATTCCATGATCTTGCCGAGGTACATCACCGCGATGCGGTCGGCGAAGTGCTGGACCACGGACAGGTCGTGGGCGATGAAGAGGTAGGCCACCCCGGTGTCCCGCTGGATGTCCTCGAGGAGGTTGATGACCTGTGCCTGGACCGACACGTCCAGTGCGGACACCGGTTCGTCGCAGATGATGAGCTGCGGGTCCAGGGCGAGCGCCCGGGCTATGCCCACGCGCTGTTTCTGGCCGCCGGAGAACTCGTGCGGGAAGCGGTTGTAGTGGTCGGGGCGCAGCCCCACCCGGTCCATCAGGTCCCGCACCTTGGCCTTGACGCCGCCGGCCGGCGTGATCCGCTGGGCGAGGAGCGGTGCGGCGATCGCGCTGCCCACGGACTGGCGGGGGTTGAGCGACGACGACGGGTTCTGGAACACCATCTGCACCCGGCGCCGGTACTCCTGCAGTTCCGACGAACGCAGCTCGGCGATCTCCCGGCCGTCGAGCCGGACGCTCCCGGAGGTCGGCTCGAGGAGGCGCATGAGCAGACGGCCGGTGGTCGACTTTCCGCAGCCGGACTCCCCCACCAGGCCGAGGGTCTGTCCGGCGTCGACGGAGAAGCTGACGCCGTCCACGGCCTTGATCGCACCGCCGCCGGGCCTGAAGCCACGGGAGCGGGTCGGGAAGTGCTTGGTCAGGTCGGTGACCTCCAGCAGCGGCGTCATCGGGCCACCTCTCCGGTCGGTTGCAGCGTCTCGAGGTGGCACCGCGACGGGTGCCCGTCGAGGCCGGTCAGTGTCGGGCGGCGCGTACCGCAGGCGTCGTCGGGCACCAGGTGTGTCTTCGGGCAGCGGTCGGCGAAGAGGCAGCCCTCGGGCAGCGCCAACAGCGACGGCGGGAAGCCCGGGATGGGGTTGAGCCGTTCGGACCGCTGCGCCAGTGACGGCATCGAGGCCAGCAGTCCCTGGGTGTAGGGGTGTCGCGGGTCCTTGAAGAGGTTTCGCGACGGTCGCCTGCTCCACGCACTCGCCGCCGTACATCACCACGACCTGGTGACATACCTCGGCGACCACGCCGAGGTCGTGGGTCACCAGGATCACGGAGGTCCCGGTCTCGTCCTGCAGCTCGTTGAGCAGGTCGAGGATCTGGGCCTGAACGGTGACGTCGAGGGCGGTGGTGGGTTCGTCGGCGATCAGCAGCTCGGGTTCGCAGACGAGCGCCATGGCGATCATCGCGCGCTGGCGCATGCCGCCGGAGAACTCGTGCGGGTACGCCGAGTAGCGGCGCTTGGGGTCGGGGATCCCGACGCGGCCGAGCATGTCGACGGCGACCTGTGCCGCGGTCTTCTTGGAGACGACGTTGTGCACCCGGTAGGCCTCGGCGATCTGGGCGCCGACGGGGTAGAAGGGGTGCATGGCCGACAGCGGGTCCTGGAAGATCATTGCGATCTTCTTGCCGCGGTAGGCGCGCATCTGTGTCTCGGTGAGCGTGTTGAGATCCTGGCCGTCGAGGAGGATCTGTCCGGTGACGGCGGCCGTGGTGCCCTTGAGCAGGCCCATCAGCGCCTGGCTCGTGACGGTCTTGCCGGAGCCGGATTCGCCGACGATTCCGACGGTCTCCCCGCGCGCCAGGGTCAGGTCCATCCCGTTGACTGCGTGCACCACGCCGTCGTCGGTCGGGAAGCTCACCCGTAGATCGCGGATGGCCAGCATGGGCGCGGCTTCGGGCGTGGTCATCAGGCGACCCTCACTCGCGGGTCGATCACCGCGTAGGCGATGTCGACCAGGACGTTGGCGACAATGATGAAGAACGCGGCCATCATGGTGATGGCCATGGTGACCGGCAGGTCACCGGACTGTGCGGCGTGCACCGCGGTGAATCCGACGCCCGGCACCGAGAAGATCTGCTCGGTGAGTACGGCTCCGCCCAGCAGGCCGCCGATGTCGAGGCCGAGCATGGTGACCACCGGGGTGATGCCGGCCCGCGCGCCGTGCTTGAACACGATGTTCCGCCGGGACAGTCCCTTCGCGCGGGCGGTGCGCATGAAGTCCTCGCCGAAGGTCTCCAGCATGTTGCTGCGGGTGACCCGGATGTACTGCGCGCTGAACAGCACGGCCAGCGCCACCCACGGCAGCAGGTAGTTCAGGAGCCAGCCTCCGGGACCCGCCGCGCCGAACGGCGAGGTTATCTCGTTGGTGGTGAACGGCAACAGGTCCAGCGTGCTGACGAACAGGAGCAGCAGCAACAGGCCCGTCACCGGAATGGGCAGCGATACGCCGACGGAGGCGCCGCCGACGATCAGCTTGTCGGCGAACCGGCCCTTGCGGAGCGCCGCGAGCAGGCCGAGGCCGACACCGGCGATGGTCCACAGCACGATCGCACCGCTGGCCACCGACAGTGTGTACGGCAGGGCGCGGCCGATGATCGTGGTGACGTCCTCGTTGGTCTGGAACGACTTGCCCAGGCACGGCCAGTTGCACAGGGTCTCGGCGCCGGGCGCGCCGACGGTGTGGCTGCTCACCAGCCCCGACATGTAGGTGAAGTACTGGGTGAGGAACGGCTTGTCCATCCCGAGCGCGATCCGGGCCTCGGCGATGCGCTGCGGTGTGCACTCCTGACCGCAGGCCGCCGCGGCCGGGTCCGCCGGGCCGAGCTGGAACAGACTGAACGTCACGAAGCTGATGACAAACAAGAGCACGATCATCGCGACGAAGCGCCGCATCAGGAAACTGGTCATGGGTGCGACCTGCCGGCTCGGGATGAACTCACCGTTCAATTACCTCTCTTGTGCAGCGTGCGTCAGTGCTCGGCGCCGACGACCGACAGGTCTATGGCGCCGAAGAAGTAACCCATCTGGGCGCCTCGGACCTTGGAGCCGACCACGCTGCTGGTGTAGCTGCGCACCAGCGGGACGAGCGGGTAGGCCTGCATGGTCCGGTCGAAGAGGGTGGCCCACTTCTTGCCCAGTTCCTCACTGGTCCCGTTGGTGCCGCGGAGCTTGTACATGTCGCGGGAGATCTTCGGGTCGTGGAAACGCGGGATGTTGGAGAAGCCGTAGGTCTTGCCGTCCAGGCTCGGCCCCACGTTCGGGTCGACGGTGGTGCGCACCGAACCGCTGTCCGCGCCGCCGCACCAGCCGCTGCGGGCGATGTCCGGCATCTGGTCACCGGCCAGCACGGTGTAGTAGTTGGCGGCCGGGATCGGGCGCAGCTGCAGGTCGATGCCGAGCTTCTTGAAGTTCTGCTGGAGCACGGTGCCGACGTTCTTGTAGCGGGCGTTGGTGTCCGCGTAGCCGTAGACCAGCTTCTTGGGGACCTTCTTGCCCTTCAGGAGCTTCTTGGCCTCGTCCAGCTTCGGTTTGCCCGCGGGGTCCAGGTCGGTGTGCTGTGCGACGTAACCGCGCTGGGCGGGGTTGATGTACGACTGGGCCACCTTGCCGAAGCGTGCGCCGCCGTACTGGACCTGGATGGAGCCGCGGTCGATGGAGAGTGCCATCGCCTTGCGGACGTCGGGGTCCTGGATGGTCTCGGTGTTGAAGTTCAGCACGTCCGTGCAGCCCAGCAGACCGGCCGCGGTGCGCTTCTTGACCTTGGGGTCGTTGAGCTTGGCCGCGTCGGACGCCTGCAGTCCGCCGTTGCTGTCCAGCGTGATCGCCGTCGGGTCCGAGTCGGCGAGCAGCTGCTGGCTGATGGTGGCCTGGGCCGTGGACAGCGTGAAGGTGAACGTGTCAGGCAGTGCAGGCCTGTTGGGGTCGGCGGCCGGGTCCCACTGGTCGTTGCGCACCAGCTTCATCGAGCGTCCGCGGTCGTACGACTTGATCTTGTACGGGCCCGAGGAGACCGGGTGGTTGGTGTAGTCGAGCTTGGTGTCCTTGTCCTTCGGCACCGGCGCCGTGTTCGACCGCGACACCAGCGCGGGGAACTCGGCGAACGGCTGCTTGAGGTGGAAGACGATGGTGCGGTCGTCCGGGGTGTCGATCGCCTTGAAGTCGCCGCCGGCGTAGGGGCCCTTGTAACCGTCGTCGGCCAGGGCCGAGTTCAGCTCCTGCGGTGCCTGGGTGTAGACGTCGCGGGCGTAGGTGCGCTCGACGCCGTACTTGATGGCCTTGCTCGTGATCGGTGTGCCGTCCTCGAACTTCAGACCCTTCTTGAGGGTGTAGGTCCAGGTGAGGCCGTCGGCGGAGGCCTTGCCCAGGTCGGTGGCCAGATCCGGCACGATGGTCGGCGGCCGGCCGGCGGTCTCCTTGGCCATGGTCAGGGTGCGGTAGTAGAGCTGCCCGACGTTGGCGGTCTGGACGTAGTTGCTGTTGCCGGGGTCCAGGGTCTGGAAGTCCGAGGACATCAGGACGTTGATGTTCCCGCCCTTGGTGGCGTAGCCCTTCCCGACGGTCACCGGCGCGTAGGCGTCCGTATCGGCGCCGGCCTTGTCACCGGGTGTGGGCTTGGGGCCGCCACAGGCGGTGAGGGCCAGCCCGGCAGTCACCGTCAGGGCGAGCGCCGCCTTGGTGCTTCTGTTCACTGCATCTCCTTGCGGACGGGAATGGGATGGCGCACGTCGTGGGCCGATCCGAGGTGGAGCAAAGGATGAGAGGTGGAGCACGGGCTCAGAGGTGGGGAGGTGGTGGATCAGCCTCGGGAGGACTTGGGGTCGAGGGCGTCCCGGACCGCGTCGCCGAGCAGGTTGAAGGCGAGCACGGTGATCACCAGTGCGCCGGCCGGGACGGCCAGGAACCACGGGTCGGAGAGGTACCAGTTCCCCGACTGGGCCGCGTTGAGCATCTGGCCCCAGGAGGGCGTGGGGTCCTTGACCCCGACGCCGAGGAACGAGAGGGCCGCTTCCGCGGTGATGTTGGTGGGGATCATCATGGTCGCGTAGACCAGCACGACCCCCATGACGTTCGGGATGATCTGCCGGAAGATGATGCTCCGGTGGGAGGCACCGTAGGCCTGCGCGGCCTCGACGAACTCCTGTTGCCGGATCGAGAGCACCTGGCCACGCACGACTCTCGCCAGGTACGCCCAGCCGAAGAAGCCGAGGATGATCACCAGTGAGGCGATCGGCACCAGGCTGCCCGAGTCGAGGGAGGTGCCCCGTAGCCGGGACTGGAGGATCGGGGTCAGCGACAGGACGAGCAGCAGGTGCGGGAAGGCCAGGAACAGGTCCATCACGCGGCTGATCACCATGTCGACCTTGCCGCCGAAGTATCCGGCCGCCGCGCCGAGCACGGTGCCGAGGACCACCGACACCACCGTCGACAGCAGCGCGATGGTGAGAGAGATCCTCGCGCCGTAGGCCATGCGGGCGAAGATGTCGCGCCCGAGCCCCGGTTCGAGACCGAGCCAGTGCTCGCCGGACGGGAAGCGGTAGTACGAGAGCGGCAGGCCCGGTGTGTCGAAGTTGTCGAGGAATTCGGGCCCGGTCCGGGAGGTGAACGGGTCGGAGCCCTCGATGGCCACCAACACCGGAGCCAGGACGGCGAACAGCACCATCAGGGCCACGACGATCAGCGCGGCGACGGCGATCCGGCTGCGCCGAATGCGAAGCCATGCCGTGCCGAGCAGCGATCGCGCGGTGGCGATCTCGGCGGTCGGCTCGCGCTCGGTTGGTGCGGCCTCGGACTCCGGTGAAGGCAGGGTGGCCACCTGCCCTTCGGAGGGCTCCGGCGCGCTGGCGCGGCGCGTCCGACTCGTCGACTCATGCGGATCCGGCACGTCGATCCTTCGGTGCTCTGGGGTGTGGGTGGCCGGAACGGTATACCAAGAATCACGGTTTCCACCAGGGTGATGTGACATCCGGTGCATCACCGCTGGACAGACCACAAATCAGTCTTACTTCCCTAGTCATCGCCGGGTTATGGTCATGCGGAGCACGGCGCGGGCCCGGCGCCGGTAGCCCCCGCGATGGTGCGGCGCAGCCACCCGCACCCCGGGACCTCGGTGGCTGATTCGCCTACTTGGTGTACCAAATCTGAGAGGGATGTCGATGAGAACCTTGGTGACCGCTTCCTGGGTGATCGCCCACGACGGAAGCTCGCACGTGGAGATCGCCGACGGAGCCGTGCTGATCGACGGCGACACGATCGTCGACGTGGGGCCGCGCACCGAACTCGCCCGCCACCAGGCCGACGAACACATCGACCTCGGTGACGCGGTGATCACTCCCGGCCTCATCGACCTCGACGCGCTCACCGACATCGACCACCTGATCCTGGACTCCTGGGCGTCCCCGAACCTGTCCTCTGGCTTCACCTGGTCGACGGACTACTTCGCCGCGCCCCGCGCGGTGTTCGACGCAGCGCAACGGCGCACGGTGCGCGAGTACGCGCTGACCCAGCTCGCCCTGCACGGCGTCACCAGCTACATGCCGATCGCCTCCGAGGTGCACAGCGACTGGGCCGAGACGTACGAGGGCTTCGTGGCCATGACCGAGGTGTCCACGAAGCTGGGTCTGCGTGCCTTCCTCGGGCCGTCGTTCCGGTCCGGCGTCAACGTGATCGGCGCGGACGGCAAGCGCACAGTGCAGTTCGACGAGGAGGCGGGCCGGCGCGGCCTTGCCGACGCGCTGCGCTTCCTGGACCACACCTCACAACTCGCCGATCCGCTGGTGACCGGGGTCCTGCTCCCCTGCCGGATCGAGACACTCACCCCGGACCTCCTGCGCGACGTCGCCCAGGCCGCACGCGAACGCGGCGCGCTGGTACGCCTGCACGCCCTGCAGGGCGTGTCCGAGCGCGACTTCATCCAGCACACCTACGGGCGTACGCCACTTCAACTCATCGCCGAATCAGGGCTGTTGTCGGACCGGCTGATCGTTCCGCACGGAGTGGTGCTGGACGTACACCCGGAAGTGCTAGGAGCCGACACCGGAGATGTCGCGGTGCTCGCCGACGCAGGCGTGTCGATCGTGCACTGCCCGCTGACCAACGCCCGGTACGCCCACAACCTGCACACGTTCGGCGGCTACCGGGCGCAGGGAGTGAACCTGTGTCTCGGCACGGACTCCTTCCCGCCGGACCTGATCCGGGGAATCGACGTGGGCACCCAGGTCGCCAAGATCCAGGCCGGTGACCTGGGCCAGGCCCACCTCGCCGGCTACTTCGAAGCGCTCTGGACCGGTGGCGCGACCGCACTGCACCGGCCGGACCTGGGGCGCCTGGCCGCGGGGGCCACCGCCGACCTCGCGGCGTTCGCCCTCGACGACTTCCGCATGGGCGTCACCGAGGATCCGCTGCGCACCCTCGTACTCAACGGCACCGCGCGCGACGCGGTCCTGACGATGGTCGCGGGCAAGGTCGTCATGCGCGACGGCTCGATCCCTGGCGTCGACCTCCCCGCCCTGAGACGAGCCGGTCAGGACCTGTTCGACGTGATGCGCGCGGCGTATCCGGAGCGGGACCACCGCCGTCGCCCGGTGCACGAACTCTTCCCTCCGGTGTTTCCGCGGGGGTAGGGCACCCGGCCTCTCCCCCGAAGATAGTCGCCGGCACGGCACGCCACCCCCTGGTGGGGTGTGGGGATGAACGAAGACGAGGAGGCGGAGCGGGTGATTCTGGTGGGCGCCCGGGCCAGGTGGCGTCCGGTGGGCGCTGACCGCGACGCGATCGTCCACTACGCCGACGGCCACGTGGTCGCGGAAGCCACCCTCGGCTACGGACCACACCACGACCGGCTGTCCGTGGGCACCCTCGACAGCGAAGACCTCCGCATCACGGACGAGTACCGGCTCAAGCCGCCGAACGGTCGGCCCCTGCCGAAGCACACACAGGTGATCGGCCGCGGCCCGGACTTGCACGTCCTGTCGGGCAACGACTGGTACCGACTCGGCCTGGAGGACATCCCTCACGCGACTCCCTGAGAGACTGCACGTCATGACCGCCACACGCAGCACAACTGTCGAGATCCCCACTGGGGACGGCACCGCCGACGCCTATCTCGCCCAGCCCGACGACGACGCCGCCCACCCGGCCGTCCTGCTCTACATGGATGCCTTCGGGCTGCGCCCTCATCTGCGGGCGATGGCCGACCGGCTCGCGGCGGCCGGGTACACCGTGCTCGTCCCCAACGTGTTCTACCGCCGCGGCCGGGCGCCGGTCGTGGCGCTGCCCGACTTCATCACCGACGCCGAGCGGCCGGCGCTGTTCGAGCAGATCGTCCCCCTCATGGGCGACCTGACCGCGGACGCGGTGGCACGCGACTCCGCCGCCTACCTGTCCTGGCTGGCCGACTGCTCCGCGGTGGCCGCCGGACCCGTCGGCGTCACCGGTTACTGCCTGGGCGCCCGCCTGGCCCTGCTCACCGCGGGCAGCCATCCCGAGAGGGTCGCGGCAGCGGCCGGCTTCCACGGCGCGGGTCTGGCCACCGACGACTCCACGAGCCCTCACCTTCTCGCCGGCCGGATCACCGCGGAGCTCTGCTTCGGTCACGCCGACCAGGACCCTTCCATGCCGCCCGAGCAGATCGAACGCCTCGACAAGGCGCTCTCCGCGGCGGGCGTCCGCCACCACTCCGAGGTCTACACGGGCGCCCATCACGGCTTCACCATGGCGGACACCAACCGCTTCGACGCCGAGGCCGCGGAACGGCACTGGGTCGCGCTCCTCGACCTGCTGGGCCGCAACCTCTGATTCCGCGGCGGGCAGCTGGGCCCTTCAGGCCGCGACCGTCCTGCGCGTGACCTCGGCGAGTTCGGCGCGCAGCGCCGCGAAGCGGGCGTCTCCGCGCAGTGCGGCCACGTCCGTGGTCGTCTCGCGCGGGAGCGGGACCGTCACCTCGTCGATCACGCGGCCCGGGGCCGCCGCCATGACCAGGACGCGGGAGCCGAGCAGGACGGCCTCCTCGGCGGAGTGCGTGACGAACAGGACGGTTGTTCCCGTGACCGCGGCCAGGGTCCTGACCTCCTCCTGGAGGCGTTCGCGGGTGAGCGCGTCCAGCGCGGCGAACGGCTCGTCCATGAGCAGGATCTGCGGTTCGGTGGCCAGGGCGCGGGCGATGGCCACCCGCTGCTGCTGCCCGCCGGACAGTTCCCAGGTGCGGCGCCCGGCCATGCCGGACAGCCCGACGAGGGACAGCAACTCCTCCACACGGGATGCGCGTTCGGCGCGTACGGTTCCGTTGCGCGCCAGCGCGAACGCGACGTTGCCGCCCACCGTGCGCCATGGGAACAGGCGCGGCTGCTGGAAGACGACGCCCACCTTGCGCCGTACGTCCACGCTCCCGGTGGCGGGCTGCTCGAAGCCCGCCACCAGGCGGAGCAGCGTCGTCTTGCCACATCCGGACGGCCCGACAAGAACCACGAACTCGCCGCGGTCCACGGTCAGGGAAACGTCGGCGACAGCCGTCACCGGAGCCTTCGCCGTGCCGTAGCGGACGCTGACGCCCGCCAGCTCGATGTCGGCGTCGGCGCTCGCCGCCTGCGGGGCCTCACTTGACGACACGGGACAGCTCCTTCACGGCGAGAGACTTCTCGAAGACGGACCGGCCAGGCACCGCGTCGACGGCCTTCTGCGCCTTGAGGAAGACGGCCGCGTCGCGCAGGTTCCCGGCGAGGGCGCCGGGTGCGCCGGGCTTGCCGAGGTAGTCGGCGCCCTGCTGCTCCTCGGCGGTGAGCAGCACCAGTTGGGCGAGCTGCTTCTGCGCGTCCGCGGGCCTGAGGTTCAGTTCGGCGCCGATGGCCGCGGCCGCCTTCGCGGGGTCGCTCTTGGCCAGCTTGACGGCCTGGTCCTCCGCCCTGAGCCAGGCGTCGACGATCTCCGGATGCTTGGCGGCGAACGCGTCGGTGACCACACCCAAGTCGGCTGTCGGCTTGCCCTGTTCGGCGATCTGACGGCTGGTGACGAGGACCTCGCCGCCCTTCGACGCGAGTTCGGTGAGCGTGGGCGTCCACACATACGCGGCGTCGATGTCACCACGCTGCCAGGCGGCGAGCGCGTCCTGCGGCTGGAGGTCGACGAGCGTCACGTCGGACTCCTCGAGTCCGGCCGAGTCCAGTGCCGCGAGGAGGGAGTAATGGGACGTGGACCCGAAGGGCGTCGCGATCTTCTTGCCCTTGAGCGCCTTGACGGACGTGATGCCCTTCCGGGCGACGAGCGCCTCGTTCTCGCCGATCAGGTCGTGAATCCAGAGCACCTTGTACGGGATGTTCAGCGGCGCCGAGAGCCCCTTCGTGACGGGGCTGGAGCCGGCCAGGCCGAGGTCCACCGACCCCGCGATCACCGCCGTGTTGACGTCGGCGCCGGAGTCGAACTTGACCCACTTCACCTCGGCGTCCGGGAGCGCCTTCTCGAGCAGTTTCCGGTTCTTGACCACGAGATCGGCGTTGGGGATCGCCTGGTAGGCGATCCGCACCTGGGTCTTCCCACCCCCGGACGCGGCGCCGTCGCCGCACGCGGTCGCGGTGAGCGCGACCAGGGTGATGGCGGAGGCGAGGAGGAGGGTGCGGCGGGTACGTGCGGGCATCAGGGTTCCTTCGTAGGAGAGCCGGCGAGGCTGACGAGGCCTACGGGGCTGACGGAGAGGGGGAGTTGACGGACTCAGGCCCGGCCGCGCCAGGGCACCGCGAGTCGTTCCGCGCCCTTGAACAGCGCGTCGAGGAGGATCCCGGAGACGCCGATGGCGATGATCCCGGCGATGACGACGTCGGTCTGGTTGAAGCGCTGGGCGTCGCGGATCATGCCGCCGATGCCGGGCACGCCGTTGACCGTCTCGGCGGCGACGACCGAGGTGTACGCGACACCGACGGCGATCCGTACGCCCGTGAGGATCTCGGGGAGTGAGGCGGGCAGCCGTACGGTCAGAAGCAGGGAGACGGGCCCGGCGCCGAGCGCTCGCGCGGCCTCCACCAGGTCGTCCGGCACGCCTCGGACCGCCGCTGCGGTGGCCGCAGCGATGGGCGGCATCGCGGCGATGACGAGCAGCCAGATCTTCGGGGACTCGTCGATGCCGAACCAGATGACCAGGAGCGAGAGGTACGCCAGCGGCGGCAGCGTCCGCAGGAAGGTGACCGCGGGCTCCAGCACCACGGCGAGCGGCTTCACCACACCTATGAGGAGCCCGAGCGGGACGCCGACGAGCGCCGCGTAGCCGGTTCCGACGCCGATCCGCCGCAGGGACACCGCCAGGTGTTCGATGAGGAGGTGGCCGCTGTAGCCGCGTACGCCTTCGTGGACTGTCGACGCCTGCATGAAGGCGTGCCACACATCGCCGGGTGACGGGACGAGGACGCGGGGCCACAGGTCCGCCGCGACCACCGCCTGCCAGGCCGCGAGGAGCATGGTGGACGCGGACGCATCGCGTGACGGGCGGGGACGCGCGCGACGACCCCGTGTCCGGGGCCGTGGAGAACAGACGTGATGACCTCGCGGGCAGGGCCGCGGAGGCAAGAAGGGGGCCGCCAGCGGCGCGCGGGGTTGCGGATGATCAGCAACAGGCCGTGCGGCAACAGGAGTTCACCCGACAGAGCATCCCCGAAACACGCAGCAGATCCACGTGGCGGCGGGAGACGAGGGCGGGGTTCATGGACGCATCCTGACCTGCGCCCGACGCCGACGACAAGCATGATCCACCATACGGACATGATCGTCTCAACATGCGACACCGCCTCATCGGACCGCGCCGCGGCACGCCTGACACACCGCTACCGAACGCACCTGCCACGCCTGACACACCGCTGCCCAACCCACCTGACACACCGGCACCCGGCACACCTGCCGCGTCGTCTTCCATGACCATGACCGCGCGATACCTCATCCGGCCGGCCGGATCAACGCACCAGGGCAATACACCTAGCGCGTCGCCTGGAACGTGCGCCGGTACGCCAACGGCGAGACGCCGATCGCGGCGTGCAGATGCTGTCGCAGTGACGCGGCCGTGGCGAAGCCCACTTCACCGGCGATCCGGTCCACCGGTAGATCGCTGGACTCCAGGAGATGACGCGCCCTCGCAACCCGTTGCTGGGTGAGCCATCGACCGGGGCTCATCCCGGCCTCGTCCCGGAACCGGCGGGCGAACGTCCGCAGACTCATCTGCGCATGGTCAGCGAGCTCCGCCAGCGTCAGCGGCAGGTCGAGGTGGTCGAGTGCCCACTCCCTGGTGGCTGCCGTGCCGGCGGCGGACGCCTCGGGAACGGGCTGCTCGATGTACTGCGCCTGACCCCCTTCGCGCCAGGGCGGCACCACACACTTCCGCGCCACCTGGTTGGCCACCTCGGCGCCGAAGTCCTGTCGCACGACATGGAGGCAGACGTCCACGCCGGCGCCCGCGCCGGCCGAGGTGAGGATGTCGCCGTCCTCGACGAAGAGCACATCGGGGTCGAGCTTCACCTGCGGGAAAAGACGCCGGAATCGGTCGGCCAGGACCCAGTGCGTAGTGGCGCGACGGCCGTCGAGCAGACCGGCCGCCGCGAGGACGAAGGCGCCGGTGCAGATGGACATGATGCGGGTGCCGGGCGGGATGTGCGCGAGAGCGGCGGCCACCGGGCCCGGGAGCACGGTCCCGTTGGGCGGGTACTCGTCGACCGGCGGGATCACCACGGTGTCGGCCTCGGCCAGCGCTTCGGGGCCGTGCTCGACGGTGATCAGGAAGTCGGCGTCCGTGCGCACCGGGCCCCCGTCGACACTGCAGGTGCGGATCTCGTACCGGCCGTCCGCGGCACCGAAGATCCGCTGCGGAATGCCCAGCTCGAACGGGTGCACCCCGTCGAGCGCGAGCACCACGACCCTGTGCACACCGCCAAGACCGCCGACATCACCGACATCACTGCGATCACTGCCACCACTCATGGCACGATCCTATCGAATGGTGGCAGTCATGCCATTTTCTCGGGCGATCGGCCACGGCACGCTGGAGCCGTGAGCACTTCAGAGACCAACGCACCCATCGCATCCACCACGCCCGTCATGCCCGTCACGCCCGCCGCACCCACCATGCGGGCCGTCAGCCAGGACACCCTCGGCGGCCCCGAGGTACTGAAGGAGGTCGAGCGCGAACGCCCGGCACCGGGACTGAGCGAGATCCTTGTCAGGGTCCGTGCCGCAGGCGTCAACCCGACCGACTGGAAGCACCGGGCGCACGGCATCTTCCTCGGCGAACCGCCGTTCGTCCTGGGCTGGGACGTGTCCGGCGTCGTCGAGGAGACGGGTCTCGGTGTGACCCTGTTCAAGCCGGGCGACGAAGTGTTCGGCATGCTGCCCTACCCGCACGGCGCTGGCTCGCACGCCGAGTACGTCACCGCGCCCGCCCGCGCCTTCGCGCACAAGCCGTCCGAGGTCGACCACGTGCAGGCGGGCGCCATTCCGCTCGCCGCTCTGACCGCCTGGCAGGCCCTGGTCGACACCGCCCAGGTGCAGCCGGGGCAGCGCGTCCTGATCCACGCCGCGGCCGGCGGCGTCGGCCATCTCGCCGTGCAGATCGCCAAGGCGCGCGGCGCGTACGTGATCGCCACGGTCAGCGCGGCCAAGCACGACTTCGTGCGCGGTCTGGGCGCCGACGAACTGATCGACTACCGGACGACCGACTTCACCGAGGCGGTCCGCGACGTGGACGTCGTCCTGGACACCATCGGCGGCGACTACCGCACCCGGTCCCTGCCCACGCTGCGCGCGGGCGGTCTGCTGGTCTCCATCCTGCCGACCGGCACCACGGAGCTGGCCGAGGAGGCCGAGCGCCTCGGCGTGCGGGGCGTGGAGATGGTCGTGGAGGCCGATCACGCCGGAATGAACGCGATCGCCGACCTGATCGCCACGGGCAAGCTCCGCGCGACGATCGCCGACACCTTCCCGCTCGCCGAGGCCGCCAAGGCACACGAGCTGGGCGAGACCGGCCGCACGACCGGCAAGCTGGTCCTCGTCGTGCGCTGATCACGTCCGCCCGTTCGTCAGCCCATGGTTGGGTCCCCCTTGATGAGGGCGAACGTGGCGCCGAACGGGTCCTTCACCATGGCCATGCGGCCGACACCGGGCACGTCCATGGGCGGGAAGAGCGTCGTGGCACCGCGCTCGGTGGCGGCCGCGTAGGTCGCGTCGCAGTCCTCGACGCCGAAGTACGGGTGCCACTCGGCGCCGGACCCGGCGTCGAGGTTCTCCTGCTGGAGCTTCATGATGCCGCCGTGGCCCGCCTCGCCCACGTCCGCGGAGCCGGCCGGGGCGACGACGGTGTACTCGGGGCCGCCCCCGCCCGTCGGCATGTCCTGGTACAGCCAGGAGAACACCTGGCGGTAGAAGTCCTTGGCCGCGCCGGCGTCGGTCGTGTAGAGCTCGGTCCAGCACAGGGCGTTGGGCTGCATGACCGTTTCGAGACCCTGGACGTCACCGGGCTGCCAGACCGCGAACTGTGCACCGGCCGGATCGGTGAAGGCGGCCATCCGCCCCGAGGTGAAGACATCACCCGGGGGAACGCGGACCGTGCCTCCGGCCGCCTCCACCGCCTTGGCGACACCGTCCGCGTCGGGGGTGTGGAAGTAGATCGTCCAGGAAGGGGAGGCACCCTCCTCGGTCAGCGGACCGGCGGCGGCCACGTCCTTGCCGTCGAGCTGGAAGAAGCCGTAGCCGCCCCCCTCGGGTCCGGCGGACCGGAAGGTCCAGCCGAACACTCCGCCGTAGAACGCGGCGGCCGCGTCCACATCCGGCACACCGAGGTCGAGCCAGTTCGGCGCGCCCGGTACGTACGTCGTCGAAAGCATGATCACGCCTTTCGTGCACTGACGAATCCCGATGCGAGCCAGCCTGGCAGCCCTCACTGACAATCGCCGCTCAAGGCACGGTCTGCGCAGGTCGCAGGCCGTGTCGGTGCCTGTGCCGGTTACCCGAACTGGCCGGGCTGGTAGTCGCCGGCGGGCTGCTGAACGAGGACGTTCACGCGGTTGTAGGCGTTGATCAGGGCGATGAGGGACACCAGCGCGGTGAGCTGATCCTCGTCGTAGTACTTGGCCGCGTTCGCCCAGGCCTCGTCCGAGACACCGCCACCCGCGTCGGCGATACGGGTGCCCTGCTCGGTCAGCTCCAGGGCGGCGCGCTCGGCATCGTCGAACACCTTCGCCTCGCGCCACGCCGCGACCATGTTGAGGCGCGTCTGGTCCTCCCCGGCCGCTGTGGCGTCCTTGGTGTGCATGTCAGTGCAGAAACTGCAGCCGTTGATCTGGCTGGCGCGGATCTTCACCAGCTCCTGTGTGGCAGCCGGAAGCGTCGAGTCCGTCACCACCTTGGCGCCCGAGTTGATGTGCTTCAGGACCTTGGCCCCGACGTGGTTGGCGAAGAGGTTCAGGCGGGCTTCTTCCATGGCGAGCTCCTAGTTCGTGCCGGTGGTTACATCCCTCTGACGGAGCGGCTCGGCACGATGTGACGAGTCCAGATGTGACGCGCGCCACACAGGCCTTCCGGGCCCGGGCGCCGGCGGCGGGAGCCCCGCCCTCGGCATCCCGTTAGGCAGTCTGCACGTCCGGCCCAGGTATCGCATGACGGGAGCACTGATCACGGGGAGGGAAGGAGGGGAAGAGAGAGCAATGCCGGGCTACGCCGTTCGTCAGCGGATGCCAAGTACCGTCCGGCAGACCGCGCTCGGCCGGATCCCGGTAGCTTGGCCCTATGCCCTCTGCACTTGTTGTCGGTTACTCCCCGGAGGCGATTCCCGGTGTCGATGCGGGAGCCCTTCGCAAGGGTCTTGAGGAGGAGTTGGACCGGTTCGGCGAGCACGGCATCGATGCGGCCATGGCGCTGGTCGTGTTCGACGATTCCGCCGAGTCCGTCCTCGTTGCGGCGCTGACGGAGCGCCCGTGGGACGTGGTGGTCGTCGGCGGCGGGATCCGCAAGGCGGAGCAGCTACTTCCGCTCTTCGAAGAGATCGTGAACCTGATCCGCCTCCATGCGCCCCAGGCCGCGATCGCGTTCAACACGAACGGCGGCGACAGCGTCGATGCGGCACAGCGCCGGCTGTGAGTCCGGCCGGCGCGAGTGCGGAAGCGGGGCGGGCCAGGGCCGCGGGGCAAGGGCCGCAGCGACTAGGAGGCCTTCGGCAGGTTCAGGTCGCGGTTGACGGCGCGGGCCGCGCGCTCGACGGTCGTGACGCCGTTCTCCATCGTGCGATTGTCGTGGGAGAGCACGGCCATCCCGTAGTCGTGACCGCCGCCGGTGAACACGCCGACACTGTGCACACGCCAGCCGTTGGTCGACAGCGGCAGCCAGCCGTTCTTGACGTGAACGGTCGCCGTGCCGGGCGCGCCGGCCGGCGTTCCCCAGCGCTGATCCGGGACGACACGGTTCATCAGCCGCAGGGCATAGGCCCGGGCGCGCTCGCCGAGCACGTGGTTGTCCGAGGTCAGCAGGCGGAGGAGCTTCACCTGGTCGCCGGCCGTGATCTGGGTGCGACCCCACGTACCCTTCGGGCCCGGCACGGTGTCCCGCATCCCGGCCAGGTCGAGGAAGTGCTGGATGCCGGCGTGGCCGAGCTGGTGCCAGAGGGCGTTCGTGGCGGCGTTGTCCGACTTGGTGATCATGGCGGTGGTCAGGTCGACCTCGCGTGAGGTCAGGTGACGGTTCTCGTCGGCGACCTGGCGCAGCAGGGCTCCGAGAATCGTGACCTTGACCACGCTCGCCGAGTCGAAGGCCGTGTCGGCCCGGAACGCGCACGAGGTGTCCGTGGTCCGGTCGTAGAGCGCGAGCGCCGAGGCCTTGCCGTGCCCGTGGAGCGCGGTGGCTATGTCGCGTTCCAGGCGGTCCGCCAGTCCGGGCCGGTGCGACGTGCACGTCACCGGGGAGCCTCCGACACTCGTACCGGCACTGCTCGTACCAGCCGCCGCGCCCGCCTGGGCAGGGGCGGTGGCCGCGAAGGCGGTGAGCGCCGAGCCGGCGGCGAGGGCCGCGGCCAGTCCCTGCTTTGCGCGTCGCGTCAGCGGCATGTGCGTTCCCGGCATGGAGGTTCCGTCCTGCTCTGTGTCTGCGGTCGCATCGGCAGTAGGTGCTCGCCGTCGGCGGCGAGGTCGACGTCCTGCGACACGGTCGGGGCTTCGGCCGATGCACCACACCGGGGCTTCGCGCCCGCCGGTGAGGAGGTCAGTCCGTTGCACTCGGTGTGCAGCGCTTCCTCGCGCGCGCCGGGCGGTCGACCGTCGGATGAGCGACCCAGATCCCGAATGACGGCGACGCTACAGGGACGGAGGAGTCGGCCGGGCGAAGCGTGAGCCGATATGTCGGCTATGGGCGTTTTGGTGGCGTGTGATGTTGTTCATTGCCGGATTTGTCAGGGTGTGGATGGCGCATCACCCCGGCGCGTACCAGGCAGTCGACGCCTCCACGGCAACCGACCTCCTCCGCACCGGGGCCGGCCGCCACGGCGACGTGCCGCAGGAGCTCGAAGCCCGGCTGGTGGACCACCCCCTACGCCCCCATCCGCACGGCGACCAACCGGTACGTACTGGGCGAGCTCCCCGATGACGCCCTCCACGACTACGGGCCCCATCCACATCGGCTCCCACGAACTGGTCCTCATCGACCGGCCCGCGGCCACCCTCACCCTGCTCGTGGCGGTGGACGACCAGAGCGTGGCGTGCGGTGGTCGAACAGGCCGTACGCACAAGGGTGGCTGAACTGGCCGACGCGCGTGGGTGGTTGAACAGGACACCCACGCAGCACCCGTACGAAGACGACACGCACCACCCGGACGAATACGCTTGTCCGCCCTTTCCCGCCCGCATTACCGTGCAGCGGTGGATCTCTTCTCGCGTTCCTGGACGGCATTGCGCACCGCCGTCGCCGAAGTCCCGGACGAGGACTTCGAGCGGCCCTCCGGCTGTACGGGCTGGCTCGTGCGGGATCTCGTGTGCCACCTGGTCATCGGCGCCCAGGACGTCCTGATCACCCTGGTCACGCCGGCGGAATCCGAACCGACCGTGGACGCGGTCACGTACTGGGGCATCGTCGAACCCCCGACCGGCGACGACCCGCTCGACGCGCTGATCCCCCGGCTGGCCGCCGCCTACGGCGAGCCTCGGTGGCTCAAGTTCCACTTCGCCGACGTCGGTTCCGCAGCGGGACGCGCCGCCCAACTCGCCGATCCCGCCGCCCGCGTCAGCACGCGCGACGAGGTCCTGACCGTCGGCGACTTCCTCTCCGCGTACGTCCTCGAATGGACCTTGCACCACCTTGACCTGATCGCCCGCCTGCCGTCCGCCGCCGAGCCGCCCGCCGAGACCCTCGCGGCGGTTCGCGCGACGCTGGAGAAGATCGCCGGGACCACGTTCCCCGCCTCGTTCTCCGACAAGGACGCGCTGCTGGTCGGCACCGGACGCCGCACACCGACCGACGAGGAGAAGGCCGCGCTGGGCGAACTCGCCGCGAGGCTGCCGCTCGTCATCGGCTGAGTGAGAGGTTGCGCGGCGGGCGCGACCGGGTTCGGTGGCGCGCACCACTCCAGGCAGACATGGCCTCGCGCCAACGCGACGTCCGAATGCCGCCAGCGTTCGCTCGCGCGGGCAGCGAGTATCGGTCACACCAAAGGTGCCTGCCTGCGGCCACGCGTCGCACTGTGACGCCTCGGCCGCACCGGGCGGGGCAGCACCTCTGGCCCGCCCCGTTCCGCCGCGCGAGAGACCCCTGCCTTGAACCAACTGAACCGGCACACCGCCGCCCCGGACACACTCTTCAGCGACCACGCGTCGGCCGGGGCACCGCCCCGCATTCCGCACAACCCAACCATCCCGGCACTCAGCGAACTCAACTGGGCCGATCTGTACAGGCAGTTGAACGACGAAGGTGTCGCCGTCACCCCTCCACTACTGTCCCGCGAACAGTGCCAGGAGATCATCGACAGGTTCGAGGAACCCGGACTGTTCCGGTCCACCGTGGTCATGCAGCGCTACCAGTTCGGCCGCGGCACGTACAAGTACTACGCCGACCCCGCCGCCGTACCGCTCGTCCAGACCCTCCGCGAGCGGCTCTACCCGCCGATGGCATGGATGGCCAACCAGTGGGCTCCTCAACTCGGCGAGCGCACCTTCCCCGGCACGCTGGACGAGCTGATCGACGAGTGCGCAGACAACGGTCAGAAGCGCCCCACTCCGCTGATCCTGCAGTACGGCAAGGGCGACTACGCCTGCCTTCACCAGGACATCTACGGCGACATCGTCTTCCCGCTGCAGATCGCCATCATGCTCAACCAGCCCGGCGAGGACTTCACGGGCGGCGAGAACGTGTTCGTCGAGCAACGCCCGCGCTTCCAGTCCCGCGCCATGGTGGTCAAGCCGCAGCTCGGCCAGGGAATGATCTTCCCGGTGCGCCACCGTCCGATCCGCGGCAGGAACGGGTTCCGCCGTCACCCCATGCGGCACGGCACGAACGCCGTCGGGTCCGGACACCGCAACACCCTCGGTCTCATCTTCCACAACGCCCGCTGACCGTCCGCGCCCAGCCCGCCGCCACCCGCGGCGCCCCCCTCACGACAAGGCACCGACCTCCGTCAGCGTGATGTCCGAATCCCGCCAGACATAGCGGCGCATAAGGCGCAGAGTCGCCAGTAGGACATCACCGTACGAGGAGACCTGGAAGGACAGAGACCCATGACCGTCTACACGACGCTCGACAGCCCCCTGGGTGAACTGCTGCTCGTGGGCGAGGAGTCGCCCACCGCGAAGGGCGGCACCGCACTTGCCGCGCTGACCGTACCGGGTCAGAAGAACGGCGCCGTCGTCAAGGGCAACTGGGCCGAGGACGCGGACGCGTTCGCGGAGATCACCGCGCAGCTGCGCTCGTACTTCGACGGCAGGCTCACGCACTTCGACATCGAGTACACCTGCAGCGGCTCGGAGTTCCAGCAGCGGGTATGGAAGGCGCTGGAAGCCATCCCCTACGGCAGCACCCTGACCTACGGCGACATCGCCGTGCACATCGGCGCCCCGAAGGCCGCCGTCCGCGCCGTGGGTACGGCGATCGGCGCGAACCCGCTGCTCGTCGTGCGCCCCTGCCACCGCGTGATCGGCGCGAACGGCGCCCTCACCGGTTACGCGGGTGGCCTTGAGCGCAAGCGGCTGCTCCTGGACCTGGAGAGCCCTCGCCGGACCGCCGGAACGTGAGACCTCCCGAACGCGCCGACCACCTCGGCTCCCCCGGCTCCGATGGGCACCCGTACCGTCCGAGCCGGGGTGACGCCACCATCGACCCGAGGATCCTCACCATGCTGGACACCACGCGCCTGACCGGCCCGATCACGGACCGCGTCGCCCACGAGGAGTGGGGCGCCCTGGCCGACGAGCTCAACACCCACGGAAACGCCCCTACCGGCCGCCTCCTCACGCCCGGGGAGTGCCGACGGATCGCGGACCTCTACGACGACACCGAACGCTTCCGCACCACCGTAGACATGGCCCGCCACCGCTTCGGCTCCGGGCAGTACCGCTACTTCACCCATGAACTGCCCGACGTCGTAAGGGAGTTGCGGGAGGCGTTCTACCCTGGACTGCTCCCCATCGCCCGGGACTGGGCCGACAGACTCGGCAAGCCCGCACCTTGGCCCGACTCACTCGCCGAGTGGATCGAGATGTGCCACGCGGCCGGGCAGGACCGCTCGGCCCAGATTCTGCTGCGGTACGGCCCCGGCGACTGGAACGCGCTGCACCGCGACGTGTTCGGTGACATGCTCTTCCCGCTCCAGGTCGTCATCGGCCTCGACGCACCGGGAACCGACTTCACCGGTGGCGAGTTCCTGATGACCGAACAGCGCGCCCGCGCACAGTCGAGGGGATCGTCCACCACCCTGCTCCAGGGCCATGGGCTGATCTTCACCACCCGCGACCGGCCCGTCGCCTCGAAGCGCGGCTGGTCCAACGCCCCCATGCGGCACGGCGTGAGTACCGTGCGCACCGGGCAGCGGCACACCCTCGGGCTCGTCTTCCACGACGCGGCATGAACCGTGACGGCCCGCCCGCCCCGTACGAGCGTGAGCGCACATTCACCCTGCTCGGCCGGAGCGGCACGCCCTATCTGAGCACGACCCCGGGAACGCTCGGCGGCCACCGCCGCGGGCGCCTCTACGGGCGTCTGGACTGCCCGTCCGCGCTGCGGGCCATCTCGCGAGGCCATTACGTGAAGCGCCGGGTGTTCTTCCCGGACGAGGCCACCGCCGTCGCGGCCGGATTCCGGCCGTGTGCGGTCTGCCTGCCCGAGGAGTACGCCTGCTGGAGAGCCGACCGAGGGAGCACCCACCAAGCCATGAACAACCTCTCCGACCGGGAATCGTCCCGCTCACCCCTGATCAGTCCCGCGGATCTGGCCGCGCACGGCGACCTGCCCCGACCCTCCCCGCACACCGCTGCCGAACTCGCCGCACTCATAAGTCTGTTGACGCCCAGGGAGTCGCGAATCGAGACCGTCACCGTGGGGCACAGCCGTGACGCGGCCTCCCGCGCGGCCGCCGACGCGTTCGCCACCGCGTAGACGGCGCGGGGCGGCAAGGTGCTCACGACCGTCAACTGGCCCGAGAGCGCGGCCTCCTGGCTGCGCCCGGCCACCCGGCTCGCGGCCGGACTCCCCGACGCATGGGTGGTGGCCGCGGCCCCGCTCGGCTTCGCCCAACTGGCCCGCCGCCTGCGCCACTCCACCGACTGGGACCCGTCCCGCACTTACGCCTTCGCCTCCCTCGGCGACTCACGCCTCCCGGCACTCACCGGCCCGGACACCTTGCATGGCCTGCGTGGTGCCACCGCCGACGGCGGCACATGGGAGATACGCCGCGGCTGGGTGACCACGTACGACCCCGTCGACTCGACCTCATGAACGCACCGATGGCACCCCTCCGCGAGACGGAAACCTCAGCACTTCGTACAATTTGGCCCCGAACGATACCCTGCCCGGAACGCGCCGCGGTGGCGCCGAAGGAGTGTGCTCGTGCCAGGCCAACGATCCATCACCGAAGCCGAGAAGCTGGCAGAGGCGAAGCTCGGTGGAATGCCGGTCCGCCATGAACAGATGGCGGTGGTGGCCAACATCTACCGAGCCGCGTCGGCCGTCCGTCAGCACCTGGAGAACTCGGTCCTGCGCGAGGCCGACCTCACCTGGACCGCGTTCGTCGTGCTCTGGGTGATCTGGGTCTGGGGTGAGTCCGAGACCCGTCATGTGGCCGAGGAGGCCGGTATCTCCAAGGGCACGCTCACCGGGGTCTCGCGCACGCTGGAGGCGCGGCACCTGGTCCGGCGTGCCGGGCACCCGAGCGACGGCAGGCTCGTGCTGCTCAGCCTCACGGACGAGGGTGAGGAGCTGATGCGGCGGGTGTTCCCCAAGTTCAACGAGGAAGAGGCCTTCGTCGCCGGGCAGCTCAGCGACGAGGAGTGCCGCAGCGTTGCGGACGGGCTGCGCAGGGTGGTGCTCCAGGTCGAGGAGCACGGCGAGGAGCGCCGGCTCGCCCTCCTGGACGGCGCCGAGCCCGCCCCCCGCCGCAGCGGTCGCCGCCCCAAGGCCTGACCGGCGCCAAGGGAGGTGTCAGCCGCGAGCGCGCGCCGCCCGGACCAAGGCGTCGAAGATGCCTTGGTGTGCGCCGTTCTCGTGTGCCGTGTCCTCCGGATGCCACTGAACGGCGGTGAACCAGCCGCGCGCTTCCGGGAGTTCGAGCGCCTCCACCGTTCCGTCGGCGGCGCGGGCGGTGACTTCGAGTCCGGAGCCGAGCCGGTCCACCCGCTGGTGGTGGTAGCAGGACGCGTCCACCTTCTCGGTCCCGACGGCCTGTTCGAGAAGCGAGAGGCGCTCGATCGCCACCGGGTGCACGATGTGCCGGTGCTCGCGATCAGGGCCGCCCATGTCCTGGTGCAGAGTGCCGCCGAGCGCGGTGTTGACCACCTGGAGTCCCCGGCAGACCGCCAGTAGCGGTATCGCGGCGTCCAGGGCCTGGCGGGCGAGTTCGAGGTCGAAGGCGTCCTGGCTGTCGTCGACGTCGTAGACGCCGGCGTGTGCCACGGCGACTCCGTAGCGGTGCGGTGCGATGTCGCCGCCGCCGGGCAGCAGCAGGCCGTCGAAGCGGGCCAGCCGGGCGGCCACCTCGCCGGGGTCGGCGGTGCCGCCGGGTGCGTGCGGGTGGAGGGTGACCGGTTCCCCGCCCGCGTTCCAGACCGCCTCGATCAGGGCGCGGGCGTTGACCTCTGCGGCGTATCGAAGTGCCGAGGTGGAGGCGGCGAAGCGGGCCGGTACGGCGATGAGGGGCCGGGTCGTCACAACTGGATCCAGGTGGTCTTGAGTTCGGTGTACTTCTCGAGCGCGTGGGCGGACTTGTCCCGGCCGTTGCCCGACTGCTTCATGCCGCCGAAGGGCACGGTGAGGTCGCCCTCCTCGTAGCAGTTGACCCAGACCGTTCCGGCCTTGAGGGCGCGGGAGACCTGGTGAGCGGTGGACAGGTCGGAGGTCCACAGTCCGGCGGCGAGTCCGTACTCGGTGGCGTTGGCCAGCGCGACGGCCTCGTCGAGGTCGTCGAAGGTGAGCACCGACAGGACGGGCCCGAAGATCTCTTCGCGGGCGAGCCGCATCCCTGGGTTCACCTCGTCGAAGACGGTGGGCCGCAGGAAGCTGCCGCCGGTGTCGGTCAGGGTGCGGGTGCCTCCGGTGCGCAGTCGCGCACCCTCGCTCGTGCCCGTGTCGATGTGGTCGAGTACGCGGCCGAGGTGCGCCTCTCCGACCAGGGCGCCCATGTCGGTGGCGGGGTCGAGGGGGTCGCCGACACGCAGTTCGCCGGCCCGTCGCACGATCGCCTCGGTGACACGTTCGGCGACGGAGGTGTGGACGAGGAGGCGGGAGGGTGCGGTGCACATCTCGCCCTGGTTGAAGAAGATGCCCCAGGCGGCGGTCGCGGCCGCCTTCTCCAGGTCGGGGGCGTCGGGCAGGATGATGTTGGGTGATTTGCCGCCCAGTTCGAGCCAGACCCGCTTGAGGTTGGAGTCCGCGGCGTAGTGCAGGAAGTGCCGTCCGACAGCCGTCGACCCCGTGAAGGCGAGGACGTCGATGTCCGGGTGCAGTCCGATGGCGCGCCCGGCGGTGGGGCCGTCGCCGGTGACGACGTTCAGGACGCCGGGGGGCAGGCCCGCCTCGGTGGCCAGCCGCCCCAGTTGCAGCGCCGACAGGGGTGAATTCTCGGAGGGCTTGAGGACGACCGTGCAGCCGGCCGCGAGCGCCGGGGCGACCTTCCAGGAGGCAATGGTCAGGGGGAAGTTCCACGGGACGACCGCGCCGACGACTCCGGCCGGCTCTCGGGTGACGAGGGCGAGCGCGTCGGGCGCGGTGTGCGGGGACTCGTCGGTGAGCTTGTCGGCCAACTGCCCGTAGAACCGGAAGGTGTTGACGGCGGCGCGCAGCTCGATGTCGTACGCGTCCGTGATGGGTTTGCCCATCTCCAGGCTCACCGTGACGGCGAGGCGGTCGCGCCGTTCCTCCAGGAGGTCGGCGAGGCGGAGCAGTGCGCGGCCGCGGTCGGCGGGGGCGAGCCGGGGCCACGGGCCGGCGTCGAAGGCGCGGCGCGCGGCGGCCACCGCGGCGTCGACCTCGGCGGCGCCACCGTCCGCGACCTGCGCGAGAACCTGTCCGTCACGGGGTGACACGGCCGCGAAGGTTGCGCCGCCGCCCGGTTCGTCGGCGCCGTCGATGTGGTGGAAGCCGGACAGGTCCAGCTCCTTGGCGCGGCTCAGCCACTCGTCGTGGGTGAGTTCCAGCATGGTGTGGCCTCCGGCTCACTCAATGTGTTTGAGGTCAAATGAAATCGTGTCCGCGTGTCGGGGTGCGCCGGTGACACGTGTGCCGGGCGCACCCCGAGAGGGAGCGGACGGAGTCAGGCCGTCACGCCCGGCCGTGCACGGACAGCCCCGGCCGCGACGGCGCTCAGCACGAGGACGGCCGGGACGCTCAGCACGAGCCAGGTCGCGGTCTCGGCCGAACCGCCGATGAGTGTCGTGAAGTTGGCCAGGATCACCCAGATCGCGCCCCCGATCCCGAGCGCGCCCAGGGCCGGTGCGATCAGCGTGTTCCAGGGGCGGGTGTCGAGGCGTTCGCGGCGGAAGAAGACGATCACGGAGACCGACGTCAGGAAGTACAGCAGCATCATCGCGAGGACGGCCACGCCGCTGAACCAGGAGAAGAGGCTCAGCACGGGGTCCTTCCCCAGCAGCGCGAACGGCACGACAAGGAGCAGCGCGAGCGCGGTCTGCACGGTGCCGGCGGCCCAGGGCGAGTGGCGCCGGTTGAGCGTACAGAGCCTGCGCGGGAGCACCCCTTCGCGGCCGAGCGAGAACAGGTAGCGGTTGGCGGAGTTGTGGAAGGCGAGGATGCCGGCGAAGAGCGAGGTGGCGAGCAGGACCGGCAGGACGTCGCCCGCCCAGCCGCCGAACAGGTCCGCGACGGGCGAGAGGACGAACAGCACGCCGTCGCCGCCCGCCAGCGCCTTGCCCGCGGCCGCGGTGGCGTGCGAGGCCCCGTAGGCGGAGACGAGCATCCAGGAGGTGAAGGCGAAGAAGCCGGTGACGACCGCGACGGACAGGTAAGTGGCGCGTGGAACGGTCTTCTTGGGCTCACGTGCCTCCTCTCCGTAGATCGCGGTGGCCTCGAAGCCGAACATCGACGCCACCGCGAACATGAGCGCCACCCCCGGCGCCCCTTGCAGCGCGGCCTTCGGCGAGAAGCTCTCGGCGAAGCCGAGTCCTTCCGGGCCGCCACCCTTGACCAGGGTGACCAGCGCGAAGACGAGCAGGATGCTGAACTCGGCGAGGACGAAGACGGCGAGCACCTTCGCACCCATCTCGATACCTGCGGTGCCGAGCACCTGGACGATCACCATCGTGATCACGGCCCACACCCACCACGGTGCGTCTAGGCCCGTGTACTGCGCCACAAGGCCGCTCACGATGGACCCGTACAGCCCGTACATGGCGGCCTGGATCGTGCAGTAGGCGAAGAGCGCGACACCGGCACTGCCGGTGCCCGTGGTCCGGCCCAGACCCCTGCCTATATACGTGTAGAAGGCGCCGGCGTCCACGACATGGCGGCCCATGGCGACGAAGCCGACCGAGAAGAGGAAGATCACCGCCCCGGCGACGGCGTATCCGGCCGGGGCGCCCGCGCCGTTGCCGAGGCCGACGGAGATGGGGAGGGCGCCTGCGATGCCGGTCAGCGGCGCCTGCGCGGAAAGGACGAAGAAGAGGATGCCCACGACGCCGAGGGCGTTGGACTTGAGCTTGCCTGCTGTGGGCGGGTCCTGCACGGTCTGTTGCCTTGCGACCGTCTGACTGTCCACGCGGATCACCTGCCGGGGATGAGGGAGAAGCGATTCGTTTCAGGCCAAACGAGTTGCCCCATAGTCGGATGGGACCCGGCGTTTGGCAAGGCCCTGCGGGATGGTTCCGGCTGGGCTCCGCCTGCCCCTCGAACCCGTGGGTGGCGAAGGTCAGGCGTCTTCTTCGGAGTCGGCTCCGAGCCTGCGCAGCAGGGACCTCAGCTCCTCCAGAGCGGCCTCGGTCATCTCCGGCTCACCCAGCACGAGTTGGTGCAGGACGAGACCGTCCAGCGCGGCGAAGACGAGCCGCATGAGCGCCGGGCTCGCATCCTTCGGCAGCATGCGGTTCAACTCGCGCTGGGCCGCTTCGAAGTACTCGTCGTACAGGGTGCGCAGCGGCGGCAACAGCTCCGGCCTGCGCCGGGACTCCAGCATCAGCTCGTACTGGAACGCCTGCAGGTCCGGGTTGGCGGCGACCATCTCCGACAGCCCTGCCGAGAAGTCCGCGGTCCTGCCGGTGCCGGACTCCATGGCGCTGGTGTGCAGGCTGGTGTGCACCGTATGGGCCAGCGCCGCCTCGATGAGGGCGTCGCGGGAACCGAAGTGGTGCACGACCAGGCCGTGGGTGACACCGGCCTCCTCCGCGACGGCGCGGTAGGTCAGTTTGCGCAGGCCACCGCGGGCCACCACCCGCACGGCCGCGCTCAGGAGCGCGTCACGGCCCGCTCCGTAGTCCAGCCGTTTGCGCGCCCTGCTCCGAGGGCCTGGGCTCTTCTTCTCGTCTGGCGCTTCGGCGGATTCGGTCACGTCAGGGACCCTACCTAGCTCGCGGTGGCTGCCAGTCGATGGTGCAGCACCGCGCTCGGGGCGCCGCGCCGGGCGGCTCAGGAGTCCGGCCCGGCACGGCGCGGTTCGTGATCCGTCAGCCCCGGCGGGGCGGGCGGACGCCGCGGAACTCCCAGTCGCCGCCCAGCGCCGTGGACAGGACTTCCTCGGACTCCGTGGGCTGGGCGCCCACGTCGGAGCGGATCGCGGTGGGGCCCGTGACGATGTGGTTGGTCAGCCGCCCCAGCCCCTCCACCTCCACCTCGACGACGTCACCGGGCTGTACGGGGCGGGAGTTGGCCGGTGTGCCGGACAGGAGCACATCGCCGGGGTACAGCGTGATGGTGCGGGCGATGTCGGCCACGAGGTAGTGCATGTCCCACTCCATCTCCGCGGTCGAGCCGTCCTGCACCACCTCTCCGTTGACGTAGGTGCGCAGGTACTTGTCGTGGAAGTCCCAGTCGGTGACCAGGCCCGGGCCGAGCGGGCACAGGGTGTCGGAGCCCTTCACCCGCAGCATGGAGCCGGCGTCGGTGTCGCGGAAGTCGTGCAGGCCGTAGTCGTTGGCGATCGTGTAGCCCGCGATGTACTCCCCCGCGTCCGCCGGCGAGATGTTACGCGCCGTCCTGCCGATCACGATGGCGACCTCACCCTCGTAGTTGAGCCACTTGCAGCCCTCGGGGCGCACGATCGCGCCCTTGTGGGAGTTGAGGGCCGAGGTGGGCTTGTGGAAGTACGTCGGGGTGGGCGTGAGCCGGATCTGGAACTCGTCGACGCGGCTGCGGTGGTTGAGATGGACGGCGACGACCTTCGAGGGGACGACCGGGGGAAGGTGCTGGGCGTCTTCCACCTTGACGCGGCGGCCGTCGCCGGCGACCAGTTCGTCGTCCTCGCGGAGGACCTGGACGGCCGCGCCGTCCAGGAGGATGCGGCGGTACTCGGGCATGAGGGGGCTCCTAGGCGCGGCTGTGGGGGTTGTGCGGGGCAGGTTGTGCGGGCAGGCCGCTGCCGGTCCAGCCGCCGGAGGGGCGGTCGAACCACAGGTGGACCTGGCCGGTGCCGATCGAGTTCTCGTACTCGCCGTACTGGCGCGCCCTGGCGACGCAGGCGCGCTCGCCGAGGGCGCCCGCCATCATCAGGTAGTGGAAGAACTTGGCCTCGGGCTTGAACTTCCAGAACTCGTCCATCGTGTCGAGGACCTTGTCGTGACGGCCTTCCTTGAACCAGGCGATGCGTTCGTGGTCGGCCTCACGCGCCTCGGCGGTGAAGATGTGCGCGGGGTCGCTCGATTCGTGGTCGCGCAGTTGCCGCAGGGGCCAGAAGGTGTGCGACAGGGCGCCCGAGGCGATGAGCAGGACGCGGCGGCCCGGGGTGGCGGCGATGCCGTCGGCGAGCGCTCGTCCCAGGCGCAGATGGTCCTCCATGTCACCGGTCTGGCAGACGCCGATGGTGACCCACTTCTTGTCGGGCAGACCCTCGCCGAGGAACTTCCACAAGTTGGTCGTGGCGTAGTAGATCGGCAGGTACGGGTCGTCGATCGCGGTGATCCAGGTGCCGTGCTTGTCCGCGAACCCGGCTATGTTCTCGGCGAGTTCGGGATCGCCCGGGAAGTCGTAGGGCATCCGGCACATGCCGCGCGGCAGCTCTTCGGAGGTGAAGAGGCCGGCCCGGCGCTGCTGGGCGGTGACCACGAATTCGACGGTGGTGGCCCAGTGCGAGTCCAGGACGACGACGGTGTCGTACTCCTGGGGGGCATCCCGCTCGAAGACGTCGCGCCGCAGTTCGTCCAGGCCGGTGACGAGGGTGATCTCCTTGCCCTCGTTCAGTTCCAGGCGCGTCTCCTGCGGGAGCACGACGGTGGGCACGTGGGCGAGCAGCCCCGCCCCGACGATCTCACCCATGGTCCCGCCAGCCCTTCGGCGCCGTCACGGTGTTCTTGAGGTCGCAGTAGAAGTCGAAGCTCCAGGTGCCTCCCTCGCGGCCCACCCCGGAGTGCCGGGAGCCGCCGAAGGGCGCCTGGAGGTCGCGTACGAAGAAGCAGTTGACCCAGACCGTGCCGGCGACGAGCCGGTCGGTGACGCGCGCGGCGCGCCCGCGGTCGCCGGTGGCGACGGTGGCGGCGAGACCGAAGCGGGTGTCGTTGGCCAGGCGGACGGCCTCGCCCTCGTCGGCGAACGTCTGCAGGGTCAGGACGGGGCCGAAGACCTCCTCCTGGACGATCTCGGAATCCTGGGCGACATCGGTGAGCAGGGTCGGCGCGTAGAACTGGCCTTCGCCCCGTCGGCCGCCGATGACGGCGCGGGCCCCGGCTGCGAGGGCCCGCTGCACGAAGCCGTCGATCTTCTCCAGCTGGCGGGGGTGAATGTTGGGGCCGATGTCGGTGGTCTCGTCGCGCGGGTCTCCCTGCCGCAGGGCCGAGGCCTTCTCGGTGAAGCGTCGGGTGAACTCCTGCGCGATCGTTTCCTCGACGAGGATGCGGGTCGCGGCCAGGCACACCTGTCCGGCGTTGTCGTACTGCTCCACTGCCAGGTCGACGGCGAGGTCGAGGTCGGCGTCCGCGAAGACCAACAGCGGCGACTTCCCGCCGAGTTCGAAGCTGGCGGGCACCAGGTTGGCGGCTGCCGCCGCGGCGATGGTCTTCGCGGTGGGCACCGATCCGGTGAAGCTGATACGGCGCACGTCGGGGTCGGAGACGAGCGCGCTGCCGGCCTCGGCGCCGTAGCCCTGCACGACGTTCAGGACCCCGGCGGGCAGTCCGGCCTCGGCGGCGATGTCGGCGAACAGGGAGGCGGTGAGAGGCGACCACTCGGCGGGCTTGAGGATCACGGTGTTGCCCGCGGCGAGCGCCGGGGCGATCTTCCAGGTGGCGAGCATCAGCGGTGCGTTCCACGGGGTGATCAGCACGCAGGGGCCCGCCGGGTCCCAGCTGACGTGGTTGGTGTGGCCGCGGGTGTCGAAGTCGTCGTGGCCGAGGCCGAGAAGCCAGTCTGCGAAGAAGCGGAAGTTGTGTGCCACGCGGGGCATCACTCCGCGCCGGTGCGAGCGCAGCAGGGCGCCGTTGTCGTGGGTCTCGACGATCGAGAGGTCCTCGATGCGCTTCTCGACGGCGTCGGCGACGGCGTGCAGGATCCGGGCCCGTTCGGCGCGCGGGGTGGCCGCCCAGCCGGGGAACGCCTCGCGGGCCGCGGCGACGGCGGCCGACGCTTCTTCCGCCGTACCGCGGGCGATCTCGCCGAGGACGCTCCCGTCGATCGGCGAGACGTCCACGAAGGTGTCGGCGGAGGCGACGCGTTCGCCGCCGATCCAGTGCCGGGTGTCGACGGTGACACCGGCCACGGTGAGGGTGTGTTCGCTCATGTCCAGTCTCCAAGTGGCAGGTAGTGGGCGGGAGTTACTCAGCTCCGGAGGTGCCGGACTCAAGCAGCGTGCCGCCGTCCCACACGACGCCGACCTGCCGGTAGTAGGCGGCGATCGGCTCCCTGATCTCCAGTCGCGCCAGCTCCTCGGTGGGCGCTTCGAACAGCTCCAACTCCGCGTCACCGACCCACGCTCGACCGGCCTCGAAGGACGCGGCGCCCGTCTCGATCAGCTCGTCGAGAGCCAGTCCCTTGCCCTTCTCGATGGAGGGCAGCCAGCGGTGGTGGGCCATCGGGTGACTGTTGACGAAGCCGTTGACGTCGGACGGTTCACGCAGGGTGACCACGGCCTGTGCCAGGCGGCGGTCGGCCGCGGCGAGGGTCGCGCCGAAGCGGGCGCCGGCTTCGATCCGCGGGGCGGGCCCGTAGGGGTGCGGGCGGGTCTGGTGGATGGAGCCGAGCTTCTTCGGGTAGCCCTGGTGCAGGCCGCGCGCGACGGCGAAGTCCTTGTCGACCCAGATGTACACACACCGCGAGTAGGTGCGCCCCTTGTACTGACAGCGCACGACCGCGAAGGCCTCCTTGTACTGGGCGAGCACGGGGTCGAGCAGCTGGCTCCCGTCCGCGGCGCAGGACTGCCAGTCGGCCCAGATCAGCGCGACGGCTCCGGGGTCCTCATCGGCCAGCTCCAGTGGTTCGGGGAGGAGTTCCCGCACCCGGGCGGGATCGGTGCGGTACTCGACCGTGAGCAGGTCGCCGGAGTAGTGCCACGGCGGGGAGGGGATCAGCGAGGCGTCGCCGGTCGCCGTCTTGGGGTGGAAGTATCCACGGACGCTGGCCATGACTGGGGGTTCCTTACGAGATGAGGGCGGGCTGCGCGAGGAGCTGGGCGCGGTAGCGGGCGGCACCGCTGGTGGCGGCGGGGCCGCCCAGCGCGACCACCCCGACGAGCCGGTCGTCGCGGTGGTAGCCGACGAGGACGTCGCCTTCCGGGTCGCCGTCCAGGACGCGCACGTCGGCGATGCCGAGGGCGGGTGCGCCGAAGGACTGCAGCCGGAACTCGTGCTGGTCGCTCCAGAAGGTGGGCAGCGGGGCGAACGGCGCGGGTTGCTCCACGGTGCCGACGAGATGGGCCACGAGGCTCTTCGCGGCGTGCTTGGCGGTGTCGGTGGGGATCGACCAGTGCTCGACGCGGCGGGGTACGCCGTCGTAGCGGGCGTTGGGGAAGCGGGCGACGTCGCCGACGGCGACGACGTCCGGGCGGCCGCCGACGCGCAGTTGCTCGTCGGCCAGGACCCCGTCGGACAGATCCAGGCCGTTGCCGTCCAGCCATTCCGTGTTGGCGACCGAGCCGACGGACTCGACGACCACATCGGCCGGAAGGACCGTCCCGTCGGTCAGGACGACACCGGTGACCCGGTCCTCGCCCTCGAAGCCCGCGACACCCGCGCGGAGGGCGAAGCGCACGCCGCGTTCCTCGTGGCGCCGGTGCAGCGAGCGGGCCAGGAGTTCGCCGAGCGGGCGCAGCATCGGCAACGGCTCGGGGTCGACCACCGTCACCTCGCCGACGCCGAGGCCCTTGGCGGTGGCGGCGACCTCGCATCCGATGAAGCCCGCGCCGATGACGACCACGCGAACGCCCGGCCGGGTCAGTTCGTCACGCAGGCCCCGGGCGTCGGCGAGGGTGCGCACGGTGTGCCGGCCGCTACCCGGGCCCGAAGGGCCGTCGCAACGCAGCCTGCGCGGCCGCATGCCGGTCGCGACGACCAGACCGTCGAAGGCGAGTTCCGTACCGTCGTCGAGTCCGACGACGCGCTCGTCGAGGCGGGCGGAGGAAACGGTCGTGCCCAGCCGCCACTCGACGTCCGCCACACTTGCTCGGGGCGTGAACGCGAGGGACTCGAACGGCACCTTCCCGGCGAGCACGTCCTTGCTCAACGGCGGCCGGTTGTACGGCATATGGGGCTCGTCGCCGATGACCGTGATCGCGCCCGTCCAGTCGGCGGCGCGCAGCTGTTCGGCGGCGCGCAGGCCGCCCATCGAGGCACCGGCTACGACGACGCGCCCCGGACTGCGGGGGACGTGAGCCGTCTCGGCCATCTCAGGCCTCGATCCGGATGGCCTGCAGCGGACAGACGTCGGCGGCTTCCTCGACCTCGTCGCGCAGCGCGTCGTCGGGGTCGCTGACGTAGGCGAGGCGCCCGGTGTCGTCCAGCTGGAAGACGTCGGGGGCCGAGAAGACGCACTGTCCGTGGTCCTGGCACTTGTTCATGTCGACGACGACCTTCATGGCCGGTCCTCCTGGAGGTGAGGGCGTCGGGGCGCACTGAGGGAAGTGGGGCCCGGCTCCGTGGCCGGGCCCCTGCCAAAGGGGTACGGATGGCCGCACTCCCCAACTCGTTTGGCTTCAAACAACATAAGAAGCGAACGGGTCCTGGTCAAGAGCTATCCAGATGGATAAATTCTTTCCCTGCACCCCTTGCGGAGAGGGGCGGCCGTCCATACCGTTTGGCACCAAACAACAGGTGGACGCCGGTCTGACGTCCACACCCCGACGCCGGGCCCTCGCCGGACGGGCCACCCCGCCCGGCTGCCGGCTACCACGCCCCCGTTCACATCCGCCGAGGAGACATCGGTGAGCGCACCAGACACCCCAGAAGTCCGCACCGCCATGGACCGGCTCGCCGCCGACGGCATCGACGTGGTCCGGGTGACGTATCCCGACCTGATCGGCACCGACCGCGCCCGAGACGTCCTGCTCGACCATCTGCCCTCGGCCTGCGACCACGGCCTCGCCTTCTGCCGCGCGGTCTACCACACCACCCCGCAGGGCGACGTCGTACCGGTCCGGGGCGGCCTCGACGCGGGCCTTCCCGACGTGACCGTACGACCCGACCTCTCCACCGCCCGCGGCCTGCCCTGGGAGCCGGGCGTCGCCTGGTGCCTGGGCGAGACGACCGACCCCGCCACCGGCTCCCCCAGCCCGGAGTCCCCGCGCGACCTGCTGCGCGCTGTGCTCGCCCGCTGCGAAGAAGCCGGTCTGCGGCCTGTCGTCGGCCCCGAGCTCGAGTACTTCCTGCTCGAACAGGACACGGCCGCGCCGACCGGCTGGCGCCGCTACGGACAGGGCGTCGCCGGAGTCGTCTATACGGCCGGACTCCGCGCCGACGCCGACAACCACCTGCTGCCCACGCTGCGCAAGCTGCGCGATCTCGACATCGGCGTCATCAGCGCGAACCACGAGTTCGACGCGGGCCAGTTCGAGATCAACCTGACCCACTCAGAAGCGATGGACGCCGCCGACCGCGCCTTCCTCTTCAAGTCCGCGGTCAAGGAACTCGCCCGCAAGGAAGGGAAGTTGGCCACCTTCATGGCCAAGCCCTTCAACGACGCGGGAGGCTCCGGCTTCCACCTCCACTTCTCCGGCGAAGCCGCCGGTGACTCCGTCGCCGAGGAGGGCCGCAACGTCTTCGACGACCCCTCGGGCGCCCACGGCCTGTCGGACACCGCCCGCCACGCCATCGCCGGCATCCTCGCCCACGCACCCGCGCTCGCGGCCCTGCTCAACCCGACCGTGAACTCGTACAAGCGCTTCGGGCCCGACACCCTCGCGCCGTGGCTGATCGACTGGGGCCTCGACAACCGCAGCGCCATGGTCCGCATCCCGCCCGAGCGCGGCTCCGGCGCCCGCCTGGAGCTCCGGCTCGGCGACGCCAGCGCCAACCCCTATCTCGCGACCGCGGCGCTCTGTGCCGCCGCGCTCCTCGGCATCCAGGACGGCAAGGAGCCGCCGGCACCCCTTCAGGGCTACGGCTACGACCCCGAGAAGTCCCAGATGCTGCCGACGACGCTGCCTGCCGCACTCGACGCACTCGAAGCGGACGACGCGCTGACCGAGGTCCTCGGCAAGGACTTCACCGAGTCCTTCCTCACGTACAAGCGCGACGAGGTCGACCGCTTCAACCACCACGTCACGGACTGGGAGTTCACCGAGTACTCCTACCACCTCTGACCGGCCGCACCACCTTCAGGAGCACCCTCATGACGAACCCGACCGACGCCATCGACCCGACCGAACCCATGCCGCTCGCCGACGTCGACCTCGCCGACCTCGACAACTTCACCGACGGCGTCACCCCCTGGCGCATGTTCCACACCCTGCGCCACGAGGACCCGGTCCACTGGCAGCCGGAAGAGGCCCCCAACTCGGGCTTCTGGGCCGTCACCCGGCACGAGGACATCGCACGCGTCGACCGCGACGCCGAGACGTTCACCTCCACCAGATTCGTCAACCTCGAAGAAGTCGACGACGACCAGATCAAGAAGCGCGCCTCGATCCTGGAACTCGACGGCGTGCGTCACCGCGCGATGCGCAGCCTCCTCCAGCGCCAGTTCGGCGCGAGCGTCATCAACAGCTACACCGACTTCCTGCGCGGGCTGACCGCCAAGACCCTGGACACGGCGCTCGCCAAGGGCAGCTTCGACTTCGTCCAGGAGATCTCCGCCGACTTCCCCATCAACGTCCTGGCCCGTCTCCTGGACGTGCCGCCGGAGGACAACCAGCAGCTCATCGACTGGGGCAACCGGATCATCGGCAACACCGACCCCGACTACGCGGACGTGCTCCTCGGCAGCGAGGAGAGCGAGAAGTACCGCGACCTGCCGTTCCGCTCCCCCGCCTCCCTCGAAGTCTTCGAGTACGGACGCGAGTTGGCCCGCCAGAGGCGCGGCGGAAACGGCACCGACCTGGTGTCCAAGCTCGTCAACGAGACCCCCCGCGACGGACTGCCGCTGTCCGGACAGGATTTCGACAACTACTTCCTGCTCCTCGTGGTCGCCGGCAACGAGACCACCCGCCACACCATCACGCACTCCATGCTGGCGCTGCTCCAGCACCCCGAGCAGCTGGCCCGCCTCCAGGAGGACCCCTCCCTGATCCCGACGGCGGTCGAGGAGTTCCTGCGCTGGGCGTCCCCCGTCTACCACTTCCGCCGCACCGCGACCCGCGACGTCGAACTCGGCGGCAAGCAGGTCAAGGAGGGCGACAAGGTCGTCATGTGGTACGCCTCCGGCAACCGTGACGAGAAGGTCTTCGGCAACCCGTACGACTTCGACGTCGCCCGCGCGGACAACGACCACGTCACCTTCGGCAAGGGAAGCCCGCACCTGTGCCTGGGCAACCTCCTTGCCCGCACCGAGATCCGCATCATGTTCGAGGAGCTGATCCCGCGCCTGGCCGGCATCCGCCTCATCGGCGACGTCCCACGCGTCCGCTCCAACTTCGTCAACGGAATCAAGAAGCTCCCCGTGGAGGTCACGCTCGCCTGACAAGTCCTCCCTGCCTGTCAGCCGCCGCAGAGACGCTGCGCGAGCTCGTCAGCTCGCGCAGCCGCAACACCCGCCCCTCGAACCCCGGCAGCGGGACATGCAGCGGCTCGGTCCAGCTCACGGGGATCGCGCCCGGCCTGTAGTACGCACCCGCGAGGCCGTCTGTCACCGCGGCGACAGGCGCCGCCCACCAGCACAGATGGCCCGCTCCATACGCTTCACCGGCGCAGGTTAGCGACACAGAGCTGCAGTCCCACAGGACCCACATGCACTCGATGTGCCACTTGCCTTCCGCGGCAGACGACTTCGGCGCCTCACAAACCCCTGTCGGCCGAGTGGCGCTTCGTGCCAGAATCCGCGCATGTCGGTTCGATACCCGCGCCCCCTGCGTCCCGGTGACCGTGTCGGTGTCACCTCTCCGTCGAGTGGTGTCTCGAAGGAGATGAGTGCACGCCTCCGGGTCGCTGTCCGTGAGGTGCAGGACCGTGGGTACGAGGTGGTGCTCGGGCGGTGCATGGACGGGTCCCGGCACGTCAGTGCCTCGGCCGCCGATCGTGCGGGCGAGCTGATGTCGATGCTGACCGATCCCACCATCCGGGCGGTCGTCCCGCCGTGGGGCGGCGAGACGGCGATCGATCTGGTCCCGCTGCTCGACTGGGACCGGCTGCGCGACGCCGAGCCCACCTGGTTCGTCGGGTTCTCCGACGTCTCGACCCTCATCACACCGCTGACCCTGCTCACCGGCACCGCGACCGTCCACGGCAACAACCTCATGGACACGCCCTATCGCGTGCCCGAGGGACTGCTGACGTGGCTCGACATCGTCGCCGCTCCCCCGGGCCACCGCTTCACGCAGACTCCGCCCGGCCGCCACCGTTCCGGGGGCTTCGACGACTACGTCGCCTTCCCAGACGTCCGCGAGTACACGCTGAACGGCCAGGGCACCTGGACCCGGCTCGACGGCAGCGGTGACGTGGACGCCGAGGGGCGGCTGATCGGGGGCTGCATCGAGACGCTGTGCGATCTCGCGGGAACCCCCTATCTCGACGCCTCGGCCTTCGCCCGCGACGAGTCCCCCGACGGGCTCCTCATCTACGTCGAGGCGGGCGAGGACAACGCCTTCACCATCTGCCGGAACCTGCACGGCATAAAGCTCGCCGGCCTCTTCGACCACGCGAACGCGATCCTCGTCGGCCGGACCAACGCACCGGACCGCCGCACCCTCACCCAGTACGAGGCCGTGCTCGACGCGCTCGGCTCCCTGAACGTGCCGATCGTCGCCGACGTGGAATGCGGCCACGTCCCGCCGTACATGCCCATTGTCAACGGCGCGCTCGGCCGTCTCGTTCACACGTCGACCCGCAGCGAACTCACGCAGACATTGGCCTGACGCCGTCGACGGGAGGGCCCAGGCCCATCGGCCCAGAGCCCTCCCGCCTGAAGACCGCCCACTCCCCCGTCAGGCGATGTGACGGATCCGGCGCACGGCGAGGAGGAGCAGGAGCGCCGCCAGAGCGACGAAGATGCCCGTCTCGATGCCCTGGAAGGCCCAGAACCGGTCGCCGGGCTGGTAGAGCTGCCAGTTGTGGGACCCGGGCCCAAGGCCCTGATGCGCCATCTGCTCCAGGCACGAACTCGCGCCGGTCTTGGCCTCGTTGGAGGGCGGGCACCCCACCTGGGCGTTCTCCCTCACGAGCTTTCCGGCACCGTCGCGCAACCCCTGGCTGAGAATCCAGTCGCTCGACGCGGGGTTCGGTCCCTGGGAGCTCGCCAGGCCGTAGTTCAGGGTTTTGGCGGGCATGTAGTGGGATCGGCCCAGGGTTTCGACGGCGATACGTACGACGGCGAATCCGGCGAGGGTGACCGCCATGGCCGGCAGGACCCGGCGCGCGAAGGTGCCGGCGAAGATGCCCAGCGAGACGGCGAAGAGGGTGTAGCCGAGCGGCGCGATGCCCTGCACGTCGAACCAGAGGTAGCCGAATCGCCCGTTGCCGTTGGCGGCCAGAGGCTCGTACCACCAGGACACCCCCAGGGCGTACACCACTGCGAGCAGGACCGTGACGGCGCCTACCAGGCCGAACTTGACGAGCGCCCACCGAAGGCGGCTGACGCCCTGAGTCCACACGAACCGGTGCGTGCCGTGTTCGACTTCGCGGGAGATCAGCGGTGCGCCGAGGAACAGCCCCACCAGCAGCGGCAGGATCACGAAGAGGATGCCGACGAACGACAGATCCTTGAACTCGTTCTGGAACTGCGTGCTGAGGGCGTTGCAGCTGTCCACTGCCTGGTTCGCGGCCAGAACGTCCGTGCCCAGCTTCGAAAGGCACGCGCCCAGGCCGGAGTTGTCGAAGACGTCGTGCATCCGCAGGCCTGTGGGGATCATGATCGCGGCGAGTACGGCCAGCCCGAGCCCGGCGAAGAGCGCTTGCTTGCGATGCTGTTTCCAGGTCAGCCAGATCATGCGGTCACCTCCGAAACGGTGTGCGCCGCACGGGTGTCGGCCGTGTGGAGGTAGGCGAGGACGAGGTCTTCCAGAGTCACCTCGTGCCGGGTCCAGGCCGGGTCGTCGACGGGGCGCCCCTGCGTGCGCACGAGCAGCGTGGACTGGCGATCGGTGTGGCTGGCGTTGATGACCTGTGCCGGGCCCTCCATCGGGACAGCGCTCGGCTCGATGCGCGGACCGACCAACGTCCGGTGCTCGTCGAGCAGTTCGTCGATCGAGCCGACGAGCCGGACATGCGCCTTCTGCAGCACGATCAGGTAGTCGCAGACCCGTTCCAGATCCGCAACCAGGTGGGAGGAGAGCAGCACCGTCGTGCCGCTCTCGGCGACCACGCCCATCAGTGCCTGCATGAACTCCCGTCGCGCCAGCGGGTCGAGCGCCGCGACCGGCTCGTCGAGCAGCAGCAGACGAGGCCGCTTGGCCATGGCCAGCGCCAGAGCCACCTGGGCGCGCTGCCCGCCGGAGAGTTTCCCGACCGGCTTCTTGGGCGGAATGTCGAGTTGGCCGATCCGCTCACGGGCGAAGGCGGCGTCCCAGCGGCTGTTGAGCTTGCCGCCCAAGGTGATGAGGTCGGCGGCGGTGAAGTCGCGGTAGAGCGGCGTGTCCTGGGCCACGAAACCGACCTCCCGCAGGACAGAGGTGTTGTTACGCGGATCCTGGCCGAAGACGCGTACCTGTCCGGCGTCGGGCCGCAGCAGTCCGACGGCGAGATGCAGGAGAGTGGACTTGCCCGCACCGTTGGGTCCGGCGAGCCCGGCGATCCGGCCGGCGGGCAGGTGCAGAGAGCACTCCTGGAGTGCCCATGTGCGCCCGTACCGCTTTCCGAGCGCGTCGGTCTCCAACGCCATGTTCGTCATGTCCGATCCCCCAACTGGTCACGCATGTCTGGTCCCCCAACTGGTCACGAGACGTCCTCGGCCGGCGGTGCGTCGAGCGTGGTGCGCAGAGTGGTGTCGATCAGCGCGGTGATGTCCTCGCGGCCCAGACCCGCGGCCTTGGCCTTGTGCAGCCAGGCGAGCAGGTCCTCGCGCAGCCCTGCCTGGTGGGCCAGGGCCGGGCCGGCGAGGGTGCCGACGAGGAAGGTGCCCACGCCGGGGCGCCCCTCCGCCAGTCCTTCGAGTTCGAGCTCGCGGTACGCCTTCAGCACCGTGTTCGGATTGATCGCCAGCGACTGGGCCACCTGTCGCACCTTGGGCAGCTGGTCCCCGGGCTCGGCGAGACCGACCCGCAGAGCCTGGCGCACCTGGAGCACAAGTTGCATGTAGGTGGCCACCCGTGAACGGCCGTCAAGTACGAACTCGATCACTACTTCTCCCGTTGTCTTACGACAGTAAGACAGCTTGCTGACCCTGGATCCGGGTGTCAAGGCTGAATGTCCTACGACAGTAAGACAGCGGGGGCGGAGATGAGACAGAGGGGGCCGTTCAGCGCCCGTCGGCGTCGATGCGGAAGCGGAGGCGGCAGATCACCGCGTCGGTGTCGCGGCGTACCGCGTGCGCGACGACTGAGCCGCGCTGGTTCTGGAGGAGGCGCTGCCAGAGGCGCGCGGACCCGGCTTCGGGGATCAGTACGGTGATCTGGGAGTCCGGGCGGTTGGCGGACAGTTCGCGTACATAGGCCGAGACGGGTCGGCCGAGGGCGCGCGTGGGTGAGCTGAGCTCGACGAGATCGACGCCCGGGTTCCACAACTCCCAGTCCCGGTGCAGGGCTTCGGCCTCGCGACGGTCCTCCGGGGCGGGATGGGTGACGGTGATCGCCAGCACTTCGTCACCCAGCGAACGGGCCGCGGTGAGCGCCTTGCACGTCAGCTTGGACAGGCCCGAGACGGGTACGACGATCAGCGAGTGGGCGCGCTCGGGCGGCTCGGGGATGCGGCCGAGTTCGAGGAGCTCGCCGATACGGCTGTACGCGCGATGCACCCGCTCGAAGCCGAGGACCAGCAGCGGCAGGGCGAGGACGATGAGCCAGGCGCCCTCGGAGAACTTGGTGGCGGTGACGACCACTCCCGCGACGCCGGTCAGCAGGGCGCCGAAGCCGTTCAGTACGGCTTTCGCCCGCCAGCCCTTGACCCGGTCGCCGTACCAGTGCCGGACCATACCGACCTGGCAGATGGTGAAGCCGATGAACACGCCAATCGCGAAGAGCGGGACGAGGGTGTTCGTGTCGCCGCCGGAGAAGACCAGCAGGAGCGCGGAGACCAGGGCCAGCGCGAGCACCCCGTGCCGGTGCACCTGCCGGTCGGCCTTGAGGGCGAACGCGTGCGGGAGGTGGTTGTCGCGGGCCAGCAGGCTCATCAGTACGGGCAGTCCGCCGAAGGACGTGTTGGCGGCGAGCGCGAGGAGCACCATCGTCGCGAACTGCACCACGTAGAAGGCCACGTTGTGTCCGAACGAGGCGTCCGCGAGTTGAGCGAGGACCGTCACGCCTTCGACCGGCTGGAGATGGAAGCGGCCGATGAGGATGGAAAGGCCGATCAGCATCACGCCGAGGAGAGCGCCGAGCGCCACCTCGGTGCGCTGGGCGCGGCGGGCGGCCGGGCCGCGGAAGGACGGCACCGCGTTGGCCACGGCCTCCACTCCGGTGAGGGCGGAGCAGCCGGCCGCGAACGCCTTGAGCAGGAGCAAGGCCCCTACGGTGGTGGCGCTGCTGCCGAGAGCGGAGGTGTGGCCGGCGGCCGAAGCGGTGCTGACCGGGCCGTCACGGAAGAGCCCGACCACGATCATCGCGAGGATCGAGCCGACGAACAGGGCGGTCGGCAGCAGGAACGCCTTGGCCGAGTCGACCACGCCCCGCAGGTTGATGGCCGTGACCAGGACGAGGACGCCGAGGCAGATCCACGTCCGTTCGCCGTAGAGCTGCGGGAAGGCCGAGGTGAGTGCGGCGACACCCGCGGTGACGGAGACCGCGACGTTCAGCACGTAGTCGAGGATCAGGGAGCCGGCGGCGACCAGGCCGGTACGCCGCCCCAGGTGCCGCTTGGCCACGGCGTACGAGCCGCCGCCGTCCGGGAACGCGGCGATGACCTGACGGTACGAGGCCACCAGCACCGCGAGCAGCCCGGCGATCGCAAGCGTGACGGGAAGCGTGAACCCCATCCCGTAGGCACCGGCCACGGCCAACACCAGAACGATCGACTCCGGTCCGTACGCCACCGAGGCCATCGCGTCCAGCGACAGCGCGGCGAGCCCCTGGAGCGCGGTGAGCTTGTGCCGGTCACCGGCCCGGAGGGCTCCGGCGCTCCCGGTATCAGGCGGCTCCTGAGCTCCGTCGCCGTCTTCCGCCGTGTTCGCACTGCCTGTGTGCATGGCCATGTTGCCGGTCCTCCGATGTGAGCAATTCGAGGACCAGCGTGAATGCCGTGCGGCAAGGGCCCAGCCGTCTTGCCGTGATCCATACGCGCGCCGGAGCGCTCTTCACGCGCTCCTTACGTCGCGGCAGGAGGCCATGCGCGCCGGCCGCCGCTACGACGGTCACGGCGTACTGGCCGCTGCCGGCTCCACGGCACCGGGCGGGCGTCCGCCCCGACCCTCAGGCGCCCTTCGCCGGGCGGGTGATGTCCAGCGCCGCACCCGTCTGATCGGCGAGTGTCACGGCGACGAGGCGGGCCTGGAGTGACGGGACGGGGCCCGGTCCGGGCGTGAGCATGTAGCGGCCGAGGTACTGGCCGTTGCCGTACGCGCGCAGTTCGATCTCGCCGTCGGGCCAGCCCCCGCTGTCGACGTCCCAGCGCCTGCGGCCGACCACCACGGTCCCGTCCTGCTCCAGGCGCGGCGGCCGCCCCAGGAGGGTGCCGTACTCGAATCGGCAGCCGCGCAGTCCGAGCAGTTCGGTCAGCTGCTCGCGCACATGGCCGACGACCGCGTCCGCCGAGGTGGTGGACTGGGCGAGGTCGGCGGTCGCGTGGATGCGCGCCAGGTACTCCGCGTCCGTCACCGTGATCACCTTCAGCCGGCGCGCGCGGGCCGCGAGCTGCGACACGATCAGCCCGACGACCAGGAGCAGCACCGCCGTCTCGACGTCATCGGAGTCGGTGATGCTGAACCGCTGGTACGGGCGGGTGAGGAAGAAGTCGAACCAGGCCGCCGCCGAGAGCGCCGCGACAGCGCCCGCCGAACGGCTGCCGACGGCCGCCACGGCGACGACCACCACGACCAGGATCAGGGCGGCGTTGGTGGCCGAGAGGTCCGTGCGGAAGGGCACCAGCACGAGTGCGACGAGGAACGGGGCGACGAGGCCCGCGGCCAGTGCGATCCGGTCCCGCACGCTGCATCGAGACGCTGTGCGATCTCGCGGGAACCCCCTATCTCGACGCCTCGGCCTTCGCCCGCGACGAGTCCCCCGACGGGCTCCTCATCTACGTCGAGGCGGGCGAGGACAACGCCTTCACCATCTGCCGGAACCTGCACGGCATAAAGCTCGCCGGCCTCTTCGACCACGCGAACGCGATCCTCGTCGGCCGGACCAACGCACCGGACCGCCGCACCCTCACCCAGTACGAGGCCGTGCTCGACGCGCTCGGCTCCCTGAACGTGCCGATCGTCGCCGACGTGGAATGCGGCCACGTCCCGCCGTACATGCCCATTGTCAACGGCGCGCTCGGCCGTCTCGTTCACACGTCGACCCGCAGCGAACTCACGCAGACATTGGCCTGACGCCGTCGACGGGAGGGCCCAGGCCCATCGGCCCAGAGCCCTCCCGCCTGAAGACCGCCCACTCCCCCGTCAGGCGATGTGACGGATCCGGCGCACGGCGAGGAGGAGCAGGAGCGCCGCCAGAGCGACGAAGATGCCCGTCTCGATGCCCTGGAAGGCCCAGAACCGGTCGCCGGGCTGGTAGAGCTGCCAGTTGTGGGACCCGGGCCCAAGGCCCTGATGCGCCATCTGCTCCAGGCACGAACTCGCGCCGGTCTTGGCCTCGTTGGAGGGCGGGCACCCCACCTGGGCGTTCTCCCTCACGAGCTTTCCGGCACCGTCGCGCAACCCCTGGCTGAGAATCCAGTCGCTCGACGCGGGGTTCGGTCCCTGGGAGCTCGCCAGGCCGTAGTTCAGGGTTTTGGCGGGCATGTAGTGGGATCGGCCCAGGGTTTCGACGGCGATACGTACGACGGCGAATCCGGCGAGGGTGACCGCCATGGCCGGCAGGACCCGGCGCGCGAAGGTGCCGGCGAAGATGCCCAGCGAGACGGCGAAGAGGGTGTAGCCGAGCGGCGCGATGCCCTGCACGTCGAACCAGAGGTAGCCGAATCGCCCGTTGCCGTTGGCGGCCAGAGGCTCGTACCACCAGGACACCCCCAGGGCGTACACCACTGCGAGCAGGACCGTGACGGCGCCTACCAGGCCGAACTTGACGAGCGCCCACCGAAGGCGGCTGACGCCCTGAGTCCACACGAACCGGTGCGTGCCGTGTTCGACTTCGCGGGAGATCAGCGGTGCGCCGAGGAACAGCCCCACCAGCAGCGGCAGGATCACGAAGAGGATGCCGACGAACGACAGATCCTTGAACTCGTTCTGGAACTGCGTGCTGAGGGCGTTGCAGCTGTCCACTGCCTGGTTCGCGGCCAGAACGTCCGTGCCCAGCTTCGAAAGGCACGCGCCCAGGCCGGAGTTGTCGAAGACGTCGTGCATCCGCAGGCCTGTGGGGATCATGATCGCGGCGAGTACGGCCAGCCCGAGCCCGGCGAAGAGCGCTTGCTTGCGATGCTGTTTCCAGGTCAGCCAGATCATGCGGTCACCTCCGAAACGGTGTGCGCCGCACGGGTGTCGGCCGTGTGGAGGTAGGCGAGGACGAGGTCTTCCAGAGTCACCTCGTGCCGGGTCCAGGCCGGGTCGTCGACGGGGCGCCCCTGCGTGCGCACGAGCAGCGTGGACTGGCGATCGGTGTGGCTGGCGTTGATGACCTGTGCCGGGCCCTCCATCGGGACAGCGCTCGGCTCGATGCGCGGACCGACCAACGTCCGGTGCTCGTCGAGCAGTTCGTCGATCGAGCCGACGAGCCGGACATGCGCCTTCTGCAGCACGATCAGGTAGTCGCAGACCCGTTCCAGATCCGCAACCAGGTGGGAGGAGAGCAGCACCGTCGTGCCGCTCTCGGCGACCACGCCCATCAGTGCCTGCATGAACTCCCGTCGCGCCAGCGGGTCGAGCGCCGCGACCGGCTCGTCGAGCAGCAGCAGACGAGGCCGCTTGGCCATGGCCAGCGCCAGAGCCACCTGGGCGCGCTGCCCGCCGGAGAGTTTCCCGACCGGCTTCTTGGGCGGAATGTCGAGTTGGCCGATCCGCTCACGGGCGAAGGCGGCGTCCCAGCGGCTGTTGAGCTTGCCGCCCAAGGTGATGAGGTCGGCGGCGGTGAAGTCGCGGTAGAGCGGCGTGTCCTGGGCCACGAAACCGACCTCCCGCAGGACAGAGGTGTTGTTACGCGGATCCTGGCCGAAGACGCGTACCTGTCCGGCGTCGGGCCGCAGCAGTCCGACGGCGAGATGCAGGAGAGTGGACTTGCCCGCACCGTTGGGTCCGGCGAGCCCGGCGATCCGGCCGGCGGGCAGGTGCAGAGAGCACTCCTGGAGTGCCCATGTGCGCCCGTACCGCTTTCCGAGCGCGTCGGTCTCCAACGCCATGTTCGTCATGTCCGATCCCCCAACTGGTCACGCATGTCTGGTCCCCCAACTGGTCACGAGACGTCCTCGGCCGGCGGTGCGTCGAGCGTGGTGCGCAGAGTGGTGTCGATCAGCGCGGTGATGTCCTCGCGGCCCAGACCCGCGGCCTTGGCCTTGTGCAGCCAGGCGAGCAGGTCCTCGCGCAGCCCTGCCTGGTGGGCCAGGGCCGGGCCGGCGAGGGTGCCGACGAGGAAGGTGCCCACGCCGGGGCGCCCCTCCGCCAGTCCTTCGAGTTCGAGCTCGCGGTACGCCTTCAGCACCGTGTTCGGATTGATCGCCAGCGACTGGGCCACCTGTCGCACCTTGGGCAGCTGGTCCCCGGGCTCGGCGAGACCGACCCGCAGAGCCTGGCGCACCTGGAGCACAAGTTGCATGTAGGTGGCCACCCGTGAACGGCCGTCAAGTACGAACTCGATCACTACTTCTCCCGTTGTCTTACGACAGTAAGACAGCTTGCTGACCCTGGATCCGGGTGTCAAGGCTGAATGTCCTACGACAGTAAGACAGCGGGGGCGGAGATGAGACAGAGGGGGCCGTTCAGCGCCCGTCGGCGTCGATGCGGAAGCGGAGGCGGCAGATCACCGCGTCGGTGTCGCGGCGTACCGCGTGCGCGACGACTGAGCCGCGCTGGTTCTGGAGGAGGCGCTGCCAGAGGCGCGCGGACCCGGCTTCGGGGATCAGTACGGTGATCTGGGAGTCCGGGCGGTTGGCGGACAGTTCGCGTACATAGGCCGAGACGGGTCGGCCGAGGGCGCGCGTGGGTGAGCTGAGCTCGACGAGATCGACGCCCGGGTTCCACAACTCCCAGTCCCGGTGCAGGGCTTCGGCCTCGCGACGGTCCTCCGGGGCGGGATGGGTGACGGTGATCGCCAGCACTTCGTCACCCAGCGAACGGGCCGCGGTGAGCGCCTTGCACGTCAGCTTGGACAGGCCCGAGACGGGTACGACGATCAGCGAGTGGGCGCGCTCGGGCGGCTCGGGGATGCGGCCGAGTTCGAGGAGCTCGCCGATACGGCTGTACGCGCGATGCACCCGCTCGAAGCCGAGGACCAGCAGCGGCAGGGCGAGGACGATGAGCCAGGCGCCCTCGGAGAACTTGGTGGCGGTGACGACCACTCCCGCGACGCCGGTCAGCAGGGCGCCGAAGCCGTTCAGTACGGCTTTCGCCCGCCAGCCCTTGACCCGGTCGCCGTACCAGTGCCGGACCATACCGACCTGGCAGATGGTGAAGCCGATGAACACGCCAATCGCGAAGAGCGGGACGAGGGTGTTCGTGTCGCCGCCGGAGAAGACCAGCAGGAGCGCGGAGACCAGGGCCAGCGCGAGCACCCCGTGCCGGTGCACCTGCCGGTCGGCCTTGAGGGCGAACGCGTGCGGGAGGTGGTTGTCGCGGGCCAGCAGGCTCATCAGTACGGGCAGTCCGCCGAAGGACGTGTTGGCGGCGAGCGCGAGGAGCACCATCGTCGCGAACTGCACCACGTAGAAGGCCACGTTGTGTCCGAACGAGGCGTCCGCGAGTTGAGCGAGGACCGTCACGCCTTCGACCGGCTGGAGATGGAAGCGGCCGATGAGGATGGAAAGGCCGATCAGCATCACGCCGAGGAGAGCGCCGAGCGCCACCTCGGTGCGCTGGGCGCGGCGGGCGGCCGGGCCGCGGAAGGACGGCACCGCGTTGGCCACGGCCTCCACTCCGGTGAGGGCGGAGCAGCCGGCCGCGAACGCCTTGAGCAGGAGCAAGGCCCCTACGGTGGTGGCGCTGCTGCCGAGAGCGGAGGTGTGGCCGGCGGCCGAAGCGGTGCTGACCGGGCCGTCACGGAAGAGCCCGACCACGATCATCGCGAGGATCGAGCCGACGAACAGGGCGGTCGGCAGCAGGAACGCCTTGGCCGAGTCGACCACGCCCCGCAGGTTGATGGCCGTGACCAGGACGAGGACGCCGAGGCAGATCCACGTCCGTTCGCCGTAGAGCTGCGGGAAGGCCGAGGTGAGTGCGGCGACACCCGCGGTGACGGAGACCGCGACGTTCAGCACGTAGTCGAGGATCAGGGAGCCGGCGGCGACCAGGCCGGTACGCCGCCCCAGGTGCCGCTTGGCCACGGCGTACGAGCCGCCGCCGTCCGGGAACGCGGCGATGACCTGACGGTACGAGGCCACCAGCACCGCGAGCAGCCCGGCGATCGCAAGCGTGACGGGAAGCGTGAACCCCATCCCGTAGGCACCGGCCACGGCCAACACCAGAACGATCGACTCCGGTCCGTACGCCACCGAGGCCATCGCGTCCAGCGACAGCGCGGCGAGCCCCTGGAGCGCGGTGAGCTTGTGCCGGTCACCGGCCCGGAGGGCTCCGGCGCTCCCGGTATCAGGCGGCTCCTGAGCTCCGTCGCCGTCTTCCGCCGTGTTCGCACTGCCTGTGTGCATGGCCATGTTGCCGGTCCTCCGATGTGAGCAATTCGAGGACCAGCGTGAATGCCGTGCGGCAAGGGCCCAGCCGTCTTGCCGTGATCCATACGCGCGCCGGAGCGCTCTTCACGCGCTCCTTACGTCGCGGCAGGAGGCCATGCGCGCCGGCCGCCGCTACGACGGTCACGGCGTACTGGCCGCTGCCGGCTCCACGGCACCGGGCGGGCGTCCGCCCCGACCCTCAGGCGCCCTTCGCCGGGCGGGTGATGTCCAGCGCCGCACCCGTCTGATCGGCGAGTGTCACGGCGACGAGGCGGGCCTGGAGTGACGGGACGGGGCCCGGTCCGGGCGTGAGCATGTAGCGGCCGAGGTACTGGCCGTTGCCGTACGCGCGCAGTTCGATCTCGCCGTCGGGCCAGCCCCCGCTGTCGACGTCCCAGCGCCTGCGGCCGACCACCACGGTCCCGTCCTGCTCCAGGCGCGGCGGCCGCCCCAGGAGGGTGCCGTACTCGAATCGGCAGCCGCGCAGTCCGAGCAGTTCGGTCAGCTGCTCGCGCACATGGCCGACGACCGCGTCCGCCGAGGTGGTGGACTGGGCGAGGTCGGCGGTCGCGTGGATGCGCGCCAGGTACTCCGCGTCCGTCACCGTGATCACCTTCAGCCGGCGCGCGCGGGCCGCGAGCTGCGACACGATCAGCCCGACGACCAGGAGCAGCACCGCCGTCTCGACGTCATCGGAGTCGGTGATGCTGAACCGCTGGTACGGGCGGGTGAGGAAGAAGTCGAACCAGGCCGCCGCCGAGAGCGCCGCGACAGCGCCCGCCGAACGGCTGCCGACGGCCGCCACGGCGACGACCACCACGACCAGGATCAGGGCGGCGTTGGTGGCCGAGAGGTCCGTGCGGAAGGGCACCAGCACGAGTGCGACGAGGAACGGGGCGACGAGGCCCGCGGCCAGTGCGATCCGGTCCCGCACGGGGTGGCCGGTCAGCGGATTGCCGGTCATACGCGTCGCCTCCAGATCTCGGGCACCGCCCCCAGATCTACGTATCACGGGGGTGCTCCGCCCGCCCCGCGAAGCGCGGGGGCAGCCGCGTGACCTGCCTTCCTCTTCAAGTGTGCTGCGCGGCGTGGACACCGTCCATCGGCCGGTCGGGACCCCCGCCGGTTGCGCTCCGTCGCCGTGCCGATCCTCCGGCCGGTGGTGACAATGGCGGCACGGACGAGCGGCGCCGTTCCTCTCAGCGCGGAGCCGGGCGTGGGCCTGGTCTCGCGAGCTGTGGACGGCGGCCCGGCTGTCCGTGTGATGGCCGGGACCCCGGGCTGGGCAGCACGTCAGGAGTACACCGATGGCCACCACCCACGGGCACCGTGAGAGTCGCCTGCGCGCGTGGATGCTCGAGGGCCTGTCCGACATGGCCAAGACCACCCCGCAGGGGGCGACCGCCGAGCCGGAGCCGTCCCACAAAGGGCAACCCTGGTGGCGCGTGATGTGTCTGACCGGCGTCGACTACTTCTCCACCCTCGGCTACCAGCCCGGCATCGCGGCTCTCGCGGCCGGCCTGCTGTCGCCGGTGGCGACCATCGTGCTGGTGATCGTCACCCTCGTGGGCGCACTACCGGTGTACCGCCGGGTCGCCGAGGAAAGCCCGCACGGCGAGGGCTCGATCGCGATGCTGGAGCGGCTGCTGTCCTTCTGGAAGGGCAAGCTGTTCGTTCTCACCCTGCTCGGCTTCGCCGCGACCGACTTCCTCATCACCATCACCCTGTCGGCGGCGGACGCCTCCACCCACCTCGTGGAGAACCCCCATCTCACGGACACCCTGCACAACAGACAGATGCTCATCACCCTCGTGCTGGTGGCCCTGCTCGGCGCGGTGTTCCTCAAGGGGTTCCTGGAGGCGATCGGCGTCGCCGTCGTCCTCGTCGGCATCTATCTCTCGCTCAACGTCGTGGTGGTGGTGACCGGCCTCTGGCACGTGATCACGAAGGAACATGTGATCACCGACTGGTCCACGGCGCTCACCGCCGAACACGGCAATGCGTTCGCCATGATCGGGGTCGCCCTGCTGGTCTTCCCCAAGCTCGCGCTCGGCCTCTCCGGCTTCGAGACCGGCGTGGCGGTCATGCCCCACGTGAAGGGCGACCCCACCGACACCGAGGAGCGGCCGACGGGCCGCATCCGGGGCGCCAAGAAACTGCTGACCACGGCCGCCGTGATCATGAGTGTGTTCCTCGTGTCCACCAGCTTCATCACCACACTGCTCATCCCGGAGAAGGAGTTCGAGTCCGGCGGCCAGGCCAACGGCCGGGCGCTGGCGTATCTGGCGCACGAGTACCTGGGCAGCGCCTTCGGCACGGTCTACGACGTCTCCACCATCGCGATCCTGTGGTTCGCGGGCGCCTCCGCGATGGCAGGGCTGCTCAACCTGATGCCCCGCTACCTGCCGCGGTACGGCATGGCGCCGCACTGGGCCCGCGCCGTACGTCCGATGGTGATCGTCTTCACCCTGATCGCGTTCCTGGTGACCTGGATCTTCGACGCCGACGTCGACGCGCAGGGCGGCGCCTACGCGACCGGCGTCCTCGTCCTGATCTGCTCCGCCGCGATCGCCGTCACCATCGCCGCGCGCAAGGCCGGCCAGCGCAACTGGACCATCGGCTTCGCCGTCATTTCGGCGGTGTTCCTCTACACCACGGTCGTGAACGTCATCGAGCGCCCCGACGGCGTGAAGATCGGTGCCTGCTTCATCGCCGGCATCATGCTCGTCTCGTTCCTCTCCCGGCTGGCCCGCGCCTTCGAACTGCGCGTCACCCACGTCACGTTCGACGACATGGCCGAACGCTTCGTGCGCGATATCGCCAGCCGCAAGGTCAGGTTCATCGCGAACGAGCCCGACAACCGCGACATCACCGAGTACCGAGCGAAAATCGACCAGATCCGCCACGACAACGACATCCCGGCCCAGGAGGACTTCGTCTTCGTAGAGGTCACGGTGCTCGACCCGTCGGAGTTCGAAGGCGACCTGAACGTACGCGGCGAGGTGCTGCACGCCCGCTACCGGGTCCTGGCCCTGGAGGGCTCCTCCATCCCCAACGCCCTGGCCGCCCTGCTCCTGCACATCCGCGAATCCACCGGCCGGGTTCCGCACATCTACTTCGAGTGGACCGAGGGCAATCCGCTCGCCAACTTCCTGCGCTTCTTCCTCTTCGGCCAGGGCGAGGTGGCCCCCGTCACCCGCGAGGTCCTGCGCGAAGCCGAACCCGACCCGGCCCGCCGCCCCCACGTCCACGTGGGCTGAACGCCCCCGAGGGCGTCGGGCCCGCCATCCAGCCATCCCGTGTGCGAGCCGAAGAGAACCCCTGCCACGGCGTCCGCCGGCTCCTTCTCCCCCATCCCTGTCTCCGCCAGGCGCCGCGTATCGACCGAGACGGCGATCCAGCAGGTCGCGGCCTCGTACGAGCACCAGGCCATGGACACCGGCAGAGACCGGCGGAACGCAGGACATCGAGGGACGTGGCCGAGATCATCGTGCCCAGATGGTGTGGTTCTCCTCCGGAGGCAGACCCGCCACACAGACAGGCAGGATGGCCTCGTTCCGGTGGGTCACCGCCTCGACGTGGAAGACGGCTGCGGCTGGCTGCGGGTGAAGGAGTAGCCGTGGTACTCCCCCATCGGCCCTTCGGGCGCGGTCTCGTCGCGGCTGATCCAGCGAATCAGTAGCCACGCGACGCCCCGGCAGTCCCATCAATCGCTTGACGTCAGAGCTTCCCGCGCGGCGGTGAGGATCTCCGCGGAGAGCGGGAATTCCCTGGTGGCGCGGGCCAGGACGAGCGCGCCGACCATCGTGCACAGCCGGGCCATGCCGTCCTGATCGTCGGTGGCGAGCCAGTCGGCGAAGTCACCGACCCCCTCGCTGTACACGCGGCGGGCCTCACGGTCGCCCGACCCGCGGGCCATGTCGGAGGCGAGAGCGGCGGCGGGACAGCCGTCCGCCGAGTTGTCGCGGTGCGCGACGGAGAGATAGATGTCGATCAGCGCCTGCTGTGCGGCATCGCGCTGCCCGTCGCTCTGCTCGAGACCGTCCGCGCGACGCCGGGTGAGCTCGTCGAACGCGTGGGCGGTGGCTTCGTCGACGAGTGCCTCCTTGGAGGCGAACTGCTTGTAGAAACCGCCATGGGTAAGGCCGGACGCCTTCATGAGCTCGGCGACGCTGACGTGCGTCCCCTGCTCCCGGAACAGCCGGGAGGCGTTCTCCACGACACGCCTGCGGTTCTCCAACGCTTGCGCCTGCGATACGCGGCCCATCGGCCACCTCCCCGTTCCCCTCATTGGATGTCGGTTGCCATCTATTCTAGACGCTGTTTAGATTACATACGTAATCTACTTCGGGGGCCCGATCACCGGGCCTCCCCAACCACTGGGAGCGGACATGGAACTCAAGGGCGCGGTCGCAGTCGTCACCGGGGCAAACCGAGGGCTGGGCCGCCACCTGGCCGACCAGCTCGTACAGCGCGGAGCGAAGGTGTACGCGGCGGGGCGGCGCCCCGAGACCGTGGACCTGGCGGGCGTCACCCCGCTCCGCCTTGATGTGACCGACGCGGAGTCGATCCGGGCCGCGGCCCGCGCTGCATCCGACGCGACACTGCTCGTGAACAACGCCGGAATCTCCACCGACACGACTCTCGTCACCGGCGAACTGGACGCGGTACGCCTGGAGCTGGAGACGAACTTCTTCGGCCCGCTCGCCCTGACGCGGGCGTTCGCCCCGGTCATCGAAGCCAACGGCGGAGGCGCGGTGCTGAACGTGCTCTCCGCGCTGTCCTGGCTGCACCCGGCCGCTCTCGGGTCCTACGCGGCGACGAAGGCCGCCACGTGGGCGCAGACGAACGCCGTGCGCGAGGAGCTGGCACCCCGCGGCATCACGGTCACTGCCCTGCACGTGGCATACATGGACACCGACATGGCCGCCCGCGTCCCCGCCGACCAGAAGGTCGACCCCGCGGATGTGGCAGCCCAGGCCCTCAACGCCGTGGCGGACGGCCTCCCGGAAATCCTCGCCGACGACGTCACACGGCAGGTCAAGCGGGGTCTGGCCACCTCCTGAAAGCAGCGTGAGGCCGGCTGCCCCCCGACTGCGGCCGACGTCCAACTACCCTGCGCACGGGCTGCGTTGAAGGCACTGTCCTGCCGATTCCGATCACGCAGGCAGCCACGGAGGGAGGCGCGCGTGCTCCTCGCGAGCAAGTGCACGGACCCCGGGTTCCGGTCCGGACCGAGACAGGTCCTCGGCGTCCACCTGGACCGTTTCCCGGATCGCAACGTCTGCCCCTGGTCAAGATGTCCAGCCATTACGCCGGGCTGACAACCGGCGCGCTTTCGGCACCCCTGTTCCTGATGGTCCTCTAAGTCATCACCATGGCGCGAGCCGATTCGCGTCGGTTACCGGATATACGGGAGTCGTTCCCCGTACAGCGCGTGGTCAGCGGGGGTCGTTGCGCCAGATGAAGATCTCCGCGCTCGGCTGACGCCCGGAGAACCGGCCTGACGGGGAGGCCTCACGCAGGAGTTGACGCAGGTCCGTCTCGAATGCGTCGCGGCGCGCGTGCCGAAGCGGTGCGGCGTCGAGAACGACGTCGAGAACACCCCGGCGACCAGATGGTCCGCGGTGCGTTCCAGCAGCTGTCCGCCGGGCACGACATGGCGCTGCGGACCGGAGAATCCGGCCCGGGTGAGCACCGCGGCCTCACCACCCGGAGTCCGGTGCGGGAGTTCGAGCAATTGGCCGGGCAGTTGCGGGGCGGCCATGGGTGGGGTGCCGTTGCACATCGATCACGTGGGCTCCACCTCGGTGCCGGGTCTGGCGGCCAAGGACTGCATCGACGTCCAGATCCGGGTGCGGTCGATTGTTCGACCACGGTCAGATCAAGGCGTCCGCCACCGAAGTCCTGATGGCCGCGGCCGAGCGGTGAGCTGAGACCGCCTGAAGCGTCACGCCCCAGACCCCACCGGCGTCCGCGTGACTTCGGGGTGGGCGGCCGTCGCGCCAACTCCCGGTCACAGGCGTTGATATCGCGCCTACCCGCACCCCGCGTCCCCACTCCATGATTTCGATCACGGGTGATCCGTGCGCTTCGCCCTAGCATTGCGCGCCGTGAACAGACACCCGATGCGCAAGAAGCTCGTCCTCCTCGGCGTGGCGGGCGCCCTCACCGGCGCGGTGGTCGCCGCGGGCGCTCTTTGGCCGGACACCGAGGCCACCGCGGCGGCGGACGGCGCACAGCAGCGTGCCGTAGCGGCGGAGCTCAAGCACTGGCCGGCGCCCGTGGCGGCGAAGCTGGCGAGGGTCATCGCCGCGCACGACCACCAGGGCGCGTACGCGGTCTTCGACGCGGACAACACCACATACCGCAACGACCTGGAAGAGTCCCTGCTCCCCTTCCTGGAAGTGAAGGGCGTCCTGACGCGCGACACCATGGACGCGTCCTTGAAGATCATTCCTTTCAAGGACACGGCCACGCACAAGGAGACGCTGACCGAGTACTACGCCCGCCTGTGCGACATCGACGACCAGGTCTCGTACCCATGGGCCGCGCAGATCTTCTCCGGGTTCACGCTGAAGCAACTCAAGGGCTACATCGACGAGTTGCTGGCCTACGACAAGCCGCTGCCGGGCGGGGCGAAGCCGCCGCAGTTCTCGACGGGCATGCAGGAGCTCTACCGCACGCTGAGCAAACACGGCATCAAGGTGTACGTGGTGAGCGCCGCGAGCGAGGACCTCGTACGGATGGTGCTCGCCGACCCCAAGTACGGCTACGACGTCCGGCCCGAGAACGTACTCGGCGTCTCCGCCCTCCTGAAGGACCGCAAGACGGGTGAAGTGACCAGCTCTCGCAAGGAGATCGCGGCAGGACACTACGACCAGGCGAAGCTCGCCGACCACGAACTGACGCCCACTCTCTGGGCTCCGGCCACCTGGTACGAGGGCAAGCCCGCCGCGATCAGCACGTACATCGACGCCTGGCAGAAGCCCATCCTGGCCGCGGGCGACACCCCGAAGAGCGACGGACCGATGCTTCTGCGGTCGACGGACGTGGAGCACGGCGGCGTGCGCGTGTGGGTCAACCGCAAGGACAGCTACATGAAGGAGATCGACGGCATGAAAGCCGCGGGCGCGAAACGCCAGAAGGAGCTGGGCCAGAAGGTGACTGCGGACAAGCAGTGGCTGACCGTGACGCCGCAACAGATCCGCTGACGCCGGCAATTCCCACTTGGCCGTGTTCCGTGAGGAGCGCGGCCATTTCGGTCCTGGCCGTCTCGGCCTGACAGTTTCGGGCCCGGCTATTTCGGGCCCGGCTACTTCCGGCCCGGCTACTTCCGGCCCGGCTACTTCCGGCCCGGCTACTTCCGGCCCGGCTGCTTGTGTGGTGCGCCCGCCCCCGGCGGCGCAGGCTCCGAGACCGCGTCGATCAGCAGTGGCAGGAAGGTGACGGCCAGTTCCTCGGGTGCCAACTGGTCTGGTTCCACGAGGCTTTGAGCCAGGGACCCTTCATGGACGGCTGTCGTGAGACGGGCCAGGGAGTCCAGGTCGACCGTGGGGCTGCGGCCGATGCTGGCGAAGAGGCGGGCGAGTATGCCGGCGATCTCCTCGCGCAGTCCGCGGTCCCGCTCCGCGAGGAGGCGTGCCGTCTCGGGGTGCCTGATGGCGTGCAGGGTGAACTCGGTGGACAGCAGGTACCAGCGGCGCTCGGCCGCGTCGACGGTGCCCGTTCTCGCGAGTACCGCCCGCACGGGGTCGTCCGAGTCCTCGAGTTCCGCGACAGCCTGCGTCAGGCGGTCGACGACGCTCTGGGCGTGCAGGTCGAACAGGGCGAAGAAGAGCTCTTCCTTGTTGCGGAAGTTGGAGTAGAACGCCCCGCGCGTGAGCCCGGCCCGCTCGCTGATCATCTCGATCGAGGTTCCGTAGAAGCCGCGCTCGGCGAACGTCTCCTGCGCCGCTTCCATCAGCCGCGCCGTCGTCTGCGGGCGACGCTTGGTGGGCCCCTTCGGCAACGCGTCCCTCCCTGTCCGTTGACACCCCGATGTGACCCGGCCCACGATACAGCACTGTATCGGATACAAGTCCGTATCCGATACGTTGCTGTATCGCATACGGGTGCCCCCACCCCTTGTCCGGTCCAGTGCTGCACGCGCACCTGTTGCCGTTCGGCGCTCACGAGGAGGCAATCGATGGAAACGTTCGCTGCGACAACACCGCCCCACACCGGCATCGGGCCGGTACCGCCGGGGTTCAAGGCCATGCTCCCGCCCACCTTCGATTCGGTGGAGCAGGAGAGGCTGCACCGCAAGCAGGAACTGGCCGCGGCCTTCCGGCTGTTCGGCAAGTTCGGGTTCTCGGAGGGCGTGGCGGGACACATCACGGCGCGGGACCCGGAGAACCCGCAGTGGTTCTGGGTCAACCCCTTCGGCATGAGTTTCACCCAGATCAAGGTCTCCGACCTCGTCCTCGTCGACCACGACGGCAACGTCGTCGAGGGCAGCCACCCCGTCAACCGCGCCGCCTTCTGCATTCACTCCGAAGTGCACAAGGCCCGCGAGGACGCCGTCGCCGCGGCCCACGCCCACTCCGTGCACGGCAAGGCGTTCTCCACGCTCCGCCGGCGGCTCGACCCGCTCACTCAGGACTCCTGCGCCTTCTTCGAGGACCACGGGCTCTACGAGGACTTCCGCGGAGTCGTCAACGACACCGAGGAGGGCCGGCGGATCGGTGAGGCACTCGGCCCGCACAAGGCCGTCATTCTCGCCAACCACGGCTTGCTGACGGTCGGTCAGAGTGTGGCCGAGGCCGCCTGGTGGTTCATCACGATGGAGCGGTCCTGCCAGGCGCAGCTCCTGGCCATGGCGGCCGGCACTCCGTACCCCATCGACCGGGACACGGCGCTCCAGGTACGGGAGCAGATCGGCAGCCCGTTGTCGGGGTGGTTCCAGCTCCGGCCGCTGTGGGACCAGATCATCGAGGAGCAGCCGGACCTCTTCGACTGACGGCCCCGGCCCTGGACCCACCGGCGGGTGGGTGGAACTGCCTCGGCGTGACTCCTGGACGTACTCGTGACCACGGAGTACGCGTAGGGGTCGTCCAACAGTTCTTCCAGGTCCTCGCCGTCCGCGGGATTCGCCTCCAGGCGGCGGATCGCTTCCTGGGCGTCGATCCCGGCCACGCAGGCGAGGCCCGTGCCCTCGTAGTGGAAGGTGCCCAGCGCCTCGACAAGGCGTCTGCCCTCCCTGGCCACAGTGCGCTCCGCCTCGGTCAGTGCGCGCTCGCCCTCGGGCACCGGGAACAGGTCCGGTGCCGGTCCGGCCAGGCTCAGCCGGCCGGGCGACCACCCGCCGAACCGGGGTCGCCAGGGATCGGCCCCGGCGGCGGCCAACGCCCGTGCGTTGTCCGGCCGGTTCCCCATGACCGCCTCCCACAGCGCGGTCGTCCCGTCGTCGAGCGCGTCCACATCCCGTACGCGTCGCGCCAGTTCCGCCACGACTTCCAGCGAGCCGAAGGCCGCCGCCCGGTGCAACGGCCGTCCCCCGCCGCACACTTCGGGATCGGCCCCCTGATCGAGGCGCCGCCGGATGTTGTCGGCGTCCTGCCAGTCCTCCCACCTCACGTCTGACCAGCCGCTGTCGACCTGTGCCATCGTCCGCCCCTCCAGTGCCTGCACGAGCAGTTCGTCGCACCGCCCCCGCACGAACACCACAGAGGGGCCTGACCACGCAGGCTCCGGCGCGGGCGATCAACCGATTCGTACGTCCGCCGAGCGCGACGGAACGGCGTCGAGCGAGGCGACCGTCGCCTCGTCGAGCGTGATCGCGCCCGCGGCGATGTTGGCCTCGAGATGGCCTGCGTCCGCGGTCCCTGGGATGAGCAGCGTGTTCGGGGAGTGCTGGAGCAGCCAGGCGAGGCCGACCTGCGACGGCGTGCTGCCGAGGGACTGCGCGGCAGCCAGGACCGCGGGCTCATCGGTCACCTTCGGAATGCCGGGGAATGCGCCGCCGAGCGGGAAGTACGGTACCCAGGCGATTCCCTCGGCGGCGCACATCTCCACCATGGCCTCGTCGTCGCGCGCCACGAGGCTGTAGGCGTTCTGCACGCACACGATGCCCGCCGGGATCGCCCGGCGCAGCCCTTCGGCCGTCACGCTGCTCAGTCCGATCGCGCCGATCATGCCCTCGTCGCGCATCGCGGTCATGGCCGCGAGCTGGTCGTCGATGTCGACCGCCTGGTCCCCCTCGGCCCGCAGCCCGGGTCCGGAGTCGAGCCGCCGCAGGTTCACCACAGGGACCTGGTCGACACCCAGGGATTTGAGGTTGTCCTCGACGCTCGCCCGGAGCTCCTCGGGCCGCTGCGCGGGACGCAGGGGGATGCGACCGCCCGGATCGGGGTCGGCGCCGACCTTGCTCACGACGAGTACGCCGTCCTCGGGGCGGAGCGCCTCGCGCAGAAGCCCGTTGACGAAGCTGTTGCCGTAGAAATGGGCGGTGTCGACGTGGTCGACACCGAGCTCGACCGCGCGGCGCAGGAGGGCAAGGGCTCCGCGGCGGTCCTCGCGCAGGCGCTCGAGCTGCATCGCACCGAAGCCGACGCGCGAGACCGTGCGGCCCGCGAGCTGTCCGGGGCCTCCGGGGCGTGCCGCGCCCGTGGCCGTGGTGTCGGAAGAGGATGTGCCGGTGGTCGTCATAGGAAGTCGCTCCTGTGGGACGATTGGCGTAAGCGGAGGAACCTCCGCTCTATCGACCGTACCACTACCGGAGGGACCTCCGCTTTGACTCCGCCGGAACCGACGCCCACCGGCGCACCCGCCGGCACGCCCTCACCCGCCGAACGCCCTCTGCGCGCGGATGCGCAGCGCAATCGCGAGAACCTCGTCGCTGTCGCGCGGGCCGCCTTCGCCGCCGCGGACGACACCGTCGCGCTGGAGGGCATCGCCCGCGAGGCAGGCGTCGGGATCGGCACGCTCTACCGCCACTTCCCCACCCGCGAGGCGCTCGTCGAGGCCGTCTACGCCGCCGAGCTCGACGCCGTCACCACGAGCGCTCCCGCACTGCTCGAGGAGTTCCCGCCCGATGTCGCGCTCCGCGCCTGGCTGGACAACTACGCGAAGTTCACGGCGACGAAGCGCGGGATGATCGACACGCTGCGCGCCGGCTGGACCTCGGGACGGATCACGACCCCGACCACACGCGAACGCATCACGGCGGCCATCGGGACGATCCTGACGGCGGGAGCCGAAGCGGGTTCGCTCCGCGGTGACGTCGACCCGGACGACGTCACCGCCATCGTCTTCGGTGCATTCCTGTCGACAGCCGCCAACAGCAACACGCCGGAGCAGACCGGCCGGCTGCTCGACCTCGTCGTCGACGCCGTGCGCCCTAAGTCCCACCCTCAGGGGCGACGGGGCCAGTGAGTCACTCCGCGTCGAAGCGGCCCAGCAGCTCCAACGTCATATCCAGCGCCGCCTCCAGATGGGCGATGCTGCCGGTGGCCATGAGGACGGTCACCCCTCCCTGCACCGCGGCGATCAGGGCGGCTGCCGTACGGTCGGCGTCCAGAGCGGGGTCCATCCGCCCGCCGCCCTGCATGCACCGCACCCCGTCCCTCAGCGCGGACTGCCACTGGGCGAGGAGTTGCCCGGTCAGCTGCTGCGAGGCGGGCGTTCTGCGGCCGAGCTCGGTCATGAGCACGCCCAAGGGGCAGTTGACGCCCTGCCGTTCGTAGCGCCGGACGACAGCGTCGCGCCAGTCGCGCCACGCCTGCCAGGTGTCAAGGCGGCCGAGGTCGTCCAAGTGGGGCTGCTGGTCCTCCAGGACCCGTTCCGCCTCCAGGGCGGCGACGGCGAGGAGCAGTTCGTCCTTGCCGCCGGGGAAGTAGTGGAAGATCTGGCTCTTGCTGGTCGCGGTGCGGGCGCGGATGTCGTCGAGCGTGGTCGTGGCGGCGCCCCGCTCCCTGATTTCTGCGGCCGCGCCCTCGACGATGCGCAGCCGGGTCGCGGCGCCTTTCACGGTCAGGCGCACCGTCGTCGTCCCATTGGTGATCATGGATTCCCTCGCCGCCACTGTGGACCTGCTGGTCCATTTTACGCGTCGGCGGCCAGGTCACCGCCCTACGAACAGCCCGGTACGGGACTGGGCCCGCCCAGAGTCTCCCGGGCGGGCCCAGCTGTGGTGCTCCGGCGCCAGATCAGTCGCTGACGCAGCCGCTGCCGAGAGCGGGGTTCAGCAGACCGATGACACTGATGGAGTCGCCGCAGGCGTTGATCGGAATGCTGATCGGTGCCTGGATGACGTTGCCGGAGAGGAAACCGGGCGAGGTGGCGGCGACGCCGTCCGCCTCGTTGTCGGCGCTGGCCACGCCGGCACCCGCGAGGACGGTGGCAGCACCCAGGGCGGCAGTGACGATAAGGGTCCGGATACGCATTCTTCTCCTCAAGTGAGATGACGGTACTTCCGGACCAATAACACCCCTATCACCCGTCGCGCGCGATTCATTGCACCCATCGGGGGCGTGGCGCCGGACCCCCGGGATGCCGTCAGCGGGTGGTGATCTCGTTGACGGAGAGGTTGCCCCAGGTGTGGTCGGCGGCCTTCACCACGAGGCGGATGCCTGCGGTGGCAACGGCGCTCGGGAGTCGTGGCGACTCGCGCTCGACGGTTCCCGTGTTGCCCGTCCACGCGATCTCTGCGTCGGCAGCCCGGGTCACCCACGTCGAGCCGTCCCAGGTATGGACGTCCGCCTTCGTGATGCCATAACCGTGACCGAAGTGGGTGGCCAGGGACGTCTCAAGGGAGCAGGGTGCCCCGTCGGGGGCGGACGTCCCACTACCTCCGCGTCGACCCCCTGGGCCGGAAACGAGCCGCGGTCACCCGGGGCGACACCGCCTCCTCGCCGGTGATCAGCGCCTGAAGGATGTCCAGCAGGGCCCCCACGCTCTCCACCGGGTTGAGTTCGACCGCCGAGATGGCCGGACGGCTGTTGCGTGCGTGCTCGGAGTCCGACCCGTCTGCATCGTCTCGGGCCGACGTCCCGCGGGCGCGAACACGGCCTCGCGGGTGGCCGCACTCAGAGTGCCCTTGCCGTTGAGGGCGTGTGACCGCGCCGGTGATGGTCGTGGCGCTGCGCCTCATCAGGGCTTCGCGGCCGGCGGCGAATGGGGCAAGCACATCCGCGCCGTCGCCGACGACATGGGCTACGAGGCCGACGCACTCGCCCGCGGCCTGCGCCGCTCCACCATGGGGGCCGGACTTCCCGCACTGGGCGTCGGAGGACGACGTCGCCTCCGCTCGCATGGTCCTTTCCCATCTGGAGGGAGCCGGCGCGCGCAGCATCGCCCTGGTGCGCGGCACCGACCCGAACGCATGGAACGTCGAGCACGAGCAGACCTACTTGAGCTGGCGCGCCGAGCGGGAAGTGCCGCCCCGGCTGTACACACTGGCCGAGCGCGCGGGCGTCGAGGGCGGTGTGGGGCTGGCTGCGCAGATCGCTGAGGACGGTGTGCCGGACGCGGTCTTCTGCCTCACCGGGCGGCACGTGGCCGGCGTGCAGCAGGGGCTCATGGCACGCGGTGTGAAGGTGTCCAGTCCCTTGGAGACCTTGGAGACCTGGTCGCTGTCGAGGTTCCGGCCGACGGCGCCGTTGCCCTTGCGGCCGAGTTCGATCGGCGCCACCGTCTACTGCTCCCCCGCGTGGCCGTTCCCCGCTTGGTCCCTCTCGACGTGTGCGTCCGACATGGCGCTCACTGAAACACAGCGAACTGCGCCTGCCCGGGCCGCGACACGACGCCGCCGTCGCCGTCGCCGTCGCACCAGCAGGGGCAGACCGTCAGCTCGGGAACATCCCCGCCGTCGCGTTGATCCACGTACCCGTGATCGAGGAGGCGGCGTCGGACGCGAGGAACGTCGCGAGCGCGGCGATGTCCGCGATGCGCGGCGAACGCTTCGTCATGCGCAGGCTGTCGAGATGCGCGAGCACCCCCTGCAACGCCGCCTCGTCCATGGCCGGTGCGCCGGCCCCGGCCAGCTTCTCCGGTGTCAGCGTGTCCGCGACGCCGGCGGTCCAGATGCCCAGGGCACGCACCCCGGACGGGCCCAGCTCCTGCGCGAGCTGGCGGATCAGCGCGTCCATCGCGCCGTCTGCGGCGCCGGTGCCGCCCAGCATCGGGGTGCCGTTCCTGGAGCCGCTGTCGAGGGAGAGGATCACTCCCCCGCCCTGGGCGACCATGCGCCGGGCGGCTGCTCGCGCGGTGATGAACTGGCAGGAGATGCCCTGTACGACCGGCCGCGTGTAGTCGTCGACGGACATCTCCGTGAGCGGGATGCCCTGCAGATCGCCTCGCGGCACGAGGTTGAAGGAGATGTCGATCCGGCCGGCCCGCTCGACCACCGCGCCCGCGTGCGCCTCCACGGCCGCTTCGTCCAGGGCGTCGACGACGTCGTACTCCGCACCCACCTCGGCCGAGACCTTCCGCAGGGTGTCCTCCGTGCGCCCCGCCAGGAACACCCGCGCGCCCGCGTCCGTGTACGCCCGTGCCACGCCCGCTCCCAGGGAGCCGGCTCCGCCGTAGATGACCGCGACCTTGTCCTTCAGCACGTCCGTGAGCGTGAGCATGGGGCGTCGTCCTCTCCTCGGCAGGACGCCGCGTGCGTCCGCTGCTTCATAGGACTCATCGTCCGCCGAAACTCATCGGCGCACCGGCGGATTGTGGATCGGAGCGGCACAGAGCGGCACCCCATGGGGTGAAGCTTGCGGGCCCGCCCGTTCGCCGCCGAGGACATGTGGGAGGGCTATGGCCGTACCTCCCGCCACCGGAACGAGGCCGTCACATGCTCCGCACCAGGTTCCTGTCCGTCACCGCCGCGTCCCTGCTCGCCTGGCTCGGTTCGGCGGCCCCAGCGGTCTCCGAACCGCCCGACGCCACGGTCACCGTCACGTCTCCGGCCGCCGACTCCGTGCACCCCGTGGACAGCAGTCTCTTCGTCGGCTGGCGCAACGACACCGGGCAGGAGGTCGACGTCTGGCTCGCGCACGGCGACGGTTCGGGCGGGACGCAGCGCCTGTTCAAACTGGCCTCGAAGGCGAGCAGCAAGCCGACGAGTGAACTGGTCGCGGCGGTGCCCTCGGTGCCGGACGGCACCGATTACACCGTCGAGGTCACGACCCGGGACACGGGTGTACGCGGCTACAGCGCCCCCTTCGAGGTGGGCCCTGTTCCGGCCACCGGACCGGCCGCCCTCATCGCCACCGGCTCCGGCTCCGCCTCCGAAGGGGCGCCCGGACCTTCACTCAGCTGGCTTCAGGCGCAGGACGGGCACAGCCCTCGGTAGGTCACCTCGACCTTGGACACCTCGAAGCCGAACCGCTCCTGCGCCGGGAGGCCGGAGAGCGGGTCGCCGGTCGGGTGGACGTCGCGGATGATGCCGCAGCTGGAGCACACCAAGTGCTGGTGCGGCCGGTGCGCGTTCGGGTCGTAGCGCTTCGCACGGCCGTCCGTGGAGACCTCCATGACCTCGCCCAGCGCGACCAGCTCGCCCAGCGCGTTGTACACGGTCGCTCTGGAGATCTCGGGCAGCCGTTGCACCGCGCGGGCGTGCACCTCGTCGGCCGTGAGATGCACGTGATCACCGTCGAGAACCTCCGCCACGACGCGCCGCTGAGACGTCATCCGCCAGCCACGCCCCCGCAGTCGCTCGAGCAGTCCACTCATATCGGTTCACCTTTTCAGGTTCGGTGGGACACCCGAGGTTGACCGGCGCACTCCCGGTCCCATCGGAAATGCGATTGGTGCACTTCTTGACTTGGATTCTGTCCATCGTAGGATCGGTTATGGCGATAGCCAAGGGACAGGAAGACTCCAGTGCGGCAGGAGACAGAAGTTGATCACCTCCGAGGGGCGCGCGATCGTGCGTCGGTCGTTGCTCTCCTCATGCCGCCTGAGGACCCCCGCGCGCCCGACGCGGCCGGATTCGTGCCGCTTCGCCTCACTCTGAGCCGTAGTGTCGACCCGTCCCGGAAGCACACGGCCTCGCGATCGACACGGTCCGCCCGATCGAGACGATCACCCCGATCACCCAGATCGCCGCGATCGTCCGGATCGACGAGGCTGAGCCCATCCACGGGGCCCGCGCCCCACCCGTTCCACCGCCGTTAGTTCCTGAGCAGTGTGATCCGCCCCGTCCGGAAGGATTCCCAATGTCTGAGAACCAAGATGCGATCGTCACAGACGCGAAAACGCAGGACGGAGGAGGCTGCCCGGTCGTGCACGGCAGCGCCCCCCACCCGACGCAGGGCAACGGCGCGAACAGCCAGTGGTGGCCGCAGCGGCTCAACCTGAAGATCCTTGCCAAGAACCCCGCCGTGGCCAACCCGCTCGGCGAGGAGTTCGACTACGCCGCGGCGTTCAAGACCCTCGACCTTGCCGAGGTCAAGCGGGACATCGGTGAGGTGCTGACCACCTCGAAGGATTGGTGGCCCGCCGACTTCGGCCACTACGGCCCGTTCATGATCCGCATGGCGTGGCACAGCGCCGGCACCTACCGGATCAGCGACGGCCGCGGTGGCGCCGACACCGGGCAGCAGCGCTTCGCCCCGCTCAACAGCTGGCCGGACAACGGGAACCTCGACAAGGCCCGCCGTCTGCTGTGGCCCGTCAAGAAGAAGTACGGCAAGAACCTGTCGTGGGCCGACCTCATGATCCTCACGGGCAACGTCGCCCTGGAGACGATGGGCTTCGACACCTTCGGCTTCGGCGGCGGACGCGTCGACGCCTGGGAGCCCGACGACGACGTCTACTGGGGTCCCGAGAGCACCTGGCTCGGCGACGAGCGCTACACGGGTGACCGTGAGCTGGAGAACCCGCTCGCCGCGGTCCAGATGGGCCTCATCTACGTCAACCCGGAGGGCCCCAACGGCAACCCGGACCCGCTCGCCGCGGCCCGCGACATCCGCGAGACGTTCCACCGGATGGCGATGAACGACGAGGAGACGGTCGCCCTGATCGCCGGCGGCCACACCTTCGGCAAGACCCATGGCGCCGGCCCCGCGGAGGAGGTCGGCGAGGCCCCCGAGGCCGCCCCGATCGAGGAGATGGGCCTCGGCTGGAAGAACGGCTTCGGCACCGGCAAGGGTGACGACGCGATCACCAGTGGTCTCGAGGGGATCTGGACGAACACCCCGACCACCTGGGACAACACCTTCTTCGACATCCTCTTCGGCTACGAGTGGGAGCTCTTCCAGAGCCCCGCCGGCGCGAACCAGTGGCGGCCGAAGGAGAGCGCGGGTGTGGGGTCCGTACCCGACGCCCACGACGCGGCGAAGAGCCACGCTCCCACGATGCTCACGACGGACCTCTCGCTCCGGTTCGACCCGACCTACGAGCCGATCTCGCGCCGCTTCCACGAGAACCCGGCCGAGTTCGCGGACGCCTTCGCCCGCGCGTGGTTCAAGCTGACCCACCGCGACATGGGCCCGATCGTGCGCTACCTCGGCCCGGAGGTCCCGAGCGAGGAGCTGCTGTGGCAGGACCCGCTCCCCGCGGTGACGCACCCGCTCGTCGACGCCTCCGACGTCGCCGCGCTCAAGGGCCAGATCCTGGCCTCGGGCCTGACGGTGTCTCAGCTCGTGTCCACGGCATGGGCGTCGGCCTCGTCCTTCCGTAACAGCGACAAGCGCGGTGGCGCGAACGGCGCGCGCATCCGCCTCCAGCCGCAGAGCGGCTGGGAGGTCAACCAGCCCGACGAGCTGGCGGTCGTGCTGCGCAAGCTGGAGGGGGTCAAGGAGACCTTCAACAGCGCCCAGTCCGGCGGCAAGCAGATCTCGCTCGCCGACGTGATCGTGCTCGCCGGTGCCGCCGGCGTCGAGAAGGCCGCGAAGGACGCGGGCTTCGACATCCAGGTGCCCTTCACTCCGGGGCGTGCGGACGCCACGCAGGAGCAGACGGACGTGGAGTCGTTCTCCGCGCTCGAGCCGTCCGCGGACGGGTTCCGCAACTACCTCGGCAAGGGCAACCGCCTTCCGGCCGAGTACCTGCTCGTCGACAAGGGGAACCTGCTCGACCTGAGCGCCCCCGAGCTGACGGTCCTCGTCGGCGGCCTGCGCGTCCTCGGCGCGAACTACGGGCAGTCGGCGCACGGCGTCCTCACCACGACCCCCGGGTCGCTGACCAACGACTTCTTCGTGAACCTGCTCGACCTGGACACGACGTGGAGCTCGACGGCCGGCGACGCGAACACCTTCGAGGGCCGCGACGCCTCGGGCAAGGTCATCTGGACGGGCACCCGTGCCGACCTCGTCTTCGGGTCGAACTCCGAGCTGCGCGCAGTCTCGGAGGTCTACGCGAGCGATGACGCGAAGGAGAAGTTCGTGAAGGACTTCGTCTCCGCGTGGGACAAGGTCATGAACCTGGACCGGTTCGACCTCTCCTGATCACGCATGAACACGAAGTCCAGGTCGGCCCGCACCGGGCCGACCTGGACTTCCGCGTTTCCGCATCAATTCTCCGGCCGGTGCGGCGCTGGGCACGCCGTCCCGGAGGTCACCACCAGTACGCCGGGTACTTCGGCGCGCCGCGCCGTACGCGAGAAGCCGCGAAGCCGGTCAGGGAGAGCAGCACGGTGGAGCCGAACAGCAGCGGCACGAAGCGGCCGGGCGCCGGCGTCTGGAGCACGACGATCACCGCGGTGGCGCAGGCCGCCGAGTGCGGGGTACGGGCGAGCATCGTCGCGGCGAGGGTGATGCCTCCCGCCAGTGCCGCCGTCCACGGGCTGCTGTTCGTCAGCGCGAGGACCGCGTAACCGGACCCTGCACCGAGCAGGTGGCCGATGACGATGCTCCGGGGCTGGGCCAGGGGCAGGGTGGGCGCGCTGTGCACGAGGGCGGCGCTCGCGGCCAGCGGCGGTATCAGGACCGGCTCATGGATCATCGCCCCGATCGCCACGAGTCCGAGCAGGACCGCGGTGACCGCGCTGATGCTGTGGAAGGCCGCCGCCGCGGTGGGACGGGCCGGCGCCCGTCCGACCCGGCGCGGCGGGCGGGGTGAATCGGGGGCAGGAGTGGGCTGCGGCTGCGGGCGCAGCAGGGAATCAGTACTCACGGTGACGGTTTCTGGGGCAGGCGGCTCTCGGCCGGCAGGACGACGGGAGAAGGAACGGTCGTAGCTGCGCGGAGCACACCTCTGTGATCAACAGTGGTTCTGACCTTGCGCCTGTCCTGGTGGGGCGGGCGCAGTCCAGGGGCCATTTTACCTGCCGTGCCGGAGGCGCCGGGCGTGGGGGCGGTCGATCACCTGGCAGCATCGGCCCGGAGCGCTCTCGCTCTCCCGCACACCACACCGCCTCATACCCGCGGCATCCTTACCCCGTCCTGAACAGGCCCTGACCGCAAGCTTGTTGAACGGGACCAGGGCGCACGGGACCATTCGACCCATGGACGAACCGGGCACTGCCTACGAGATCCGCTACGGGTGGACCGCCTCCGCCTGGCTGGCTCTGGCGTTCGCCCTGCTGATCGGCGTGGGATTCGTCCCCGGCGCCGAACCCCCGGGGAACGACCATGTCGAGCTGATCCTCGCGCCCTACGTGGCCCTGGTCATGCCGGCCGCCGCCCTCCGACGGACCGCTGTACGCATCGACCCCCACGGCATCACCCTGGGCGGCCTGCTGTTCTTCCGTAGACCGGAATTCCTCCCCTGGGCCGAGATCGCGTCGGTCAGCTTCTACGCCGACGTTCGGGGAGCGGGACGCTTCCGGTACCCCGAGCTCGAGGTGCGTCACCGCAGGGGGCCTGCCCCGCGATGGGGACCGGCCACGTCCCCGGCGCTGAGCGAGTTCGACGCGTATCTGTCGACGCACGTGGATCCCGACTTCGTCGAAGCCTTCAAAGGAACCAAGAAGTCCACCCGCTCCATGGCCCTGTGCAAGGTGGACACCGAACGCCTCAAACAGGCGATACGAGCCTTCGCTCCCCAGGTCCATATCTTCGGTGACGTCGACCAGCCATGACGATGGCGCGAATGATCTGGCTGAACGCACGTGTCAGGCACGGGAGTTGAGTGACCATGGAGTGCCTGCGGAGACGGCACCTGGCAGGCTCGGCAGCAATCGACGTACGGGGGCGGGGATTCATGGCCGAACGAGAAGGGCCGCAACCGCCGTACCAACCGGGATCGGCCGCGGCAGGCCTTGACTCCGGATGCTTCCCCTGGACGGTCCTCGCGGTTCTGATCGCCCTGGTCTCCGGGCTGTTCCTGTTCCTCGATCTCGGCGGTGAGCCCGGGAACGGCCGACCCGGGGGCAGCAAACAGCAGACCTACGTCGACGAGATCGACGAGGCACGGCAGCAGCTCTTCAAAGGCGAACTCGTCCGCACCAGCACGGAGACGCTGCATCTCGTGGCCGGCGGCGATCCGCTCCCTTTCCGGGCCCAGATCCTCGGTAGTTGGCGCTCGGACGGGCCCGGCGAGACACACTCCCCGACCAGTGCGGGCGCCCAGATCGGCGTGAAGCTGCACTGCTCGGGTGCCCAAGTGCGGTGCACGCCACTGTCGTCGGAACGTCAGAACGTCATCTCCAAGAAGGACACGGCGACATGGCTGTGGGATGTGAGCGCCGAGAAGGCGGGGACGGTCACCCTGTCCGTGACGGTGACCGCCTACTACCGCGACAGCGACACCGTGCTCCTTGAGCAACCGCCCGCGACCACCCACGTCAGGGTGGCAGCCCCGCCCGGCGACAGCTTCGCTTGGGGCAAGCAGGCGTGGCGGTGGATTTCCGGCGCGATCACAAGCCTGGGCGGGCTCGCCGTGTCCCTGACCGCCGTCATCACCCTGACGGTGATGCTGGCCCGCCGAACGCCGGCGGCGACCGGCCCCGAACCCGGCAACCCCGGACCCGGAGACGACGACACCGACGCGGGCACCAACTCACCTTCCTGAGCGACGCAAAGCGACCCGGAGCGCCGCGACACTACGTGAGGCCAAGGTCACAGTTTCGTGCGGAGTGGTCGACTCCGCACCCAACTTCCCAGGTCAGAGCCGCCCGCAGAGCAACTCCCCACCTCCGCCGCGCGGCGCAGGGACGCCGATTGTCACACCGACCCTCTAGGCTTCTTCACATGTCCACCACTCCGATCCCTGGTTCCGTGCGGTCCGCCGACGATCTGAACGAAGAGATTCGCTGCCTGATGCTGTGCAGCGGTGGCCGGTTGAGCGCGGAGCAGCGCCGGGAGTACGAAGTTCTCGTCATCGAGTGGTCCGCGGCGATACGTGGCGAGGTCGTGAAGGCCGCGTAAGCCCCGGGCCTACGCCTGCCGATCGCGCACCCGTGGCGTCACTCGGACGGCTGCGGGGTCAGGCGGTGCAGCCCCTTCCGGTCGTAGTACTGGGTCATCGCGAACCCGAAGACGACGGAGATGGCGGCGCCGATCGCGATCATGACCCAGCCGCGCAGGAGACCCGCATCGGCTTGCGCGTCGAAGAAGAGGATGGAGCGGACTCCGCCGCTGAGCTGTCTCATCGGTTCGAAAATGCCGAGGAAGCGGTAGAAGCCGGGGACCGCCTCCAGCGGAATGGTCGCTCCGGATGACGGCAGGCCGAGGACGATGAACACGAACATGGACACGAGCTGCCCGATCCCGCCGAAGGCCGCGTTGATGGCCTGGACGCCCAGGCCGACCGCCAGCGTGGCGCAGTAGGAGAAGACCCACAGCAGCGGCAGGTGGGAGGCGTCCATGCCGAGGATCCCGACGGTGGCCAGCATGATCAATGTGGTGGTGAGCAGTGTGATGCCGGCGGTCATGACCATCTTCAGCAGCAGCGTCTGGGTGCGGCTGATCGGCACGGTGGGGCGGCGGGCGTGCCAGGGGCCGATCTCACTGTCGGCGTAGCCGAGAGCGGTGTCGACGCCCATGCTCGTGAGGTTGGCGCCCAGGAACCCGGTCAGGACGAGCAGCAGGGTGTAGTAGAAGGCGCTCAGGCCAAGGCCGCTGTGGTCTCCGATGGGGTGCCCCACCTGCGTGGTGACGGCGATCGGATCGGCGAGCAACAGCCTTGCGGTGGGGGTGACTTGCCGGTCGGCGTTGGCTGCCGTCAACTTCTTGCCGATGGTCTGGGAGGTCTGTTCGGCCGCCGTCGTGCTGATCCTGGCCGCCAGGGAGGAGCCGAGGCTGCCCATGCCGGGGTTGGTCAGTACGGTCAGCGTCGGTCGTTGCGTGGCCTTGCTGGTGGTGAGCGCGGCAATGGTGTCGGTGAAGTCCGGGGGGATGACGAGGGCGCCGTAGACCTTGCCCGATTCCAGCGCGTCCTGGGCCTGACCGCGGGTGAGGGGATGCCAGTCGACCTTGCCGCCGGAGGTGTCGGCGAGGGCGGCCTGCGCGACCTGCGTCCCCAGGTTCTGGCTCTGCCCCGGCAGGGGGTTGCCGCGGTCAGAGTTGACGAGCGCGATGGGCAGGTTCCGCAAGTCGCGGTTCGGGTTCACGATGCCGCCCATGTAGAGCAGGGACAGCAGCAGTGCGAGCATCCCGGTCAGGATGGTGGGCACCAGCCACAGCTTCGGGCGACGCACGAGCGCGGAGGCGCGCGCCTCGGCTGCGGCGTGGCGGGGTGCGCTGTCGTCGTCCATGGTGCTCCTTGGTTCGCGGCGCCGGGCCGGGTGATCGCACCGAGGCCGACAGCCGGAAAGGCCCGGTTGAGGTGCAGTTGTCACCTTCTCTGCCGCGACGGCCGTCCGCGACTACCAACACGGCCGAGGACCACGGCCAAGGGTTGTTCCAGGTTCCCGCGCCGGCTCGGTCGAGCGGCGCACCCTGCAGACACAGCAAGGCCCGGATCCAGAAGGATCCGGGCCTTGTCCATCAGTAGCGGGGACAGGATTTGAACCTGCGACCTCTGGGTTATGAGCCCAGCGAGCTACCGAGCTGCTCCACCCCGCGTCGGTAGACACCACCGTACGCCATCGCAGCCGGTCCCCATGACCACGTGCCCTCGGATCGCTAGCGGACGAGGCACGGGCGCTTGCTGTCGAACTGCCAGTCCGGGACGAGATACCTCATCCCGATGGCGTCGTCCCGTGCCCCCAGGGCCTTCGTCCTGTAGAGGTCGTGGGCCGCGAGCAGTCGGTCCATGTCGAGCTGGACACCCAGGCCCGGGGCGTCGGGCACGGCGATCTCACCGTCGACGATCCGGGGCGGGGCGGTGGTGAGGCGCTCCAGGCCTTCCTGCCAGATCCAGTGCGTGTCCAGGGCGTTGTACTCGCCGGGGGCGGCGGCTCCGCAGTGGGTCACCATCGCGAGGGAGATGTCGAAGTGGTTGTTGGAGTGGCAGCCCCAGGTCAGGCCCATCGCGTTGCAGAGCTGGGCCACGCGGACCGAGCCCTGCATGGTCCAGAAGTGCGGGTCGGCCAGGGGGATGGAGACCGACTGGAGCGCCAGGGCGTGGGTGAGCTGGCGCCAGTCCGTGGCGATCATGTTGGTCGCGGTGGGCAGGCCCGTGGCGCGGCGGAACTCGGCGAGGATCTCGCGGCCGGAGTAGCCGCCTTCGGCACCGCAGGGGTCCTCGGCGTAGGCGAGGGTGCCGGACAGGGGCGCGCACAGTTCGATCGCCTCGCGCAGCGACCACGCGCCGTTCGGGTCGAGGGTGATCCTGGCCTCGGGGAAGCGGTCCTTGAGCGCCTGTACGGCCCTGACCTCCTCGGCGCCTTCGAGGACGCCGCCCTTGAGCTTGAAGTCGCGGAATCCGTACCGGTCGTACGCGGCCTCGGCCTGGCGGACGATCGCGTCGGGTGTCAGGGCCTCTTCGTGGCGGACGCGGTGCCAGTCGACGGCCGAGTCGGGTTCGCGGACGTATTCCAGGTCGGTGCGGTCGGGGTCACCGACGTAGAAGAGGTAGCCCAACACCCGTACGGAGTCGCGCTGTTGGCCGTCGCCGAGGAGTGCCGCGACGGGGACGTCGAGGTGCTGGCCCAGGAGGTCGAGCATCGCCGACTCGACGGCGGTGACGGCGTGGACGGTGGTGCGCAGGTCGAAGGTCTGGGCGCCTCGTCCGCCTGCGTCGCGGTCGGCGAACCTGGCTCCGATCTCGCGCAGGACGCGCTTGTAGTCGCCCACCTTCGCACCGACCACGAGGGACTCGGCGTCGCGCAGGGTCTGGGTGATCTTCTCGCCACCCGGCACCTCGCCCAGGCCCGTGCGGCCTTCCGAGTCCTGGAGGACGACGATGTTGCGGGTGAAGTAGGGGCCGTGCGCGCCGGAGAGATTCAGTTCCATGCAGTCCCGGCCGGCGACCGGATAGACGGCGAACGCGGTGACGGTCGGCTGCTTGCTCAAGGTCATTGCGGTTCCTGTGGTCGGAAGGCGTGCGGGTTGATGTGTGTCACAGGCTCAGGAAGTCCAACGCCCATTCCATGGCAAGTACGCCGCCCAGGCCCAGCACCGCGAGCACGGTCGTGTACGTGGTCCTGACCTTGATCGCCTCGATGACCGAGAGGTTGAAGTACTCCTTGAAGAGCCAGAATCCCGGGTCGTTCACATGGGAGAACGCGATCGACCCGCAGGAGACGGCGAGAACCATGATCTCGGGGTGGATGCCGCTGCCCGCCAGGAGCGGAAGCACCACGCCGGACGCCGTGACGACGGCGACCGTCGCCGAGCCGAGGGCCACGCGCAGGATGACCGCGATGAGCCAGGCCAGGATGAGGGGCGAGATGGCCCAGCTGTCCGTGACGTCCTTGATGTAGTCGGAGATCCCACCTTCGACGAGGACGTTCTTGAAAGCGCCGCCGGCGCCGATGACCAGGAGGATCATCGCCATCGCCTGGGCCGCCGAGGTGCAGGAGGCGCTGACCTCCGTAAGGCTGCGGCCGATGCGCGGCCCGAACGCCCAGATCGCCAGGAGCAGCGTCAGCATGAGCGCGATCGGGGCCGAGCCGATGAACGCGACCGTGTGCAGGAACGGGCTGTCGCCGGACGTGACCATGTCGATCACCGCGGCGCCCGCGATCAGGACCACCGGGAAGAGGGCCACGAGCAGCGACCAGCCCATGCCGGGCATCTCTTCGTCGGTGAACTCGCGGTCGCTGACCAGGCCCTTGGGGATGGACGGGTTCATCGCCTTCACGAACGGCAGGCGCGGCCACGCGAGGGCGATGAGCGCTCCGGCCGGTACGGCGATGAAGAGGCCGTAGAACAGGGTGTGCCCGACGGAGGCGTGGAAGGTCGCGGCGACGGCGGTGGGGCCGGGGTGCGGCGGGAGGAAGCTGTGCATGGTGGACAGCGCGATCGACATCGGCAGTCCGACCCACAGCAGCTTCGCGCCGGTGACCCGCACGAGGGTGAACGCGATGGGCACGATGATGATGAAGGCGACCTCGTAGAACATGGTGACGCCGATGAGCATGGACGTGACCACCATGGCCACCTGCACCCAGCGCGGCCCGAAGGCGTCGAGGAGCCGGTTGGCTATTCGTTGCGCCGCTCCGGAGTCCCCCATGACGCGGCCGACCATGGCGCCGAGGCCGATGGTCAGCATCGTGTCGCCGATCTGGCCGCCGATGCCTTCCGAGAGGACGTCCGGGATCGTCGCCGCCGGAATCCCCTGCACCAGGGCGACGCCGATCGCCACGAGGAGGAGGGCGGCAAACCCGTTCATTCTCAGCCTGGTCATGAGGAAGAGCAGAATCAGAACGCTGATTCCCACTACGACGAGAGGCAAGGCAGTTCCCCTTTGAACTGTGGATCGAACTGTGGATCGCGGGTCGGGCGGGTACGAAGCTGAGCGCGGCAAAGCACTGGGGCTTCGACTACGCGTGTCCGGCAGTCAGTTCACGCGCCGCACGGCGCCGACCAGGTTCAGCCCGGCGTCCAGCACCTTCTCGAGATCCGCGAGGTCGGCGGGCGACGGGTCGGTGAGCGGGGCGCGCACGGGGCCGACCGGGAGGCCGCGCAGCCGGGCCGCGGCCTTGACGAGGGAGACGGCGTAGCCCGGGACGCGGTCTCGCAGTTCCACCAAGGGAACGTAGAAGTCGCGCAGGAGCTTGTTCATCGCCTCGTCGTCACCCGCCCGCAGCGCGTTGAAGAAGGCTTTCGCGATTTCGGGCGCGAACGCGTGGACCGCGGAGGAGTAGGCGGGCACGCCGACGGTGGCGTAGGCGCGGGCCTGCATCTCGGCGGTGGCGGCGCCGTTGAAGAAGAGGAAGCCGTCGGGTGCGGCGAGTGTCAGGCGCTGGAGCCGGTCCAGGTCGGAGTGCCCATCCTTCAAGCCGACGACGGTGGGGATCCCGGCGATCCGGCGCAGGGCGTCCGCGCCGAAAGTGACCTGGTCGCGCTGGTACGCGATCAGCGGCAGCCGGGTGCCCGCGGCGATCCGGCGCAACTGCTCCACCAGCCCGTCCTGCGGAGCGCCGACCAGGTAGTGCGGCAGCACGAGCAGCGCGTCCGCGCCTTCCTCCTGCGCGATCCGGGCGAACCGCAGCGCCTGCGCCCAGCCGTAGCCAATGCCGGCGACCACCGGCAGCCGCCCGTCGGCGACCTCGACCGTGACCCTGACGACCGCCCGGTACTCCTCCTCGTCCAGCGAGAAGAACTCCCCCGTTCCGCAGGCGGGGAAGACCATGCCCGGCGCGTTGGCCAACTGGGCGGTCAGGTAGGTCCGGTAGGCGTCCAGGTCGAGGCTGCCGTCGTCGTGAAGGCTCGTGAGCGGGAAGGACAGCACCCCCCTCGCCATCCCGTCACGCAGCTTCTGCGCGACATCCTCGGGTTGCGTGCCGACCTCGTTCATAGATCTGATCCCCATATGCAGATGGCGTCCATGTATGAGAATGGAGGCTAAGTCGGTGAACTGGTCGGGTCAATGGGTGAAGCGCTGCCGATTTACGATGACCGGCATCGGGAAGCAGGGGGAACGCGCGTGACATCAGGGGTCCGTGGGGTGAAGTCGGCGCTGCGCACGGTCGCGCTGCTGGAACTGCTCGCGGCGAGAGGCGACCGGCCCGCGCGCCTGGACGAACTCGCCGACGAGCTGGACGTGCCGCGCAGCAGCATGTACCAACTGCTGCGGACCCTCGTCGACTGCGGCTGGGTGCGTACGGACACCACCGGCTCGCTGTACGGGATCGGGATCCGCACGCTGCTCACCGGTACGAGCTACCTCGACAGCGACCCACGTGTGCGTACCGTGCGCCCGTATCTCGACGAGGCGTCGGACGCGCTCGGCGAGACGATCCACCTGGCACGGCTCGACGGACCGCACGTCGTCTATCTCGCGACCCGCGAGTCCCACGAGTACCTGCGCACCATCAGCCGCGTCGGCCGCCGGGTCCCCGCACACGCCGGCGCCCTCGGAAAGGCGCTGCTCGCCGAGCGTGCGGACAGCGAACTGCCGCTCCCCGAAGGCCCGTTGGCCGCCCTGACGGAGAACACCCACACCGACCGAGTCACCTTGCTCGCCGACCTGGCGGGCGTCCGCGAACGGGGCTACTCCATCGACCACGAGGAGACGGTGACCGGCATCGCGGGCTTCGGCTTCGCCCTGCGGTACGACACTCCGGCCGTCGACGCCATCAGCTGCTCGGTTCCCGTCGCCCGTCTCACCGGCGAGCGCCAGGAACGCGTCGTCGCCGTCATGCGGGACGTACAGACGAAGATCGAGGCGTTGCTCTCACCGCGCTCGGGGGCGCCCGACTGGCGGTGAGTGCGAGCGGGGGCGTACCGGGTTGGTTGCCCCCGTCCTTCGTCACAGGTGGCGGAGCAGGGCCTCCAACGCCGGATTGTCGTTGTTCCTGCGCCACACCAGATTCAGCTCGACCGGCTTGGGTTCCCTCAGGGACAGCGGCTTGTAGGTGATCCCGCCGAACCTCATCTGCGCCGCGGCCTCCGGGACCAGGGCGATGCCCCAGCCCGCGTTCACCATCGCCAGAATGCTGTGCACCTGGCTGAGGTACTGGGTGAAGACGGGTGTGACCTGGGCGGCGCGGAAGATGCTGACGAGCAGCTCGTGGAAGTAGCGGGCCTCGACCGGCGAGTACATCAGCACCTCCTCCCCGTCGAAGTCCTCCACACGCAGGTCGCCCTCGCGCGCGGCGAGCGGATGGCCGGTGGGCAGGGCGGCGAGCAGACCCTCCCTGACCGCGGGCCGGGTCTCCAGGTCGGGCCCTGTGTTCGCGGGGCGGATCATGCCCAGGTCGAGGGATCCTTCGGTGATGGCCTCCAGCTGGTCGCGGGTGACCAGTTCACGCAGCACCACCTCCACGCGGGGCATGGCCGAGCGGGCCACTTCGAGCAGCGTGCCGAGGGCCGAGTTCGCGCTGGCCGCCGTGAAACCGATGGCGATGGCTCCGGCCTCGCCTGCCGACACCTGCCGCACGGCGAGGGCCGCGTGCTCGGACTGGCGCAGGATGTGGCGCGCCTCGTTGAGGAACGTGCGGCCCGCCGGGGTGAGCCGCACGGAGCGGTTGGTGCGGTCGAGGAGCTGTACGCCGAGGTCGTGCTCGAGGAGTTGGATCTGCCGGCTCAGCGGGGGCTGCGTCATCCGGAGGCGCTCCGCGGCGCGGGTGAAGTGCAGTTCCTCGGCCACCGCCACGAAGCTCACGAGCTGTGCCAGCGTGAACAATGATTCTCTCCGGGTATCAGCGCATGCAAAATTGGTCTTGGACGTGGATCAATCGCCGACTCTAGCTTCAAGGGGAGTCAACGCCTCCGTCGGCCGCACGGCCGACAGCAGCCCGCGCCGACAGCAGCCCGCCCCAACCGCCGACTCGGCCGGGCGCGCGCAGCATGCCGGCCGGTCGCATCCGCCTCACACCCCAGGGACACGAAGTGGTGACGAAGACCCACACGACCACCAACGCAGCGCACGTCGCAGGCGAGGCGACGCTCGACAGGATCTCCTGGATCAAGCTCTCCTCGATCACCCTGCCACTGGCCACGCCGATCAGCGACGCCAAGGTCCTCACCGGGCGTCAGAAGCCCATGACCGAAGTGGCGTTCCTCTTCGTGGAACTGGAGACCGAGCAGGGGCACGAGGGTATCGGCTTCAGCTACTCCAAGCGGGCCGGCGGCCCCGGCCAGTTCGCCCACGCCAGGGAGATAGCCGACAACCTGCTCGGCGAGGACCCCAGCGACATCGGCAAGATCTGGACGAAGCTGGCGTGGTCCGGCGCCTCGGTGGGCCGCAGCGGCCTGGCCACGCAGGCCATCGCCGCGTACGACGTGGCCCTGTGGGACCTCAAGGCCAAGCGCGCGGGCCTGCCGCTGGCCAAACTCCTCGGCGCCCACCGCGACTCCGTACGCTGCTACAACACCTCCGGCGGCTTCCTGCACACCCCGACCGAGCAGGTGCTCGACAACGCCTCCGCCTCGCTGGCGAGCGGCATCGGCGGCATCAAGATCAAGGTCGGCAACCCCGACCGCAAGCAGGACCTGCGCCGGCTGACCGCCGTCCGCGAGCACATCGGCGACGACGCCCCGCTGATGGTCGACGCGAACCAGCAGTGGGACCGGCCGACCGCCCAGCGGATGGGCCGGGCCATGGAGGAGTTCGACCTCGTCTGGATCGAGGAGCCGCTCGACGCCTACGACGCGCAGGGTCACGCGGCGCTCGCCGCGTCGCTCGACACCCCGATCGCCACCGGCGAGATGCTCGCCAGCGTCGCCGAGCATTACGAGCTGATCCGCCACAACGCGGCGGACATCATCCAGCCCGACGCGCCCCGCATCGGCGGCATCACGCAGTTCCTCAAGCTGGCCGCGCTCGCCGAGCACCACAACCTCCAGCTCGCACCGCACTTCGCGATGGAGATCCACCTCCACCTCGCGGCCGCCTACCCGATCGAGCCGTGGGTGGAGCACTTCGACTGGCTGGAGCCGCTGTTCAACGAGCGCCTCACCATCGGCGGCGGCCGCATGCACGTCCCGTCCCGCCCCGGTCTCGGCATCACCCTCACCGACCAGGCCCGCACCTGGACCCAGGCCACCCACGAGGCCGGCAAGCGCCACTGAGGCCTCATCACGCAACACCTTCTCCCGTCCGCGCCTCCTCATGGGGGCGCGGACGAGCCATGCCCGCACCTTCCACGCGTAATACCGACCCGGTATCACCGGATGCGAAATCAGTGTTGGACCGGCATGAGTCGTTGCTCGTAGCGTCGTCACCAGGGGCACCCACCACGCCTCACCTCGACTCCAGGAGCAGAACGCAGATGACGTCGTCCTACACCCCGTCAGAGCTCGGCCGGCGCATCGGATCCGGCCTGCTGTCCTTCCCCGTCACCCACTTCACGGCCGACGAACTCTCCTTCGACGAGAGCGCCTACCGCGACAGCATCACGCGCCTGGCCGAGTACGAGGTGGGCGGCCTGTTCGCCGCGGGCGGCACCGGCGAGTTCTTCTCCCTGACGGGCTCCGAGGTCGAGCGCGTCGTCGCCGCGGCCGTGCAGAGCGTCCCCGAGGGAACGCCCGTCCTGGCCCCGGCCGGTTACGGCACACGCACGGCCGTCGAGTACGCGCAGGCCGCGGAACGCGCGGGCGCCGACGGCATCCTGCTCTTCCCGCCGTACCTCACCGAGGCCGGACAGGAGGGCCTGGCCGACCACGTGGAGGCCGTGTGCCGCTCCACGTCGCTCGGCGTCATCGTCTACAGCCGCGCCAACGCCGTCTACACCGCGCCCACGCTCGCCCGGATCGCCGAGCGCTGCCCCAACCTCATCGGCTACAAGGACGGCGTCGGCGACATCGACGCCATGACGCGGATCTACACCCGCCTCGGCGAGCGCCTCACCTACATCGGTGGCCTGCCCACCGCGGAGATGTTCGCCCTCCCCTACCTCGAACTCGGCGTCACCACCTACTCGTCGGCCATCTTCAATTTCCTGCCCGAGTTCGCCCTCGAGTTCTACGGCGCCGTCCGCGAGCGCAAGCACGACACCGTCATCAAGCTCCTCGACGACTTCGTCCTGCCGTACACCGAGATCCGCAACCGGCGGCCCGGCTACGCGGTGAGCATCGTGAAGGCGGGCATGACGGCAGTCGGCCACAGCGCGGGCCCGGTCCGCCCACCCCTGACCGACCTGACACAGGACGAACTGTCCGAGCTCGCCGCGCTGATCAACGGCCTCCCCACGCACGCAATCTGATGCCCCATCGGATCGCAGGCCGCCGGAGCAGCGGGCCGGCCCGGCCGGTCACAGCTTGAACACCACGCCACGCCACGTCCACCCCGCGCCGAGGACCACGTCCTGCAACGGGACCTTCATCTCCGCGGGGTCGAAGCGGAACACCTCCGTCTTGTGCAGACGGCCGTCCGGCCCCCGCTGGACCTCCCACTGCCGGCTCACCGTGGTCACCTGCCCCCGGGAGTACTCACGTGACCGGGCCAGCCTTGGCGTGTCCCCGACCCACGCGACCTCCCACTGCTCGTCGAGTGCGCGCACCTCGTGGCTCTCCGCGTCCAGGCGCATCCTCGTCTTCAGTGTCCGGTTCAGCTGACTCCGCGAGAAGAAGGTGCGCCAGGCCGGCTCCAGGACCCGCCACTCGGCGACGAGGTCGGCACGCTCGGCAGGAGTGCCGTTGCGTACGACGTAGGGCACGTCGGACCCGTTGATCGCGAGCAGCGCGGAGCGGACTTCTCCGGCCGGGCGCGGTGTGACACCGGCGTCGGGATGCTTGGTGCCGGTCAGTTTGTCGAAGAGACCCATCGGGTCAACCTATGGAGACACCGGCCGAACGGACAACCTCCCCGCCGGCCTGCGCCATGCCCCTCGCGCGGACCAACTAGTGTTCCGCGCCTCGTTTCCGGCGGCCCCGGGAGAACCATCGGCCGACCTCTGTCGCGAGGCCCAGCGCGAGTGTCGATCCCAGCACCGATGCCATCAGAGCCTGCGAGACGGCTGCCGCCTTCAGGCCGACCTCGAAGAAGCCGACAGCGGCCAGGCCGGGCAGCGCTGAGCCGACACCGAGCACCACGACGAGCCGACGTGTCCCGCTGGGTACGGAACGCCCTTGCGCCGCCCGTGCCTTCAGGCTCTCCCGGAACCAGAACGACGCCAGGGCCGCCACCTCGAGGCCGGTGACCACCACCGCCAGGACAAGATCGACCACCCAGGCCAGCATGCCGCCATGTTTCCGCGCCGACCGGATCCCGGCCTGAGTACGGATACTCAGGCCCCTGCACGCAGGAGCGATTTTGCCGTCATTTTTACATCCGGCCGCACAACCATTTCATGAATGCCATTCGCACGGACACACACAAAAAGAATTCGAAGAATGGTGGAACTGGCGGGCCGCGAGTGCAGTCTTGTCCGGTGACCAGAAGCCCGCAGGATTCACTGCGGAACCGAATGACGGGGAAGGTTCCACCGACCATGCGCACTCGCACCCGCACCGCTCTCTTCGCCTCCGCCGCAATCGCAGCCACACTCTCCCTCACCGCGATCACCCCGGCCCTGGCCGGCACGTCCGCGCACACCACGGCCGTCGCCGCCGCCCCCGCGCCGTCCCAGGGCGACCCGCGCAGCACCACCAACCGCGTCGCCGATTTCTACGGCGCGTACATCGACTCGATCTGGGACAACGAGGACCCGGCCGCCGGCGTCAACGCCAAGGCGCTGCGCTCCTTCTACCTGTCCACGGCGGCGCAGAAGAAGGTTGCCGCGTTCGAGGCGAAGGAACACGCCGACGGCATCCTGTTCGCGCAGAACGTGCCCGTGAAGTGGAAGGTCGACTACACGGGCTCCGGCGCGGGCCACGCGACCTCGCTCGTCACGCTCACCTGGAGCGACGGCGCCAGCCCCGAGGTCACCAAGATCAAGGTCCAGTCGGACCTCCAGACCCGCAAGATCACCGACCTGGCGGCCGTCAACTAGCCCGCGCCGCCCAGCGATGGCCCGTACCGGAGACGTCCGGTACGGGCCTCGCGCATCTCCCTTTCACAGGGGAATTCAATAGCACTGCTGTCGATCGCAATCTCACGGACCGCGCTTCACTCTTCAGCGTCGACATATTCGTGTCCTCGAAATTCAGTCCGCTCCGACGATCTCAGCAGATGCAAGCAATTCAGTACTGCTCGGCTACACGCGGGCGGCCCGGGGCGCACCGACCAAGTCAACCGGCTTGCGTTGTACTGACGTTGTGGATGCGGGGACTGCCGCCGTGGTCGTCGTACAGGCCTGACCGACCTTGACTGCCCAGCAGACGACAAAGGGCAAGGAGAGTGTCCACTCCCTTGCCCTCTTCAACATATAGCGCACAGGGGGCCTTGCGGCAAGGCCCCGGTCCTGGCGCAGAATGACCGGCCGAGGCCAGGACCTGCGGAAATCGGGGATTCGCAAAGTGCTTGCACCTCTGTCGACGTACGGTCATGCGTGATCGTGTGCGCGTCGTCGGACTTCGCGGACCGCCCGGCCGTCATTCAACTCGTCACGTAGGGGATTTCATGATCGACGTCATCGTTGTGGGCAGCGGACCGACCGGCTTGATGCTGGCAGGTGAGCTGCGGCTGCACGGCGTGAACGTGGTCGTGCTGGAGAAGCTGACCGAACCGACCAAGGAGTCCCGCGGACAGGGCCTGCACGCGCGCAGCGTGGAGGTGATGGACCAGCGCGGGCTGTTGGACCGGTTCCTCGCGGTGAGCGAGAAGTTCAGCGCCGGTGGTCTCTTCGGCGGAATCATGAAGCCGTGGCCGGACCGGTTGGACACCGCTCACCCGTTCGGTGTCGCCGCCTCGCAGCCGGTCACCGAGCGGCTGCTCAACGAGCGTGCGCTCGAACTCGGAACCGAGATCCGGCGCGGGTGCGAGGTGGCCGGGGTGAGCCAGGACGACGACGGGGTGACCGTCGAGTTGGCCGACGGCACGCAGCTGCGCTCGCGCTACCTCGTGGGGTGCGACGGGGGCCGCAGCGTGGTGCGCAAACAGCTCGGCGTCGACTTCCCCGGTGAGCCCGCCACGATCGAGACGCTGTTGGGCGAAATGGGGGCGACCGAGGATCCGGCGACGATTACCGCCGTCGTCGAGAAAACCCGCAAGACCCACCTGCGGTTCGGCGTCATCCCCCAGGGAGAAGGGATGTACCGCATCGTCGTGCCCTCCGCGGACGTGGCCGAGGACCGTGCGACCCCGCCGACCCTCGACGATTTCAAGCAGCAACTGCTTGCGACGGCCGGCACCGACTTCGGCGTGCACTCGCCGCGCTGGCTGTCCCGGTTCGGCGACGCCACCCGGCAGGCCGAGCGCTACCGGGTCGGCCGGGTGTTCCTGGCCGGCGACGCGGCGCACATCCACCCGCCGACGGGCGGGCAGGGGCTCAACCTCGGCGTCCAGGACGCCTTCAACCTCGGCTGGAAACTGGCGGCCGCGGTCAACGGCTGGGCGCCGGAAGGGCTGTTGGACAGCTACCACACCGAACGGCACCCGGTGGGCGCCCGCGTGCTGGACAACACCCGTGCGCAGATCACCCTGTTGGGGACCGATCCAGGTGCGACGGCACTGCGGGAGCTGTTCTCGAAGCTGATGGACTTCGAGGAGGTGAACCGGTACGTGACCGGGATCATCACCGCGGTCGGGGTCAGCTACGACTTCGGCGAGGGCCACGAGCTGCTCGGCCGTCGGATGCGGGACGTCGAGCTGAAGCAGGGGCGCCTCTACGAGCTGATGCACGACGGACGCGGGCTGCTCCTCGACCCGACAGGCAGGCTCTCGGTGGAGGGCTGGGCGGACCGGGTCGACCACGTCGTCGACGTCGGCGAGCAACTGGACGTTCCCCCGGTGCTGCTGCGACCGGATGGTCACGTGGCGTGGGTCGGTGAGGATCAGCAGGATCTGCTCGGCCACATGTCCAAGTGGTTTGGCTCTGTTGCCAGTTGAGCGCGTGGGCGCGGACGCGAGCGCGGCGATCGTGAAGTGACGGCTACTGGCCCGGCGAGATGAACACCGGTCCCCTCCTCGCCGGGTCCAAGGGTGGTGCTCACGTCTTCCGGCTGTACCACGATAGCCAGAACCCGAAGCTGCCGCCGCCCGAGTTCACGTACTTCCACGACGGGGACTACATGTGCGGCTTCGACATGCATATGCACACGTGGTCGCATGAGATCACGGGTTCACGTCCCGATCTGGTGAGCGCCGCCCTCCAGGCCGGGGGCGTCCCGGACGAGGACCGCCAGGACGTGGCGCACGCCAAGTCCCTCGCCGTCGTCGAGGAGCAGTTCCAACTCACCCTCCCCAAGGAACTGGTGCTGCACGGGAAACTCCCCGCCGCCTTGATCAGGGGGCAGGAGTCCGCGTGAACCAACCCCCGCTCCACGGCTCATGACCTACCCGTCGCCGGCCGAGGCGTCCGGGAACGAGTGGTGCTCGTGCGCCGCGGTCCAGCGTCCCTCTTCCTTGCGCAGCCCGAGCGTCAGGCGCAGGCGGTTCTCCGGTTGCCCGGCCAGGTCGTCCGGGGTTCCGCAGTGCAGCAGGGCGTGGGCGTAGGCGACATCGTCACCGGCGGTGACGTCGAGGGACACGATGTCGAACACGGCCCCTTGCGCCTGCCACGCCGTCAACGTGTGGGAAGAGATCACCGAAGGCGAGACAGAGCCGTGGATGGTGGACGTGCTGACAGCGGCGCGAGAAGTGGGAAGCGCACCGCTCCTGACCGCGCACAGGGACGCTGAACGGCTTCCAGGGCTGTCTGAGCTGCCGGTGCCCGATGAACCGTGCTGCGCACCAGACGTAGGCCGTTCCCGCCGGTGATGTCGGTCCTTTCGAGTAGCGTGCAGCGCATGACCGACACGATTGGCTGGATAGGGCAGCACACCAACAGCGATCAGGCTGCGCCGGGCAGAGGGATGCTGAGCGGGATCTCCCTGACCCTGGCCCGCGGTTTCGACAGCGACGACGAGTTCCTCATCAGCCTCGGTGCGGATCTCGACGAGCTAGCCGCCCGCACCCCCTACCAGGACCGGGGACCGCTGCCCGCCGACCATCACCCGGCGATGTACGGGACACACGGCGACTGGCTGTACGTCCTTGAGAACTGGGGCCGGGCGACCTGGTACACGGGCTACACGGGCGGCGTGAAGTCGATGCGCCCCTACCCGGACGAGGAAATCATCTGCATCACCCTCAACGAATTCAGCCCCCCGCAGATGATCGTGCACGCGCCCGGCGACGGGAACGCCTACCGGGCCGAGTTCACCACCGACACCGGACAGGGATCCGCCCTCGACGCCGCGCTCCAGGCGGCCGGGGCTGTCCTGGGGCCACGGCCCGAGGACGACGCAGACATCCCCGCGTACGAAGACCGGTTGGTGAACATCGCGGGCCCCGTGTTTGCCGCGGTCGGCGCCTATACCGGAGTGCTCATCGACCACGCCGCCGTCACCACCGGCACTCTGCCCTACGTGGCGCTGCCCGCCGTCTGAATCTCCGGCACAACGAGACCGGCCCCACCCCGCGGCCAGCGGGGGTGGGGCCGGTCCTTTGCTCTACGGGGTTACTGCGCGGTCAGCTTGCAGATGACCGGCGTGCCGCCGCCGTTGTGGCAGGTGATCCCGGGCGTCATCCGGGTATCCAGCCAATAGGCATCCTTGTCGCGAAGCCGCATGTCCTTCATGAAGGCGGAGAAGTGGCCGCCCATGGACTCCTGGTTCTCCTTGCCGGAGATCGCGGACCGACCACACACCTCCTTGAACGTGGGATCCGTACCGTCCAGGCTGAACAGGTGCATCGTCGTGCCGACCTTCTTGGCGAAGGTGCCCAGGCATGCGTCACCGGTCGGCGTGGTCTTGCCCGGCACCAGAGCCGGGTTCAGGCCGCCTTCCGTCGACGACATGCCGCCGCTGTTGTACGACGAGGCGAACGCGAACTCGTCGCAGTTCAGTTCGTCCGCGACATCGGTGAGGGCGGAAGCGTCACCGTTCTCCGCGGCCCACCCGGTCGGGCAGATGCGGCCACGGCTGCGATTGTTCTGGTCCTTGTCGCCCATGTAGTACAGCGGCTTGCGCTCAGCCTCGGAGCCGGGGTGTGTCGGGTTGTACGTCTGGATCAGCCAGCCGTGCGCCGCCGCCTGCGGGAACTTCTTCGCGTTGAACTCGTACGTGGGTGCGGAGTTGACGAACACGCAGCCCGGGGTGACGTCCTTGTCGACGTCCTTGGTGTCACAGCGGATCTGGTCCAGCTCGGACGTGTCCCCGCGGTAGTCCAATGACCACTGGTAGCCGGTCATGAATGGGCGGATCTTCCCGTCCGAGGGCAGGATCGCACCGTCGATCTGCACGTCCGGCTTGAACAGCTCCTGCGTGTTCACGCCCGAGGCGTCCCAGGTGTACGGCGTGGTGATCTCCGCCGAGTGCATCTCACCGGGAACCCACCAGTTCTTGCCCTTCCACGCCGAGGCGTCCGGCTGGATCGGCTTGCACGACCCCTGACAGAAGTGCTTCCCGAGGTTCAGGTCGATCTCGGCGAAGTCCAGCGGGATCTGCTGCGCGGGCTCGATCAGGAGGTGCTCGGTGAAACTGTTCGCCCCGTCGAGTTGCAGGGTCCGCACGAACATGAAGTACGCGATGGCGTCAGGGACACCGTCGGTGCGGATGACGACCGGCACCGATCGCACGTCACACTGCGCCTGCCGGGTGGACAGGATGGATGGGAAGTCCGTGTTGCACCACGGGATTCCGGCGATCTCGTCGGATGCGGCTGCCATCTTCGCGGCGACCTTCTTGGGCGCCTCGTCCTTCGTGAGCTGCTTGCCGAAGCACACCTGACGGCCGTCGTCGTCCTTCGCGCTGCACTGCTCGGCAGCGGGCTTCGTCTTCGCGGCCAGCGTTGCGCCGGCGCCGAGCGGCTTCGTCTGGAGTCCGGACGGCGGGTTGTCGAGTGCCGAGGGATCCGGTGCCGTGTAGTCGGGCGCGGGGAGCGTGAGATCGACCGGGGGCTCTACCCGGAACGGCGCCCACGGTGACCACGACGTCTCATACAGGGAGCCGTCGAACGCCGAGGTGTGGAACACGTAGTTCTGGTGCAGGGACAGCTTCCCCGGGGGAACGTCCACCGTGACGAGCGACCCGGAGGCGACGTAGGGGGAGACGATGACGCCGTACGTGGTGTCGTTCAGCTTGACCTTCGTGACCGGCTTACCGGCCGCGTCCGCCGTCCACACCTCGAACGTCAGCGTCGACTTGTCGCCGTCGGCGTCGGTGACGGTGTTCTTGAGCTGGACCTTCTTCTGTGAGACGACCCGCTGAAATCCGGCCGCGTCCTTCTTCGTCGACGGCGCAGCGACGGGGTTCTTTCCGGATACCGGGCGGGAACCGGCCGCGGCGATCGACCGCACTTCGGGACCGGCGGCCGGACGGGTGGACGGTGCGGCGTTCGGGTCCGGCTGCCTGGCACCCGCTGTGCCGGCGGCGCTTGCTGCGGCGCCGGTGCTTGCGAGCATCAGCATGGCCACGCCGACGGCCATGCGTGAAACTATGCGTCTTCTTCTGGATATACCAGACAAAACATGCCCCTTCTGGCCCTGCCCGCGTGTACCCCCGAGGCAGGACTGGACGGTTGGATATGTCGCGCCACGGAAGTAGAACACAGGAGCGAACCGCCAACCTATGAACTCCCTGTGTTGGTCGGCGAGTTGGTGCACTCGCACGGAAGATGCCGAAACCTTCTGTTCATCCTGTGACTGGCCGGTAACCCTGGATACCCAGCGCATCCCTCGGCTAGCGTCGTGATCGAGTTGCCACACCCGGGGCACAAGGCCCTGCGCGACTAGCAACTCCGAGGGACGTCAAAGAAGTTGACGACTGCACTTCGCACCGAAACCTTCGCCGTACAGCCCTACACACCCCACTGCCGCGTCATCCACGACGAAGGCGAACACGCCGTCATCGGCATCTCCTCGGGCAACGGATACTTCTCCCATCAAAAGGTCCTCGATCTGGCCGCATGGGGCCTGGACAACTTCCGTCAAGTCGATCTGATCTGGACCGACATGCACGTCGCCGAACAGTTCGAAGCCCTCGGCTACGGCTCCGTCGAAGCGCAGCGCAAGACCGTCAAGAACCTGCGCGGCGTACGCGCCAAGGTGACAGCCGCCGTCGGATCACTGGACCCATCGGGTCAGCGACTGCGCGGACGCCCCATGTCGGACCTCGTACAGATCCCCGCCTACCGCAAGATCCGCGATGAGCTGGACGTCATGCTCAAGGACGACAAAGAGTTCCGCGACGTGTGTGACCAACTCGCCGCCCGGTTCCTCGAAACGAAGGTCGGCGGCCTCGGCGCCACCCAACGACAACGCCAGGCATGCATCCGCTACGTGTGCGCCGAAGTACCTCTCTTCCTCGACACCCCGGCCATCCTGGGCGTCCCCTCCAGCCTGAACCTCTACCACCAGGCCCTCCCGCTGGCCGACCTGCTGTACGCCCGCGGATCCGGTCTGCGCGCCTCCCGCAACCAGGGACACGCCGTGATCACCCCCGCCACCGCTGACGACCAGGAGCACGCCGCATGACCACCGCCACGATCACCGGCTGCCCCGTCAACCACGACGCCGATCCGCTGCCCCGGTTCCCGTTCGACGCCAACGGCACACGGCTCCCCAACGAGATCGCACACCTGATCACCAGTGAGCCGGTCAAGAGAGTCCGCACAATCGCCGGCGCAGAGGCATGGCTCGTCTCCTCCTATCCGCTGTGCAGACAAGTCCTCGACGACGCCCGGTATTCGCTCAAGGACACGTCCGCGCCCGGGATGCCACGTCAGTACGCGCTGACGATCCCCCCGGAGGTCGTCAACAACATGGGCAACATCACCGGCGCGGGACTGCGCAAAGCAGTGTTGAAGGCCCTCAACCCCAAAGCCCCGGGGTTGGAGGACTGGCTTCGCGAGCACGCCGCGCACCTCGTCGACCGGCTCGTGTCCGCCGGGGCACCGTCCGATCTGCGGTACGACTTCACCATCCCGTACTCGACCGGCCTGCACTGCTACATCCTCGGTATCCCACAGGCCGACTCCGCGGCGCTGTACGGCTCCCTCGACGTCGCGTTCATGAACAGTCCCCGCGAGATCCCCGCGGCGGCCATGAACTGGGACCGCGACATGGCCCACATGGTGATGCGCCTCAACGACCCCGAAACCGGCGGCCTCATGGGCGAACTCGCCGCCCTGCGCGAGGATCCCGCGTATAACCACCTCACAGACGAGATGCTCGCCACCGTCGGCGTCACCATGTTCGGCGCCGGCGTCATCAGCGTCATGGGCTTCCTCACCATGGCGATCGTCTCCCTGATCCAGAACCCCGACCTCAAGGCCCGGCTCGTCGCCGAGCCCGAGCTGATCCCGGCCGCCGTGGATGAGCTGCTGCGCATCAACCTGTCCATTGCCGATGGCCTCCCGCGCATCGCCACGGAGACGATGCAGCTCGGAGACGTCACCGTACAGAAGGGCGAACTCGTCCTGGTGCTCGTCGAGGCCGCCAACCACGACCCCGCCGAGTTCGACGACCCCCACACCGTGCGCCTGGACCGGCCGAACCCGAACGCACACCTGAGCTTCGGTGGCGGCGGCCACTACTGCCCCGCTACCGCCCTCGGGAAGCGACACGCACAGATCGCGATCGAGACCCTCCTCGACCGGATGCCGAACCTCGATCTCGCCGTCCCGATCGAGCAACTCGTGTGGCGCACAGGCTTCATGAAGCGCATCCCCGAGCGCCTGCCAATCCTCTGGTAGATCGAGCGCAGACGACAGGGGCCCCCGACACGTGTCGGGGGCCGCTAGTCATTTCCCGTGCCGACCCGGCAACTCGGACGTGACACCCGACGAGAATGAACGTGCCGCTTCTTCGAGGCCACGACCCTCGCGTACGGAACGTAGCAACTCGCCCCGAAAGAAGCGGAGTTAACACTAAGGTGGTGGCCGGCGGCAGATTTGATCCAAGTCGCTACGGAGGCCGCTTCCTGCCGCAAGGGGAGCCGCTGGCGCTGCTGCCCGCAGAGCAACACGCCGCGTCACAAAAGACGTTCCGACCGTCACGACCAGCACGCCGGCGGTTGCACCGAACGCGGCGGTGAGGCCGTTCAGCCACGCGTAGCCGCTGCTGCTGGGGTACGTGGTTCCGTCGTCCAGCACGCAGTCGAAGCGCAGCGGCACGTAGGAAGTCCGGTGCCCGACCAGGTGCTGGACGGTGCTGTCGTCGACGTCGGCGTCGCGGCACGCGGGCGCCGGAGACGAGGAGGCCCCGCTCTCCGACTCGTGCGCGGACAGCTGCACCGCGCCGAGCCCGAGCACGTACAGGCCGGCTGCCGCTGCCGCAGCCATCGCAGCACACCACCGCAGCAGATCTCGTGACCAGTCCGCCCGACGGCCGGGAAGGGCGACGGAGATGAACTTGACGACCACCGCGACGACCCAGACGGGGATCGCGAGCAGAGCGGGCAGTGCCAGAAAGACGAACACGGGCCAGGCACCCTTCACAGGCGTTCGGCGCGGGCGAGTTCATGGAGCGCGGCTCGGCCGCCTTGACCGGAGTAGACCTTCGAAGGCCTCAACAGGTTGTGGTCGTCGCCTGACCTACGCGGGTTCGCGCTCACCGGGTGGGACTCCCAGTACCAGGTGGATCCGCGCCGGGCGGTGCACAGTGGAGTCATGGCGACCACGGAGTTCGGGCACACGGTGCGGCGCTGGCGCGACCGGGTCTCGCCGGAGTCGGCCGGGCTGCCCGTCGGCGGTGGCCGGCGCGCGCCCGGGCTGCGGCGCGAGGAGCTCGCCATGCTGGCCGGTATCTCCGTCGACTACGTCACCCGCCTCGAACAGGGCCGCGCGACCAACCCTTCGGAACAGGTCGTCGAGGCACTGGGCCGGGCACTGCGCGTGTCCGCGAGCGAGCGCGAGCACCTGTTCCACCTGGCCGGGCTCGTACCGCCGGGGCAGGGCACGGTGCCCGCCTTCATCACGCCGAGCGTCCAGCGGATGCTGGACCGGCTGACCGGGACGCCCGTCGCGGTCTCCGACGCCACATGGACGCTGCTGCTGGCCAATCCCCTGTACACGGCGTTGATGGGTGAGCGGCACGGCGACGAGCGCAACGCGGTGTGGCGCAACTTCCTCGGCCCGGCCGGCCGCGTCCGTCACACGCCGGAGTCCCTGCGCGCGCTCGAGACCGCGCAGGTCTCCGACCTGCGTGCGGCGGCGAGCCGCTATCCGCAGGACCAGCGGCTGCGGCGACTGATCGCGGAGCTGCGTGCGAGCAGTGAGCGCTTCGCCGAGCTGTGGGATTCCGGAGCCGTCGGCCAGGCGGAGGCGTCGCGCAAGACCATCGATCATCCCGAGGTGGGCGCCCTGACGCTGGACTGCGACATCCTCAGCGTCGCGGGCACCGGCCTGCGCATCATCATCTACACGGCAGAGCCCGGCACCCAGGACGCCGAGCGCCTCGCGCTACTCGGCGTCATCGGCACCCAGACACTCGCCGGAGAGCAGTCCCGCGCTCAGTGGCCGTAGGGCGGCTCGAAGCAGCCGGTCTCCATGTACGGGCCATTGACCTTGACCCCGTAGTTCGTCTCCTGCACGAACGCGGTGACGCACGCGTCGGCACGGACGCGGAGGCCGACCTGTGTGCCCTCGGGCGTGACGTAGTGGTCGGTCTCGTAGCGCGAGTCCATCCCCCGTACGCCGAGCGTCCCGCCGGCCCGCTCGCCCGTATCGCCGCTCCCCTCCCCCGCGTAACCGAGCTTGAGGAGCGCCGCGCGAACGCTCTCGGGGTCCCACTCCTTCTGCCCCCAGAGCCGCTTGAGCACGGGCTCGATGCGGGCGGCTTCCCGCCGCGCGGCCTTCTCACCGGCGGGCGACATGCCGCCGGTGCGGCGGTAGGCGTGGTTGTCGCCGATGTGCGGGGCACCGTCGACGACTCCGGGCTCCACGTACGGGGAAGTGGGGGGAGACGTCATGGTGGGAGAAGACGACGGGGGCGGGCTCGAGGGTGCGGGTGAGGTCGGCAGTCCGGCCGCCGTGTCCGTGGCGCGCTCCTCGCCGCAGCCGGTCAGCGCGACGGCGCCGGCACTCAGCAGGACTACCAGCGTGGCACGGCGTCTGCGCCGCGGCGTCGTCAAGGTCAGCATGGGCAGGACTCTGCCATCGCCGGGCAGGCAGTGTGGCCCGCCGAGTCATGTTGTCCGCCAAAGCGTGACACCGAGTCCGTGCCGTGGGCCCGCCCTCACTCACCTGGCGGCGGACCGGTACGCCCTCGGCGGGGTTCCGTACCTGCCGCGGAAGGCGTGGCTGAAGTGGAAGGGCCCCGCGAAGCCCGAGGCCGCGGCCACCTGGGCCACGGTGAGTTCGGTACTCGTCAGCAGGCACGCCGCATGGCGCAGCCGCGCCTCCCGCAGGGCCCGCATCGGCGTGGAGCCGGTCTCTTCCGCGAAGAGGTGGGCGAACCGCGAGGGTGACAGGGCCACCGCCGCGGCAAGGGAGTCGACGGTGTGCGCTGCTGCCGGGTCGGCGTCGATCAGGGCCTGGGCGCGGCGCACGCGCGCGTCGCCCGGGCCGGTGCCGCCGGACGGGGAAGTGGCGAGCAGCAGGGCGCGTTCGACGGAGCCCAGGGCCAGCGCGGCGGCATCAGGTCCCGTCGCCACCGAGGCCGGGGCGTTACGGCGCGTGGCGCTCACCGGGCGGGGCGGGGCGCCCGTGCCGGTCCAGCGGCTGTCGGCGTGCGCCTGCCGCAGCGCCGCGGCGACGCCCGTACGCGCTCCGGGATGGACGTCGGGCATCACGTGGCAGCCGCTACCGAGGTCGTACGGGCGCAGGCGCTGCTCCCAGCCGGGGTGCAGCAGGAAGTGGGCCCACCACAGCCCCCACTGCTCGACGTCCGGCGCTGTCCGGTAGGTGTGATGTACGCCCGGCGCGAGCAGCACCAGGCTCCCGGGGCCCGCAGTCGTTTCGGCGCCGCCCTGGCGGACGTGACCGGCACCGGACTCCGTCCACAGCAGGAGCCAGCTCGGGGCGCCGGCCGTCCTGCGGACCGCGTAGTCGGGCCGCCCGTCGTGGCGGCCTACGATCAGGACACCCGGGGGCGGCGCAGCAGTTTCACGAAGGTCTGTGGCGGACACGCGCATAGCCTGGCACATCAGGACGGTTCTACGGTCGTCGCATGAACACAGTCGACATCCCGGCCTTCCGGACCTCGGGCTACGCGATCGCCCGCCAGCTCCTGTCACGCGAAGAGGTGGCCGCGCTCACCGCCGGTTTCATGGAATATCCCCAACGAGGCGCGGTATCAGGGCACTTCCAGCCGTCGGCGCAGGATCCCGACGGCCCGCACGATCCGCTGCGCGAGTACCCGCGCATCATGCACCCGCACCTGATCGACGACACCGCCATGCGTTACCTGCTCGACCCGAGGATCACCGCGACCGTCGCCGAGCTGATCGACGAGGAGCCGATAGCAGCACAGAGCATGCTGTACTTCAAGCCGCCCGGCGCGCGGGGGCAGGCGTTGCACCAGGACAACTTCTATCTGCGGGTCGAGCCGGGCACCTGTGTCGCGGCATGGGTGGCGCTCGACCACGTGGACCGCGACAACGGAGGACTCGAAGTCGTCCCGGGCACCCATCTCATGGACCTCTTCTGTCCCGAGGAGGCCGACCCTGACACGTATTTCACGAGGGAGTACGTGCCGCCGCCGGCCGGCCTGGCCCGCGTGCCCGTCGACATGGAGCCGGGCGACGTCCTCTTCTTCAACGGCAGCCTGGTCCACGGCTCCGAGCCGAACACGACCACGGACCGGTTCCGCCGCAGCTTCGTGTGCCACTACGCCCCGCGTTCGGCCCTCCGCATCGCCCGCCACTACCGCACGTTCACGCTGGAGGGCCGGGAGGTCTTCCTGGCCGAGGCGGAGGGGGGCGGCCCCTGCGGTACGGAGTTCCCGGTCACGTCGCCGCACTAGGTCCCCGGTCAGCTCACCTCACGGGCGACGGGGCATGCCTCGTATGGCATCGGGCGGCGTGCCGCCGGAGGTCGGGCGTGGTGAGCTGGCCTCGGAACAGGCCGCCGGCACGGCGGCGGGGGACCTGATCCATCCGATGGAGGATCCCCCATGGCAGTGTTCATGCAGGCCGAACCGACGGGCGTGACGACCGACCAGTACGACGCCCTCAACGCCAAGCTCCGGGCGGCTCCGGGCAATCCGTTCGAGGGGTGTCTGTCCCACGTCGCCGTCCCCACGAACTCCGGTGTGCAGATCTTCGACCTGTGGGAGTCCGAAGAGGCCATGCAGAAGTTCTCGGGCATCGTCATGCCGCTCGCGGCGGAGGTCGGGATCACCGGCGGCTCGATGCCGCAGTCCTCCGAGGTGCACAACTACTGGGTGGCCGGCGCGTAGGCGTACCCCACGCGCCGCTCACACGCCCGCGCCGGAGGACCGCCATGCTGGCTCTTCGCATCGCACGGGTCTTCGACGGCCGCGCTGTCGTCGAGGGCGCCGGGGTCGTCTTCGTGGACGGTGGGCGGATCGCCGGGGTCGAGGCGGCCGGGTTCGGGATCCCGACGGGCGTCGAGGTCCTCGACCGGCCGTCGGGCACGCTCCTCCCCGGCCTTGTCGACGCGCACGTCCATCTCGTCGGCGACGGCGAACCGTGGGCGTCGGAGCGGCTCGGCGAGCTGTCCCAGGACGACCTGTTCAGCACGATCGAGCGGTCCCTGCGGACCCAGTTGGCGGCCGGTGTCACGACGGTGCGCGACCTCGGGGACATGGCGTGGTCGGTCGTGGACTGGCGCGCGCGTCGTCCCCGTACCGGCCTGCCCACCGTGGTGGCGTCGGGGCCGCCCGTCACGAGCCGGGGCGGGCACTGCCGGCACCTGGGCGGTGAGGCGTACGGAAGTGACGAACTGCGCGCCGCCGTCCGGGAGCGGGCCGAGCGCGGCGCCGACGTCGTGAAGATCATCGCCGGGGGCGGCAAGCCGACTCCGGGATCCCCTGTCGACCGGGGCCGGTTCACGGCCGAGGAGCTCGCGCTCGTCGTCAGGCAGGCGCATGCAGTGGGACTGCCCGTAACCGCTCACGCGCACGCACTGGTGTCGATCCGGGACGCGATCGCCGCCGGCGTCGACGGGATCGAGCACTGCACGTTCCTCACCGCCGACAGCGTGCACGTGCCCGAGGAGGCCATCGCGGCCCTGGCCGCCCAGGGCATCGTGGTGTGCCCGACGCTCGGCCGTGCGCCGGATGCCGTGCCTCCGCCGCAGCTCATGGAGCGCGTACGCGAGGCGGGCCTTGGCTATGACGCGTTGCGCCGGCGGGTCGTCCGCGCGCATCTGGCGGGCGTCACGATCGTCTCCGGGACGGACGGAGGCATCGGCCCGGGCACACCGCACGGCGGCCTGCCCCGGGCCGTCATGGACCTGGTGTCGGGCGGCATGGCCGCGGCCGACGCCCTCGCCTCCGCGACGTCGGTGGCCGCGAGGGCTTGCGGTCTGGGTGACCGCAAAGGACGCGTCCGGACCGGCTACGACGCCGACCTCGTCGTGGTCGACGGCGACCCGTTCACCGACATGGCAGCCCTGGCCCGCCTCGATGTCACGGTCCTGGGCGGACAGGTGCTCAGTTCCCGCTCCTGACCCCCAACGCCCTTCCCAGGACGGGTGCCAGGGCTTCGGCGTAGCCCTCTGCCATATGGCTTTCGTCCCGGTAGACGAAGGTGTCGTACACCGCGACGGGACAGTCGCCGTGCGTGCTGCACAGCCAGGGCTGCGGGTCGATCACGGCGACGCCGGTCGAACGTGCCGCTGCCTTGGTGGCGTTCCTGCGGGTCACGTCGTGCAGTGCCACGGGCACGCGGACCGAGCAGTCCCGCAGGTGGAGGGGGTGGATGGCAGCGCAGTCGAGCACGTCCTCGCGAGGCCATGGCGTGTCGAGGAGCGCGACGACCCGGGCGTCGGACCGCGCGAGCCGGCGGAACGTCCGGACGTAGCCGTCGGTCCATCCCGCGAGCGGGTCGCGCATCGTCGTCGCCGGGGTGCCCGCGTCGGAGGAGGACACGAGCACGAGGGAGGGACGGAGCTTCTCGATCCGCGCGAGCGCGTCGGCGCGCCAGCGGTCACATGTCGCGTAGGGACGGTGGGCGTTGAGCGTGGTGACCGTCGCCGCCTTGCAGGATGCCTTGGTCATCGATATCAGCTTCCAATGACGCTGTACGGCAAGGACGTTGAGCGCCGGGAACCACTGGGCCGCATGGGAGTCGCCGAAGAGTACGACGACGTGTTTCGAGGACCGGTCTCCGTACACGCACGTGGGTGTACTCGTGCCGGCGTAGTTCTGGTGGCACCCGTCCCGGTACACGGCCGACCGAACGTCCGTGATCCCCGTCAGTGGTGGCGTGAGGTTGTCCGGCAGGCGGATACCGGTCGTGTCGAGGGCCTGCGTGAGGCGCGCGCCGGGGTCGGGGGCGGAGGTGAGCGCGTCCTTGAGTACGGGGGCGGGCTCACCGGAGCTGATCGACGGCGGGAAGGCGGCCGCGACCAGCGCGGTGGAGGCGGTGACGGCGCTCAGGGCGAGGCCGAGCCGCAGCCCTCGGCCAGGGCGGCCGCGCAGGGCCCGGTGGAAGCGCACCGGGTTCTCGACCAGGCGCAGGGTCAGCCAGGCCGGGAGCAGCGCCGCCACACCGAGGGCGAGCTCCAGGTGTGTGCCGGCGGGCCTGTCCAGCGCCTTCGGCCCGATGACCAGGAACGGCCAGTGCCACAGGTACCAGCTGTACGACACGCCGCCGAGCCAGGTCACCGGCCGTGCGGTGAGCATCCGGCGCGCTCCCGGCCACGCGGGCGAGGTGCCTCCGACGATGACGAGGGCGGCGCCGATGACCGGTACCGCCGCGGCCGTTCCCGGGAAGGGCGTGTCGGCGTCGAAGCGCAGCGCGGCGGCGATCACGCAGGCGAGACCGGCCCACGTCATCGCCACGGCCACGCCGGCCGGCAGGCGCGGAGGCCGGAGCAGGGCGAGCGCGACCAGCGCTCCGGCGCCCAGCTCCCAGGCGCGGGTGTGCGACCCGAAGTACGCCCAAGGCGCGGACCGCCCTGTCCCGTAGACGCTCAGCCCGAACGACACCGCGCACAGCGCCACCAGGGGTATCGCCAGGAGTGCGCGGCGCCGCCGGGACAGCCGCCGGCCCAGGAGCAGGAGCAGCGGCCACAGCAGGTAGAACTGCTCCTCGACGGCCAGCGACCAGAAGTGCTGGAACGGGGACGGAGGGCTGCCTTCCGCGAGGTAGTCGGTGCCTGTGGCCGCGAGGCGGAAGTTGACGGCGTACAGGGCGCTGGCGAACGCGTCGCTCATGTACTCGGCGAAGCGGATCTTCGACAGGAACAGCCACGATCCGGCGAGGGTCACCAGGACCACGAGGGCCGAGGCGGGGAGCAGGCGCAGCGCCCTGCGGGCGTAGAACGCACGGATCGATATGCGGTCGGAGGAGGACAGTTCGCGCAGGAGCGAGGACGTGATGAGGAAGCCCGAGATCACGAAGAAGACGTCGACCCCGACGTAGCCGCCGCTGAAGCGTGTGACCCCGGCGTGGCCCAGGACCACCAGGGTGACGGCGAGGGCCCGGAGCCCTTGGATGTCCGGGCGCTGCGCAGGGCCGGAGGATGTCGCGCCGGGCGGGGGTGAGGTGCGCCCGGAACCGGGCGCGGGCTTCTGCTCCACCGTCCCCGTCGACTGCGCGGCGGGATCGGTCGCTGTCTGTCCGGTGTACGTTCTTGCGCGGTTTCCGGCGTATGGAGTCCTGGTCACGTCTGGGACTGTCCGGTCGGCCCCTCGTGTTGCGGCCACGCACCCTTCTTTTCGAGCGTTATTGAGCGCTCAACCAGGTGTTCACGATCAGGGCGCCTCCGCGTGGTTCGGTGTTGCGCCGGCGCCCGGCACCATGGCGTGGCTCACGCAACAGCTGCCGCGAAACGGAGACATGCGGTCATGGAGGACTCACTGCGCGCCCGGATCAGGGCGGGCGACGCCGACGCTTTCGCGGAGCTCTTCGACGACACCTCTCCCGAGGTGCACCGCATGGCCCTGCGGGCGACGGGCGACTGGGCGCAGGCCGAGGACGTCGTCTCGCTCACCTTCCTGGAGATATGGCGGATCCGGCAGACGGTGCGCCGCGAGGACGCCCCGCTGCGGCCCTTCGTCCTGGGCGTCGGCCTCAACGTCCTGCGCAACCAGTCCCGCTCGGCCCGCCGTCACCGTGCGGCCCTGGCCAGGATGCCCGCCTGCGAGCACCTGCCGGACTTCGCGGACCAGGTGGTCGACCGCATCGCGGACGCCGAGCAGGTCGCCGCCGCCCGCACGGCGCTGGACGGGCTGAACCGTGCCGAGCGCGATGTCGTCCTGCTGTGCGGCTGGTCGGAGCTCAACTCCGAAGCCGCCGCCGAGATTCTGGGCGTGGCACCGGGCACAGTCCGCTCGCGCCTGTCGCGGGCGAGGGCGCGGCTGCGGGCGTCCGTCGACGCGTAACCCGCGAAGGCCGGTTCAGAGGGCGACGGAGGGCCAGTCGAGGAGGCGCGCTCCGATCACCGCGGTCTGCAGCGTGTAGCGGTGGACCGGGTCGGACGGGTCGGCGCCGGTCAGGTGGTGGATACGTTCCAGCCGGTACGTGAGGGCGCGCACGCTCAGCGACAGCCGGCGCGCCGCCTCGGCGCCGACGCAGCCCGCGTCGAAGTAGGCGGTGAGTGTGTCGAGGAGGGGCTGCGCTCCCCCGCGGGCGTCACGCATCGGGCCCAGCACGCTGTGCACGAGGTCGGCCATCGCCTGGCGGTCGCGGGTCAGGACCGGGTAGACGAGGAGGTCGGCGGCCCGCAGGACGGACGCGTCGAGTTCCAGACGTTCGGCGAGGTTCAGGGCGTTGAGCGCCTCCTCGTACGACTGGACGACGCCACCGGCGCCCGGCTGCGGGCGCCCGATCGCCACCTGGCACCCGTCGGTGGCGGCGTAGGCCTGCTTGGCGAAGAACGCGAGGACCTCGTCCTGGTCGCCCGGGGCGACACAGACGAGACGGCCGTCCTTGGTGGTCAGCAGAATGCTGCGGTCCCCGAAGCGGCCGATGAGCGCGCGCTCCACCTCTCGGAGAACCGCGTCTCCTTCGTCGTACGCGACGGTTCCCTGCGCGACGGCGACCGCGTGCTCGAACGACAGGCGCAACCCGAAGTGTTCGGCGCGCTGGGCGAGCAGGCCTAGGTCACTGCGCCCGTACAGCAGGTCGTCGATGAATTCCCGGCGTGCGGCCTCCTCCTGGCGTACGGCGAGACGCTGCGCCCTTTCGTACCCCTCGGCGAACGCGTCGACAGCCTGCGCGACGGCGGCGAGCACGCTGTCGGGCGACACTGCAGTGGCCGGCCAGTGCGAGCGCGTCGCGTCCAGGTGTGCGCCGACCAGGGCGCGCAGACCGTGGCCCGTCTCGGCGGCGCGCTCGCCGACGGCGCGGCGGGAATCGAGTTCGTCGCGCGTCGGACGCCGTCCGGTGGCGGCGGCCGCGGCGAGGATGCGGACGTAACCGTCCAGAGATGCGTCGGGTATGCCCTGGTCCGCCACGTTCGCCCCTGGAATCTTGATGAGTCGTTGTCGTCTTTTTAGCGCAGGTCCGGGGGTGTTGGGCCAGGGGGTCCAGGGGTTACGTCCGCCGCGCGGGCCGGCCCGTCTCCCTCTCGTACTCCGCATCCGCAGCCTGCCCCAGCACGCGGTAGCGGTGGAGGTCCTGCGGATCGCCGGCCTGTTCGGCGGCCGCCCGCGCCGCGTCGAGGACTCCGTCCATCCACAGCCGCGGAATCCCCTCCAAGTGCTGTTCGCCGACCGCGAGCCACCGTCGAGCTGTGCCGTCATCGGGCGCGAGCGGAACAAGGAGGAAGCACTCCTTGACGAAGAGCCGCCACAGCCCCTGCCGCATCCCCTGCTTGTCGGGCGGAAGGTGGCCGGCGGCCTCTTCGAGCGTGCCCCATGCGCCCGGGGCGTCGTCGGCCCGCCGTTGCAGCCGGGCAAGGGTGAGCAGCTCGCCGGCCCTCTCCCCCGGCCATGACGCGTCACTGATCCCGACGGCCTCGCGCTGCACCTCAACTGCTTCGGCGAGACAGCCGAGTTGGGCGAGGTGGAACTGCAGGGTGTTCAGCACGTCCCCGGTACGTGGCTCGTCCGCGGCCCACTCCGTCATGAAGAGGCGTGACGCCTCGCGCTCCCCGAGGCGCGCGGCATGGTGGGCCCAGCCCTTGAGGCTCTCGTCGGCCGGGGTGGCCGGGAACCGGGCGCGTTGCTCGTCGAGCCACTCGTCAACTGCCTTGTCGGTGTAGCGGGTTGGACCCGATTCCGAGTCCGGCGCGATATCGCCGAGGATGCGGTCACGATCGGGGTGTTCACCGACCCGTACCGCCTCGACGGCCGCCGCGACACCACCGGTCAGCAGGTGGTGGATGCGGTAGCCGAGGCCCGTGTCGAAGCTGATGTTCTTGGCGGTCCAGTGCAGCCACAGATCCTCCACCTGCCGCTGTTCGGCGACCAGAAACCCCGCGAGCAGCAGGTCGGGCGCCAGACCCCAGGGGACGGCTTCCTGGTAGAAGGTGATCTGCTGCTGGAGGAGGAAGCGCAGGAGCGGCAGGTCCTGGGGCCGGTGGTCGTATTGGAGCGCCCACAGCACTCCGGAGCGGGCGGCGTAGTTACGGTCGATCACGCGACCGTCGCGGGTGCGGTCCGCGGCGAAGGCCAGGGCATGCCACGTCTCCGGATCCCGCCGAGCCCGCTCGAGGTCGCCCCTCGGCCCACGCAGCAGCCGCTCCTGCTCATCGGCGACACTCGCCGTCATCGGCTCCCCCTCACCCGATCCCGCCGATTCAATCAGCACGTGTCCCCTACCTGTCGACCGGACGCCGGACCAGAGCCTCGCAGATCGCGGGGCGGGCATCCGCGGAGTCCGCCGTCACCAAGCGCAGCTCCTCGCACCGGCCCGCCTCAGCGGCAGGGTCTTCAACTGTTGGGGGTTTCGCTTAGGGAGCTTCATGGATGCTACTTACCAAAGTGCGTATGGATCTGTAGGTCATTCCGCTCCGCTTCCCGCGATGGTGTGATGTTCGTACCGTTTTGGGGAGGTGGGTGGGAGCGGGGTCGTAGGTTTCTCGCCATGGAACTTCTTCGGTTGGCGGTGGCTGCGCGGAGGGTGGGTGTACATCCGGGCACGCTGCGGTTGTGGGCGAACGAGGGCAAGGTTCCGGTGGTGTGGGTGGGTCGTGAACGGCGGTTCTCCAGTGCGGCGTTGGATTCCCTGACTGGCGCCCCGGATGCGCCTGGGCGGCGCGAGGCGCTTTACGTGCGGGTCTCGGGCACCAGCGGGCAGGAGTCCTCGCTGGCCGCGCAGGAGGCCGAGCTGCGGGTCTCGGCTTCAGGGGTGGTGGTCGCGGTCTTCAAAGACCGGGCCTCGGGACTGCGGGAGTCGCGGCCGGGGCTTGACCGGCTGTTGAAGCGGGCCGCGGCGGGTGAGTTCACCCATGTGCGGGTCACGCACGGCGACCGGCTGGCCCGTTTCGGTACGGGCTGGTTGACACAGGTTCTGGCCCATCACCACGTCACCGTCGAGGTGTTGCATGCCAAGGGTGCGGCTGAGGGGATGGAGGAGCTGCTGGACGACTTCATGTCGTTGGTAGCCACCTTCGCCGGTCGTATGTACGGGATGCGCTCACGCGCGTCGCGTCGGCGGCTTCTGGCCGAGGCCGAGGGCCGAGTGGAGCACCCTGCCCCCGAAGCCGAAGCCGAAGCCGAAGCCGAAGTTGCGGGTGAACGTCGTGGCTAGGTTGATGGCGACGGCTTCGTGTACCGCCTTCCGTGGTGTCCTCGAGAGCAGCGGTGAGAGGGTCGGGCAGGGCCTGCTGTTCGAACGGGTCGGGTTTTTGGCGGAGTTGAGCCAGGAACTGACCGGTGCTCTGGTGGCTTCCCGGTGGGACGAGGACTCGCTGGACGTGCTGGCCGGCGGGGTGGATGAGCGGGGCGAGGGCCTGCCGTCCAAGGGGTGGATGGCGATGCGCCGTCTCAACTGGCCGCGGGAGGTCACGCCTTGGGCGGGGGTGTATGTGTCGGACCGGGTACGGCGGGGTGCCGAGGAGTACGCGGCCAGGACTCTGCGGCTGGCCCTGCACCGGCGCGCCATCGTGTCCGCGGTCCTGGCCAGCTGGCCCGCCGATCCGCGTCGGCGCAGTGAGGCGGAGTGGGCGGCGTTGCGGAAGCTGCTGCCCGCCGGGGTGAGCGATGCGGAGATCCGCAACCGCAGCCGCCAGATCCGCGCCTACGTGGCCGGGCACGGGAAGCTTCCCGCCGGATTGTGCGTCCTGGAGGGACCGCCGCAGGTCGGCGAGTTGGTGCTGCTGGCCGCCATGGACCGCCAGCAGGTCACCCTTCAGAGGGTGGATGAGACCACCGCCCGGCTGCGGGTCAAACTCCCCCTGAACGTTGTCCCCGCCACGGGCCGCGACTGGGCCTGGCACGTGATCGATATCCGGCTGCCCGGCACCGTCACCACGGACGCGGTGCTGCACACCCCCACCCTGCGCCCCACCGGGGCCGGAAGGATCGCGGTGGATCTGCCGCACTCCCGGCCCGCCCCGGCCGCCGCGGCGAGCGGGCATACCGTGGCACTCGGCTTCGACTGGGGCGTCAACACCCTGCTCACCGGCGTCCTCGGCCGCCTCACGGGCCAGGGCCGGACCAAGCGGGTGGTCACCGACGGGCGTCCGCTGGTCTTCGACGCCACCACGGTCAGTGCCGCCCTGCACCGGCTGCGGGACGTGCGAGAGCACCTCGCGGCCAAACGCGATCACCACCGGGCTCTCGCGGACGGGCTGGGTTCCCCGCACCTGGCCTGGGGTGAGCATCTCGACCGGGCCCGGGTGCTGGAGGTCGAGCACGGGCGGGCGTGTGCCCGGATCCGGCACCTGAACAACGCGCTGGCCTGGGCGGCGGCCCGCTGGGCCGTCGACCAGGCGGTAGCACTCGGTGCGAGTGTCATCTACCTCGAAGACCTCACCACCCTGGAGGCGCGCGGTCACCGCAAGGGCAATGCCCGTCTGTCCGGACAGGTGCGCGGCACCGTGGCCGAGGCGATGCGGCATCTGGGTGCGCGGGTGGGCATCGCGGTGGTCACCGTCCCGGCCCGCGGCACCTCCAGGCTGTGCCCCGGCTGCCTGAACACCCTGACCCACCACCCGGCTCCCGACCGGTTGGCCGAACGCGGCTGGAAGTGGGCGCACTGCACCGGGTGCGGGCTGTCCATGGACCGCGACCATGCCGCCGCCCGCCGGATCGTCTCCCGCGGCCTGCTCGCCCAAGCCCACACCACCACCGACCACGCCACCCACACCCGCACCATCCGCACCACCGTGGACGCCGCCGTGACCCAGGTCCGCCGCCCGAAGAAGACCACCCGCCGCCTGCGCCGCCAACGCCAGGCCGAACAGGCCACGCCCCGCCCGGACAGGCCGAAGACCAAGACCACTCCGGGCAAGGGGCGCCCCACCCCCAGCAGGCCCACCAGCCCTGGTGGCCGAGACCCCCGGCACACCGCCGAACAGGTCCCGGGCCACAAGACTTCCCGCCGTATGCCCGAAGTGCGTACGGTCCCCGCCACCACCCACCCCCACCGGGGTGGTCCAGCGTCCGGCGGGGCATGACACCCAGGCACCCGCAGCACTCCAGCCGGTGCCAGGTCATGGAGTACCCGCACCCCACCAGCCGGAAGACCATCTTCCGGCCGGCCGGGCGCGGCTCTCACGCAGAACCTGTCGACGACGCACCCGCGCCGCCGAGCGGACCGGCTTCCACCACCTGCACGCCACCCAAGTCCACCCCCTCACCCCGAGGATCGGACCACCGGACGGCAACCGCACACGGCCACGCCGCGCCCGAAAAGCCTGGAAACCACAGGCACACACAGAGTTCTAGAGACGCTTTCCGAGCCATCACAGCCGTTCGCCGCCGCACCCCCCCCGTCCACCGGTTTTCACCCGCGCCCCCGCCCCCGCCCCCGCCCCCGCCGGCCCCTAACACTCCTCCGGGTTCGGCAGACGCGCCTCGATGCCGTTGAGCAGGAACGTCAGGCTGAGGGCGAACTGCTCGTCCATATCGGGCCCGGATGGTTCGTCCATCCATCGCGCCAGCAGTTCGTGCCCGCCCTGCTCCGCCACCCCCCTGACCGCGCTGACCGCCGCGGCCAGCCGCTCCGGGGTGTCGATTCCCAGCCGGCGGCGCATGGCGTGTTCCTCGGCCTCCTGTTGTGCGCCGCCGAAGACATGCCGGTCGAGCAGGGCGGCGTACGCGACGGCCTCACCCAGTGCGGCGCCACGCCCGACGAGCACCCGCAGCTGGAACTCGGTGCGGCGCAGCATATGGGGACCCAGTGGGGGGCGGGTCGGGACGAGCTGCGCGAACCACAGGTGTCTCTTCGCCATGGCCCAGCTCTCCACAGCGATCCCCCGCAGGTCGGCGCGCCAGTCGGGGCCCGGCTCCGCGGGCACGGGAACCTCCGCGGTGGCGGCGTCGAGCATCAGGTCGACGAGTCCGTCCTTGCTCATCACGTGGCGGTACAGCGCCATCGGTGTGTACGGCCCGAGGCGTCGGGCGACCGCGGCCATGGTCAGAGCCTCCGCTCCGCCCTCGTCGGCGACGGCCGTCGCGGCCCGCACGATGTCGTCCCGCTCCAGCGGGCTCTGCCGGCGCTTCGGCGGCTCCGCACGGGTCCAGATCAAGGGCGTACCGAAGTCTCCGGCCGCTGTCCGCTCGTCCTTCATGGTTGCAGTTTATGTCATCAGCTAGAGTTTATGACATAAACGTAAGCGTGAGGAGAGCGTCATGAACCCAACCGCCGCACCCGCCGGGATCCGGCTCGGCATCGTCCGGGGGATCAGCTACGGCATGTTCGGCAAGCCGGATCCCTTCGTCCCGCAGATCCGGGCACTGGGCGGTTCGCTGGTGCGTGTCTACGTCTACTGGGGACAGGTCGAGCCGGAACCCGGTCGCTACGACTGGACCGTGGTGGACGCGGTGCTCGACCAGTTGGACCCGGCCGACGAGGCGTGGGTCACGGTCTGTTCGAGCTCGCCTTGGGCCACGCGGAACCCTTCGGCGTTCCTGCCGTCGTCCCCGGCACATGACACCGCGCAGTACGCGCGCTTCGTGAGCCACCTGGTGACCCGCTGCAGGGGCCGTGTCGACTACTGGCAGTGCAACAACGAGCCGAGCAATACGGGCCTCCTCTGGGACGGCACCGCGCCCGAGTACGTCGAGCAGCTGACGGCCTTCACGCGCGCGGTGCGTGACGCCGACCCCGGCGCGCGGATCGTCCTCGGCGGCTGCGGCTACGACGTGCTGTCGAGCCCACCCGGAAGCGAGGAGCGCGCCTTCTTCGACCACGTGGTGGAGCACGGCCGCGACGCGTTCGACCTCTTCTCCGTGCACCTGTACGGCGACCCGCACGACATCCCGGAACACGTGGAGACCGTGCGCGCGATGATGCGCCGGCACGGCTACGAACGGCCTGTGGTGGCCGGCGAGTACAACGGGCCGACCCTGTTCGAGTTCCCCGAGGCCCAGGCCGTCTTCCAGCAGGAGATGATGGCGGCGTTCACGTCCCCCGCCACCGGTGCACAGGCGGAGCCGCCGGACCGCAGCACCATGCGGGCGCTGTACGCCCGGGAGGCCGAACTCCCCGACTCGCTGCGGATGTTCCTCGAGGACTGCCCTTCGGAACTCGCCGCGCGCAGGGACCGGATCAACTGCCGCCAGATCGTGACCCGCAACGTTCTCGCCCTGGCCGCCGGCGTGACCCGCACCGTGTGCTGGAACCTCGCGCCCGAGATCCCCGGCTACCGCGACCGGCTGAACATGATGGGATTCCTGTTCGGCAAGCTCGCCCTGCTCGACTACGACGGACCGGCGCCGGCCGTACGCCACCCTTCGGCCGACGCGTTCGCCCGCCTGGCCGGACACCTGGACGGCGCCGACCGCGTGCGCCGCCTCGCGGCCGGGGAACGTCCGGACCTGTACGTCTTCGAGGTGTCGCGGAGCGGGCGCGGCCCCCTGGAGGTCATGTGGACGGCAGGGGACGTGTTCACCGGCGAGGACGAGCCGCCCACGCGGATCGAACGTCCCTGGCCGCATGCGGAGGCTCACGCCGTGGACGCGTTCGGGGTCGCCGTGCCGGTGACGCGTGACGGGTCGCTGGTCCGCTTCCCCGTGTCCGTGACCCCCGTGTTCCTGTCCGCCGGGCCGACATAGCCGGTGGACGGTCCGTCAGGCGCGGCCCGCGGCCTTCTGGCTCCTGCGGGACAGGGAGTCGACGACCACGGCGGCCGGCAGGACCGGAAACCGAGTGAATGCACTGCCCAGCCACCGCACGGAAGCCGCCTGCTCCTGCATGCGAAGATCGCCCGATGACTACTCAAGGCAGCGGCGGCCCCACCGAGTACGTACGTTTCCAGGCGGTCACACCGAACGAGCGGGGACACTTCACGGGCGTGTTCGGTCTGGTCAACCGCCTCGGCCGCGCGGGCAGGCTCAGCGAGGAGCAGGAACTCTTCCGGCGCGAGAACAACGCCTGGTACGACCTCGCGTACCCCGACCCCTCGAACGTGGACCCGACGGTCTACGACCCGGCGGTCAACCCCACCGCCACCGCCTGGTTCAAACCGTCGGCAACGCACCTCATGGAGCGCGTCGACGGCTACCTGGAAATCCTCGCCGCACACGGAGTCGAATGCCGCATGGTCCGGTCCACCGACCCGGGCCACGTCATCTACGAGGACGACGTCCAGGTCGTCGTGACCCGACGCGAACCCCGCCCCGTAGGGTGACCGACCGTGGAAGACGCAATGGATGACCTCGTCCCGCTCGACTGGGATCAGGTCGAGGAACGCGCGACGCGCGGTGACACTTCATATCTGCGGGAGTTGGGGGCGCGGCTCGCCGACCGACGCGAGGCCGCCGCCGAGCAGGCGCGGGAGTACGGACGCCACCTGGCCCATGTCGTACGCGTACTTGCTCTCACCCGCGGACGTGACAGCCTCACGCAGTTGCTCCGGCTCCTCGACGAGAAGCAGGCGTCGGCCGGCCTCCATCCGCGCTTCGTCGCATCGCTCCTCGCCGAGCACCAGGAGCCCGCCGACCTGGCGGCCGTCGTGTTCGACCGTCCCCACACGGACCGCCTCGACGAGCTGCGGGGCTGTCTCTTCCAGGAGTTGATACTTCGCGGCGTGGACATCGACGACTTCCGGCCGCTGCGCACCTGGACGATCGTCCGGCCGGGCTGGTCCGCCCTCGCATGGCTGCCGGACCGGCTCCGCGACATGGAGACCGCCGTCGACTTCCCCAGCCGCTCACTGCGCGGCTCCGCAAGAGGTGGCGGGTCGGGACTGCCCACCGAGGGCCGGATGGATCCGCCCACACCACGCACGTCCCGGCGTTCCGCCCTTCAGGACGTCGCCACCACGGCCGTGCACACGAGCATCGTCGCCGCCCCGGAGGCCGGGGAGTGGGGTGACCACGGGGCGTGGGTCTTCCGCCTCGAACAGGCCATCGCGCCGGAGCAGGTGCCGGCTCTCCTCCCGACCCTTCCCATGCCCTGCGTCGACGGGCTCGGCCCCACGGCCCGCTTCGAGATCGCGGCCCGCCCGGTGGACGAGATCTGGCGGCTGCTCTTCGCCACGGCGTCGATGGGGGGCATGTACAGCGAGGGCGTACACGGTGCCTACGGACGGCTCTGGGCCTGGCGTTCGCTGGCGGGCCTCAGCGGGACCGCCGAGGGTGCGAGCGCCGAGGACGTCGAGCGCCACGTGAGCCAGAGCACGTGGTTCCACTTCGAGGCCGACGCGGAGTGGTTCCACAACGACGCCTGCACCGACTACGGCATCGCCGCGCTCTCGCCCGACCGTCGCCGGCTCGCCGTCCTCGCCGCCACGGACACCGACTGATCAAGCGCTACCAGGGCGCGGCGCCCCCTCAGATCTCCGGTTCGACCCACTGATCCAGGAAGTCGTCGCCGAGGTCGGGTGCGGGTTCCGGCTCCCCGGCGTGCGGGGACAGTTCGGCCCAGATCACCTTGCCGCGCGGCGAATAGCGCGTTCCCCAGCGTTCGGCGTAGTGGGCGACGAGGAACAGCCCTCGTCCGCCCTCGTCGGTGGTGGCGGCCCGGCGCAGATGGGGAGCAGTGCTGCTGCCGTCGGAGACCTCGCAGATGAGGTTGCGGTCGTACAACAGGCGGACCTTGACGGGCTGGATGCCGTAGCGGATGGCGTTGGTGATGAGCTCGCTGAGGACGAGCTCCGTGGTGAACGCGATCCCGTCCAGGCCCCACGTTTCGAGCTGGCGCAGGCACGCGGAGCGTACGGGCGCGACGGCCGCCGGGTCGGAGGGCACATCCCATTCGGCGACTCGGCCGGGGTCGAGGAGCCGGGTGCGCGCCACGATCAGGGCGACGTCGTCGTCGGGCCGTTCCGGCATCACTGCGTCGAGGACCTCCGCGCAGTTCTCCTGCGGTGTGCGGTCCGCGCCGTGGGAGAGGGCGGCGCGCAGCATCTCGATGCCCGTGTCGAAGTCGCGGTGGCGGTCCTCGATCAAACCGTCCGTGTAGAGCACGAGTTGGGACCCTTCGGGCAGGAGCAGTTCGAGGGTCTCCATCGGGAGGCTGCCGCCGAGCCCGAGGGGCGGGGACACGGGGACGTCGAGGAGGGTGACGGTGCCGTCGGGGAGGACCACGGCCGGTCCTGGGTGGCCGGACGAGGCCATCGTCACGTGTCCGGTGACCGCGTCGTAGATCGCGTACAGGCAGGTCGCCCCGACGATCGCGCCCTCGTCCTCGCCCTCGCCCTCGCGTGCCACGTCGGCGTCGATGCGGGCGACCTGATCGTCGAGGTGGCTCAGGAGTTCGTCGGGGGTCAGGTCCAGGGACGAGAAGTTGTGGACGGCGGTGCGCAGCTGCCCCATCGTGGCGGCCGCACGTACGCCGTGCCCGACGACGTCGCCGACGACCAGGGCGACGCGGGCGCCGGGCAGCGGGATGAGGTCGAACCAGTCACCGCCGACCCCCGCCTCGGCCGGCAGGTACTGGTGCGCGACCTCGAGCGCGGACTGCTCGGGGAGCGCGCCGGGCAGCAGGCTGCGCTGCAGGGTCACGGCCATGGCGTGTTCGCGGGTGAAGCGGCGGGCGTTGTCGATCGCCACTGCGGCGCGGGCCGCCAGCTCCTCGGCGGTCGACAGGTCCTCCGACTCGAAGAACGCGCTGCTCTCCATGCGCCAGAAGTTGGCGAGGCCGAGCACGACGCCACGTGCGCTCAGGGGCACGCTGATCTGTGAACGGATGCCGTATTCCAGAATCCGCCGGGCCCGCTCGGGGTGCTGCTTGCGCCAGGCGCCTGCCGCGCCCAGATCGTTTGCGAGTACCGCGTGGCCGGTGCTCATGGACCTCGCCATCAGCGTCGAGGGGACGAACCGGATCAGTTCGCCCACCGGGTAGAACACGTCCTCGCGCGCGATGCCCGTGACCGCCGTGCGGCGCATTTCGGCGGTGTCTCCGCTGGGCTCGCCGCCCCCCATGACGCCGTCCAGGAGTTCGACGGTGGCGACGTCGGCGAAGCGGGGGACGGCGACCTGGGCCAGTTCCTCCGCGGTGCGTACGACGTCCAGGGTCGTACCGATGCGCACGCCCGCGTCGTACAGGAGTTGCAGGCGTTCCCTGGCCGCCTGTGCCTTGCCCGCGAGGGCCCTCAGCTCGGTGGAGTCCCGCAGTGTCACCGCGTTGCCGGCGGGCCCGCCGTACAGGGCGGTCGACCGCACGTTCACCGCGAGCAGGCGGTCGCCCGCGCGGTGCACCTCGTCGGTCACGACACGCTCGGTGACGAGGAGTTCGGCCATGTGCGGGGGGAGGCCGAGCTCCGCGACGGCTCGCCCTTCCGCGCCCAGGGGCAGTCCGAGGAGCCGTTTCGCCTCGTCGTTGGCGAGCAGCAGGCGGCCGTCCCCGCTGGTGATGAGCACGCCTTCCTTCACGGCGTGCAGGACCGCGTCATGGTGCTCGTACATGCGCGAGAGCTCGGCTGGGTCCAGGCCGTGGGTCTGGCGCCGCACCCTCTTGCTCACGAGGACCGAACCGGCCGTCACGACGAGTAGCGCGCCCACGGCAGACCCCACGAGCAGGGGCAGTCTGTCCGACACCCCGGCGTTCACGTTCTCCACGGTGATCCCGACGCCCACGAGGCCGACGACGGAACCGTCGGTGTCGATGACCGGGACGGTCGTGTTCACCGCGGGGCCGACGGATGTCTTGAAGGTGCTGGTCACCGTATGCCCGGCGAGCGCGGTCGCGAACGAGCCGATCACGTGCTTGCCGATCAGATGCGGGTCGGGGTGGGACCAGCGGATGCCCGTCGGGCTGAACGTCACGACGTAGGCGACACCGGTTGCCTTGCGGGTCGCCTCCGAGCTGGGCCGGAGCACGGCGCCGGGGTCCGCGGACTTCATGGCGGCCAGCGTCCCCGGGGAGTGTGCGAACGCCTCGGCGGTCGCGACCGAGCGCTGACTGGCCTCCTTCATGGCGGAGTCCCTGGCCTGGAGCACGAGTGCCGTGCCGGCCGCGACGACGAGCAGCACGGTCAGTGTCAGCTGCAGCAGAAACACCTGGCCTGCGACGCTGTGCACGCTGACGAGGGAGCGGAGGCTCTGTCCCCAGGAAAGCCGTGGCTCCCCGGAAACTGCGCCCTCCTGTCGGGCGGCAGGCCGCCCGAGGGACTGCGTCATATCCCCTTTGTAACACTGTGCGTAATCGGGGGCGAAGCGCCGGCGGGGGATTCACAGAGGGCAGCGACAGTGACGAGTTCGCTCACGAGGCGTGACCCGCCGAACGTGTCAGCCCGCCTGGGACCCGTACACACGCTTGACCGTCATCGTCATGAGCACCCTGCGGTCCGACACCATCACCGACCGGTACTCGTCCCAGTCGGGATGCTCGCCGGACGCGGCGCGGTAATAGTTGACGAGGGCCTCGACCTCGGGGCCGTTCGGGTCGGTTCCCGGTCCGACGAGCGTCACCGGGCCCTCGGCCGTGGCCCATGACCAGCCGTCGGCGCTGGTGACCTCCAGTGCGGCGCGCGGGTCGCGGCGCAGATTCGCCGTCTTCGCCCGCCCCTCGGTCATCGAGACGTGAAGAAGGCCGGCCTCTTCGTCGTAGAAGGGCATGACGGGGGAAAGCTGCGGCAGGCCGTCCGACTTGATCGTGGCGAGAACACCGAGTCGGCTCTGGGCGAGGAGCGTGCGCGGGTTGAACGAAGTGTCGGTCATATACAGAACCAAGTCCCGATCCGATGCCCCTATTCCCCTGGGACACACGCTCACCGGCCCGCAGGACCGGGCCCCGGCAGCCCCGCAGCGCGCGGATGGGAGACTGGTCTGCCGTTGAGGGCTTCGAGGGGATGGACGGGATCATGCGACGCCGTCAGGTGACGACGCACATCGTGGCACTGGTCATGGCGGTGACCGCGACAGCGGCCGCGACGGGCTGCACCCGCCTCATCGACGACAAGGGCCCGCTTCCCGCACGATCCGCGGAACCGCGCCTGTCGGCGGACACCGCGGTGCGCGAGCTGACGTCCGCGCTGGCTGCGGAGGGCGTCACGCTCGATCGGGCGCCGCAGGATCAGATCGTGATCGAGTGCACCGAGCGGCTGTCGGGCCGGGGTGAGTCGGCGAAGGCCGGCGCGGCCCTGAAGGCCGGCTTCGCCCGTGCCCGTTCCGACCACGGCTGGAAGAGCGGCCCGGACATGGGCAGCGCGTCTCTCACCCTGCGCAAGGGCAACTGGACGGCGGCAGCCACCCTCCCGCCCACCACCGCGGCGTCCCCCACGACTCCGGTCGCGATCATCGTCAACCTCGTGTGCGACGGCGCCCGCTCGAAGTCCCGCACGGACGCCTCCCCGACCTCGACAGCGTCCTGAGGGGCGGGCGCGTTCCGGCCTCGGCTACTCGCCCGACCGCCCCGCCTCCGCGCGCAGTTTCGCGGCCCGCTCGGTCGGGTCGTAGTCCGGTCCGACGCCCTCGATCAGCAGCAGATCCCCCTCGATGTGGTCGGTCCGCAGCCGCAGAATGTCCTGGTACGCGGGCGAGTTGTACCAGGCACGTGCCTCGACGAGGCCGGGGAACTCGATCAGCACCATGCTGCCGGGCCAGCTCCCCTCGACCACTTCGGCGGGCGGGCCGTGGATGACGAAGCGGCCCTCGAAGGGGTCGAGCGTGGCCTGGATGCGTTCCAGGTACTCGATGATGTCGGCGTGATGCCGGCGGCTGCGGAGATGCGCGAAGCCATAGGCGGGCACGGTCGGGCTCCCTCGTTCAGGTCCTCGCGGTGCGGAGACGAGGACCTGAACGTAGCCCGCGGGCATTCGAGGGGTCGATTACCTCTGAGGTAGTTGCCGGCAGGGCGTCACGGCGTTCACCGGCCGCCCACCCGTTCCATGCTCAGGAAAGGGCCCCCACGTACGCGAGGGCCTGCTTCAGGAGGACGCCGTGCCCGCCCGGCATTTCGTTCTGAACCACCTGTGACGAGGCTTCCTCCGGGGTGAACCAGACCAGGTCGAGCGCGTCCTGCCGGGGCCGGCAGTCACCCGTCACGGGGACGATGTACGCGAGGGACACGGCATGCTGGCGCGGGTCGTGGAACGGTGTGACGCCGAGCGTCGGGAAGTACTCGGCGACAGTGAAAGGCTGCAGGGACGCCGGTACGCGGGGCAGGGCGACCGGGCCGAGGTCCTTCTCCAGATGACGCAGCAGCGCGTCGCGGACGCGTTCGTGGTGCAGCACCCGGCCGGAGACGAAGGAACGGCTGACCGTCCCGTCCCGCCCGATGCGCAACAGCAGTCCGATGTGGGTGACTTCACCATTGTTGTCGACTCGCACCGGTACGGCTTCGACGTACAGGATCGGCATGCGTGCGCGCGCCAGCTCAAGATCGTCGGAGGTGAGCCAGCCGGGCGTGGTTTCGGTCGTATCAGACATTGGGCGATCGTACTTTCACCGTCTGCCGCGCCACGCACGCCGCTCCAGGCAACACCCCGATCGGGGATGGCCGGTAGTACGCGAACTCAGGCAAACGGCACCAGACTGAACACCGGGTGCCGTGCCGCCTCGGCGGCGACGCGCGCGTTGCGCACCCAGTTGCTCTTCGTCCGACGTGCCTTGCTCGATCTTGTCCTGCTCGAACGTGTCCTACGCGAACTTGTCCTGGTGGCCCACGCGCCGGAAGCCTACGTTCTCCTGTAGAACGGCCCCAGTTGACCATTCGAAGGCAGGCAGCCATGTCCACACGTCCTCCCCTCCCTCCGTTCACCCGCGAGACCGCGATCGAGAAGGTGCGCCTCGCCGAGGACGGCTGGAACAGCCGCTCCCCACAGAAGGTCGCCCTGGCCTACAGCGAGGGCTCACGCTGGCGCAATCGCGCCGAGTTCATCACCGGCCGGGAAGCGATCGTGGAGTTCCTGTCGCGCAAGTGGAACCGGGAGCTGGACTACCGCCTCGTCAAGGAACTGTGGGCTTTCGACGGCCACCGCATCGCGGTCCGCTTCGCCTACGAATGGCATGACGACTCCGGCCACTGGTTTCGTTCATACGGCAACGAGAACTGGGAGTTCGACGACGACGGCCTGATGCGCACCCGCCACGCGAGCATCAACGACCTGCCGATCGAGGAGTCCGAGCGCAAGTATCGCTGGCCGCTCGGCCGCCGCCCCGACGACCACCCGGGCCTCACCGATCTCGGTCTGTGAACTCGCTCCGCGCGACGTGACGGCGTAGCACCCCGCCGTCACGGGGATGGGACGGCGGGGTGCTGCCACGACGAGCGTGACTGTTCAAGTTTCACAGACTCCGGACTTGATCGGAAGCACGCCTCGCGAACGGACGGACACGTGCGGCCACCAAGGGCCCGCCCTCAACTCCCCACCTCCGCCTAGCCGTTCATGGTGCTCGACTTGTGGCGCTGGTAGTAGCGAGCCACGCGGGCGCGGTTGCCGCAGCGGGCGGCCGAGCACCAGCGGCGGCGGGGGTGGGCCGGCAGGAACAGCAGCACGCAGTCCTCGGCCTCGCACTGCCTGACCTTGCCGAGCCCGGGGTCGGTGAGGAGGTCGGCGGCGGATTCCGCCAGGTGGGCGGCGAGGCGGACGCCCAGCGGTCCGGTCCGGCGGGGGGCTGCTGTCACGGCGGCGCCGTCCCACGCCAGTTCGCGGACGGCAGGTGCGAGGCGCTGCGTCTCGGTCAGCGCGCGCAGGGCCGAGGCGGGCGGTGCGTTTCCGTCGGTCACCGCGCGGAGGGTGGCCTCGATGTGGGCGCGGACGGCGTGGACGGCGGCGAGGTCGTCCGGGCTCGGGGCGGTACGGCCGAAGTCCCCGGGGAGTCGGTCCGCTTCGAGGTCCAGCCACACGGCCAGCCGTCGCGGCGTGTCGATCAGGTCGGCGGGGCGGCCGTCAGGCCCCGTGGGTCGGGTGTTGACGAGGTCCAGGGCCAGGGGTTCGCCGGTCAGCGGTTCACCGTCACTCATGCGCCTAATGCTATATCCCGCCATTGACGCGTTAGAAGAGATGTCGCTATAACTAATGCATCTTCTCGCATCGGAGGCATGTGACATGGAGTCCCGGACCACACCTCGCGTCGCCCTTCCCGCCCGAACTGCCCACCGGCGCATCGACGTCGACGGTGTCGAGGTCTTCTACCGGGAATCCCTTCCGGAGCGCGCCGACGCCCCCGTGCTGCTCCTGCTGCACGGCTTTCCGTCCGCCTCACACCAGTTCCGGCGCCTGATCGACGCCCTGGGCGCGCACTACCGCCTCATCGCGCCCGACCACCCCGGCTTCGGTCACACGTCGGCGCCCGATGGGTTCGAGTACAGCTTCGACCGGCTCGCGGCCGTCACCGAAGGCTTCGTCGAACGCCTGGGCCTGACCCGGTTCGCCCTGTACCTCTTCGACTTCGGCGCGCCCGTCGGGTTCCGTCTCGCGCTGCGTCACCCGGAGCGGATCACCGGTCTGATCGTGCAGAACGGCAACGCCTACGCCGAAGGCCTGTCGGACGCGGCGCGTGACTTCACCGCACTCACCCCGGACACTCCCGGGGCCGAACAGACCATCATGGGCCTGTTCACCGCAGAGGCCACCCGCTCCCAGTACGAGGGCGGCACCTCAGATCCCTCCCTGGTCGCCCCCGAGGGCTGGCTGCTGGACCAGCACTTCCTGGACCTGCCCGGCCGCAAGCAGGCCCAACTCGCCCTGGCCTACGACTACAAGAGCAACGTCGCCGCCTATCCGGCCTGGCAGGAGTGGCTGCGCGAGAACCGGCCGCCGACGCTGATCACCTGGGGCGTCAACGACCCCTTCTTCCCCGAGCCGGGGGCCCGCGCCTATCTCCGCGACATCCCGGACGCGGAGCTGCACCTCTTCGAGACGGGCCACTTCGCCCTGGAGGACCACCTGCCGCAGATCGCCCCTCTGATCGCAGACTTCCTGGACCGCGCCCGACCCTCCGTGGACGGCCCCCGGCCGGAGCGCGTACGAGCCCTGCCGGGATCGCCGAAGTCCCTGCTGTCCGGGGCCTGTTGACAAGTGCCCCTCCCTCGCCCCGATGTGGTGATGGGCGGCCTCGCAGTACGTGCGAAGTGGACCGCGAGGCCGCCCGGGTGCGCCGTCCGGTCAGGGCGCCCATCGCCGACCGTACGCACTGGACACCCGCCCGGCGCCCTGAGTTACGCCGTCCGGGACCGTCCGGGCGCGGGTTCCTGAGCCAGGTCCAGCTCCCCGACCGTCTGGTCCCCGCTCGTCTCGCCCGTCGGCCGGAAACCGAGCCCCAGGTAGAACCCTTCCGGGCCACTCGCGCCGGGGTGCCACGTGACCGTGAGACAGGTTCCGCCGCGGCGCCGGATCTCGTCCGCGACGGACTCGACCGCGAAGCGGCCGTACCCCCGCCCCTGTTCATGGGCAGCGATGTTCAGGCGCCAGAGTCCGGAACGTATGTCGTTGCCCGTCCCGTCCCCGGCGAAGTCGATGTCGAAGAAGGCCATGAGGAAGCCGACGGCCCGGCCGCCGTCCACGATCAGCCGGGGCCAGGCCACTCCGGGATGCACGTAGGCCTCGGCGAGGGACTTCACCACGGGGGCGACCAAGTGTTGCTGGTCCGGCCGGACCTCGAGGGCTGTCGCGGTCTCGAAATTGGCCTGGGTGATCGCCTCCAGGCGAAGCTCCGTCGTCATGCCTGCACCCTCTGCGCCTCAGGAGCGCGGATCAAGTGGCTTTCGGCGCCGCGGGCCGGGCGGCCCCCAGTCACGCGGCCCCCCGTCACACGACGTCCGGCCCGGTTGCTCACCAGGCCAGCATCAGCCAAGCGCGATGCGGCAGTTCCGTCTCGGACGTGATGCCTTCCTCTCCGCGGAGCACGCTCGCCGGTTCCGGGGATTTCAGCGGGTCGAGGCGGATCGACGACACCGCGTCGGGCGGTGTGGGGATGTCCACGTGGGGCAGGGCGGGGTCGAAGCTGCCGTTGGCCATGGCGAGTCGTGTCACCCCGTCCTGGTGCGACAGATGCGGGATCAGGTGCGGTCCGCCGCTGACCAGCGGCAGTGTCGGGGTCTGTCCCTCCAGGAACCGGATGACGGCGTGGATGACGCGCTGCCCGAAGTCGTCACGGGGCAGGTCGGCGGGGTCTGTGGCGGCGAGTACGGCGACGCGCCCGCCGAGCTCGTTGACGTATCCGCAGCTTCCGGCGCCCCACGCGTCCTCCCCCGGTGTGAGGATGTGCGTCCACACGACGGCTTCCGGGTGCGGGCGCAGGCGGGCCAGCGCGGGCTGCGTGTTGACGCTCAGCAGCGTGCCGACGATGCCGGGGTCGGGGTGGTGGGTGATCTGTTCGAAGCTGAAGGGGTCCGCCGCCTGCGCGTCCTCTCGGTCGACGACCTCGGCGACCTGGACACCGAGGAGATCGCCGAATCCGCGCCGGGCCAGCACGTCGGCCGCGACTCCGTCGAGCAGCAGTCCGCCCGTCAGCATCTCCCGGATCTCGTCGTCGTCGAACGCCCAGGCCAGCGCGCCGAAGACAGCCTGCACCGGAGCCTTTGAGGCGGTCACCGGGATGCCGTAGCGCAGCAGGAAGTCGGCTGCCCCGCGCGGGCCGGTGCGCAGCTCGTCCAGAGTGCCGGTCCGGGTGCGGACATGGGCCGCGGCGTCCTGCCGGTACGGCAGCCCGACCCCGAGCGTCCGGGCCTCCTTGGTGTGGCGTCCCGCGATCCAGTCGAGGGCCGGGCGTGAGCGGCGCAACAGCTGAGCGGTGCCGGGGAAGCGGTCGGGGCGGCCGGCCTGCATGGGGTGCACGTTGAGGAACAGCGCGTCCGCGCCGGACAGTTGGGCCGTGGTCATCTCGGACCAGGTCTGCACGTGCGACTTCGACCAGGTGGTGTGCGGCCAGTTCTCGATCTCCGGCTCGGACTCGACCCAGGCGGGCCGCAGCGCGCGCTGGGACTCCAGGAGCCACATCTGACCGCTGAGAGAGCGCGGGGCGCTGTCGCTGTACGGGGCGAAGTGCGGGCGGTGCGTGGCCCGGCCCTGTACGGCCAGGGCCTGGAACAGCGCCGGCCAGTCGCGGCCCTCGACGGAGTGGACGTCGGGCAGCGAGCTCATCAGCCCGAGCCGGGACCGCCCCGACGAACGCTCCTCGACGACCTCGCTCAGCCGCTCGGCGATCTCCGTCTGGACGGTGCGCCAGACCTGCTGGAGGAGGGCGCGCCACGGGTGCGGCGGGCCGGGTTCGGTGATCGCCCGCACGACCTCGTCGCGGGTCACGGGACGGCCGACGAGGTCGGCCAGCCGGTCCAGGACGGGGGTCTCGAAGCCGCCGCCCCAGTCCAGCGGGGCGTGGTTGTGGAAGCGGAAGTCGTCCTCCAGCCACAGCACGCGGAAGCCGAGTCCGGCGAAGCGTCCGTAGTGGGCGTACAGCCATTCGCGCCAGCTGGGGCAGATGAACGATGCCTGCGCGGCGGCGGTCCTGCCGGTGGGCGAGACCATCGGCAGGAAGCCGTGGGCGTCCTTGCGGCCGCGGTCCGCGTGGCCGGTCGTCACCCAGGGGTTGAGGCTGACGTCGAGTCCGGCGTCGCGCAGGATGTCGCTGACGGTGGCGGTGGTCTCGTACCAGCGGTCTTCGGCCTCACCGTCGAGATAGCCGTCGAACACCTCCTCGGCGGCGAGCAGGAGAACGACTTCGTCGACCCCGGCCTCCTGGCAGGCCCGGGCCAGGGCGGTGGCGTGCGCGACCGCCTCGGCCGGGTCCTTGCGGGGAGGCAGCTGGAATCGCAGGTGGTAGCGCGCCGGCAACGGGACTCTCCTTGCACGAGGGCGGGCGCGGCCGGTGGTTCCGCCGGCCCACCGCCCTGTCCGCCCGCGCAGCTCCGGGAAGTGACCAGGGGAACTGACGCGAGGAACTGACGATCTGAGGACGAAGGAAAGCTATCTGCTTGAAATTGCTCGGTCAATGGGACTTTCGAGCAACTTCAAGCAGATCATCGGAGGCGTGAAGGGCTTCGGCCGACCTGGCGGAGCGGAGCGGGGCCCTGGTGCGCGGAGATGTCACGATCCGGCGGGACAGCTCGGGCCCGGCTGGACTGCGTCGAGTCCGGAGAGCTCGGGGTCCGTGAGCTCGGGGTCCGGTGGTCGACGGGTCTGCCCCTACGTCATGCCGGACGGTCCGACGGCGCCAGGTCCGTGGACATGGCCAGGGCGCGGTGCCGGTCGAGCTCGCGGGCGACGAGGTCGAGTTTGGCCTCGACCCGGACCACGGCGTCAGCGCCGAGCAGGAGGCGGAGCGGGGGTTCGGGGGTCTCGGCGAGGCCGACGACGGCGGCTGCCGCCTTGGCGGGGTCTCCGGGCTGGCGGTGATTGACGTCCGCGAGGGCCTTACGGGTGGCGCCTGCCGTGGGCGCGTAGTCGTCCATCATGCGGGGTTCGGTGTAGAGGCTCGACGCGTCGAGGAAGTCGGTGCGGAAGCCGCCGGGTTCGACGACCGTGACGTGGACGCCCAGGGGGGCGAGTTCGCCGTGCAGCGCCTCGGTGATGCCTTCGACGGCGAACTTCGTCGCGCCGTACAGGCCGACGCCGGGAGCGGTGGCGAAACCACCGACCGAGCCGATGTTGATCACGTGGCCCGACCGCTGGGCCCGGAGCGTGGGCAGTACGGCCCGCAGCGTGCTGAGCACCCCGAAGACGTTGATGTCGAACGCGGCACGTACGGCCTCGTCCGAGACCTCTTCCACCGCCCCGAGGAGGCCGCGCCCCGCGTTGTTGACCAGGACGTCGATGCGGCCGAAGCGCGCGAGTGCGGCATCGACCGCGACCCGTATCGTCGCCTCCACAGTGACGTCCAGGTCGACGGCGAGCAGGGCGTCGGACGCGTCCGGGAACGCGCGGCGCACAGCTTCGGCGTCGCGTGCGGTGGCGACGACCTCGTGCCCTCGCACCAGCGCCTCCCGCACGATCTCCGCACCCAGACCGCGCGAGGCGCCGGTGATGAACCAAACAGACATGTCTCCTGCTTTCGTGTGCGTGACTGACTGCGTGTGACGTATCTGTGTGCCGTAGGGGTCGTACATGCCATGTGCGCTGTTCGCGGATGCGGGTGCGGATGCGGACTACGGGTGACCCGGCACCCCACGGGCGAAGGTGAAGACGGTTTCCCGCTTCTGGCCGTCGTCGGGAAGTTTCCGGTCGGCCCATCTGTCCATGACTTCCACGATCTCGTCCTTGAACTGGGCGAGTTCGGCATCGGTCATCCGCAGCCACACCTCGGCGACGAAGGGGCCGAGCGGCCAGCGCTGCTGTTCGGACTGGGGCTGATCGGCCCAGCGGCGCACCTGGTCGATCTGCCGTTCGAGGTTGAGAGACTCGGCGGCGTTCGCGACGGCCTCCCCCGCCGCGTCGTCGGCGAAGTCGACGGAGGACCACAGGAGTTTCGGCGTGGTCCTCCGCCACCACCGCTCGCGGCGGTCGCGGGCGAGTTCGGGGGCCTCCTCGATCAGCCCCGCCGCGGCCAGCGCCTTCAGGTGGTGACTCACATTGCCGACGGCTTCGCCCGTCGCCTGCGACAGCGCGCTGGCGGTGGAAGGGCCGTCGAGTTTCAGCAGATCGAGCAGGCGGCGGCGCACAGGGTGGGCCATGGCGGCCAGCACCCGGGAATCGGTGATCGGAGGAGCCATACGGACGACAATACTTACACAAGAGCTCTTGTGCAATGCCTCTTGTGGGACTGGCTCAACCACGGTGGAACAGGTCCTGCGGGTCGACGCGCACCCAGCCCTGCCGTGCGGTGGGCGGGCGCGGGACCTCCCGCTGCAGGGCGCGCCATTGGTGCACGAGCGCGTCGTAGATGGGCGTCGGCGAGGCGGCCCCGCCCGTGCCCAGCGGGGCAGCGTGACGCGGTCGGGGCGCAGGAACGCTTTTGCGCGGGTCGTTCATGCGCTGCCCAACGACCGCGTCCGCTCCTGGCCACGCCATTGGCGGGGGATCTTTCCCAGGACACACATCCGAGCGGCGACGGCCCGCCCTGCGCAGCTTCCTGTCGGCCCCCGTCGCCGCGAACCGGCTCCGTCACACGTCGAGCGTGAGCCTCGGTCCCGCGCTACGCGACACGCACAGCAGCATCGTCCGGTTCTCGGCGTGTTCCTGGTCGGTGAGCAGGTCGTCGCGGTGTTCGGGCGTACCGGCCAGAACCGGCGTCTCGCAGGTACCGCAGGTTCCCTGGCGGCAACTGCTCAAGGTGCGTACGCCTACGCGGTCGAGGGCGTCGAGGATGGACTCGTCCGGAGCGACCGTGACGAGGCGCCCGTCGCGTGTCTCGACCTCGAATGCCGCTCCCTCCCCGGAGGTTGAGGCCGCGACCGGCGCCCGCGGGCTGAAGCGTTCACTCGTCAGTGTCAGCTTCGGCCGCTCGGCGGTGAAGCGCTCCAGGGCGTCGAGGAGGCGCGGTGGCCCGCAGGCGATCAGGTCTGCGGGCCCGCCTTCGGTGAGCCGGTTGACGAGTGCGTCGAGGTCGACGGGTCCCGTGCGGGCGGCGGGCAGGGCCTCCACCCGGTCCCCGTAGGGGAGGAGTTCGGACAGGAACGCCATCGACGACTCGGCGGCGCCGAGGTAGGCGAGCCGCCAGTCGGCGCCCGCGCGTTCGGCAGCGGCCAGCATCGGCAGGACGGGTGTGATGCCGATGCCGCCCGCCACGAAGAGGGTCCGCCGTCGGCCCGGCCCGTAGGGGAAGGTCTGGTGCGGGCCGCGGACCGCCAGACGCAGCCCGGGGCGGGCCATGGTGTGCAGACGTTCGGAGCCGCCCCTTCCGGTCTTCTCGCGCAGGACGGCGATCCGCCACGACCTGGTGTCGGCGGGGTCGGAGCAGAGCGAGTAGTGCCGGACCGTGCCATCGTCCGTGGCCACTTCTATGTGTGCGCCGGGCTCCCAGGGAGGCAGGTCTCCCCGGTCGTCGCGCGCCAGGCGCAGAGAGATGACCCGCTCGGCCGCAGGGCGGACATCGGTGACGCGTACGTCGAAGAAGTCCCGCGTCATGCCGTTCCCTCCGGTGCCGGACGCTCCTGCGCCGGACCCTTCTGTGCCAGACGGGCGTTGACCGCCGTGAGCACGTCGCCGTCATGGACCAGCTCGACGGCCCGGCGCACCCGCGGGTACAGCACGACGTCACGGTCGGTGCGGTCCACGGGCCGGCCGTCGGCGGACCTGGCCGCGCGTACGGTCTCCCAGGCGGTCCGGGTGGCGGGGCTGAGGGCGGAGGGGTCCGCGCCGGCCGCTTCGAGCCGAAGGTCGAGCGCCTGGGCGGCCATGAGCAGTTCGATCCCGATGACGTTCTCGATGTTGCGTACGACGGTGCGGGCATGGCGGCCCGCGTTGTTGGCCATGCTCACGTGGTCCTCCTGGTTCGCGCTGGTCGGGATGGAGTCCACGCTGTCGGGGTGCGCGAGGGTCTTGCAGTCGGAGACGAGGGCGGCGGCGAGGTACTGCGGGAGCATGTATCCGCAGTCCAGGCCGATGGTGCGGCTGGGGACGAGCATGTCGGGCAGCCCACGGTTGAGGGTGCCGTCGTCGAGGCGGAAGAGGCGGCGTTCGGCGATGCTGCCGACCTCGGTCACCACGATCGACACGAAGTCGGCGGCGAAGGCGACGTATTCGGCATGGAAGTTGCCGCCGGAGACCGCCTTGAGGCGGCGCGTCGCCGGGAGTCCCGGGAAGATCAGCGGGTTGTCGGTTGCGGCGTTGATCTCGTTCTCGATGATGCCGGTGACGAAGCCGAGGGTGTCGAGGACGGCGCCGTGGACCTGGGGCACGCAGCGCAGCGAGTACGCGTCCTGCGGAGGCTGGCGACCGGGGTCGCGGTCCCGGTCACCGTCCACGAAGGCGCTGCCCGCGAGCAGTTCACGCATGCGGGCGGCAACGGCGATCTGGCCGGCCTGGCCGCGCGCCTGATGAAGGTCGGCGATGAAGGCGTCCCCGAACCCGTTGAGTGCCTCGGTCGACATGGCGGCCGTGATGTGCGCGTGTTCCAGCAGATTGGCGGCGTCGTGCACGGCGAGCGCGCTCTGGGCGCAGGAGAACGAGGTGCCGTTCAGCAGGGCGAGACCGTCCTTGGCCCCGAGCGGGATGCGCGGGACGCCCGCGGCGGCCATCGCCTCCTTGCCACTGACCACGCGCCCGTCGAGTACGGCCTCGCCGGAGTCACGCTCGTCGTCCTCGGCGTCGGCCGGGCGGCACAGCACGAGGGCGATGTGGGCCAGCGGGATCAGATCGCCGGACGCGCCCAGCGAGCCGTATTCCGGGACGGCGGGCAGGACACCGCGGTTGAGCATGTCGACGAGCGTCTCGATGACGGCCACGCCGACGGCCGAGTGCCCCTGGAGGAGGCTGACGATCCGGATCAGCATGGTGGCGCGGACGACTTCGGCGTCCACGGTCGTGCCGACACCGGAGGCGTTCGAGATCACCAGGCGGCGTGACAGTTCGGCGGCGTCGCGCGGATCGGTGAACGCCTCGCGCCCCGCGAGGGATCCGAAGCCGGTGTTGACGCTGTAGACGGGCTCGACCGGCTCGCCGCGCTCCATCGCGTCGAGCACGCCGCCGAGCCATTCGGCGGACGGCCGGGTGTGCTTCAGGGCTTCGGCGGTGACGCGGAGCGGGCGGCCGTGCCGGGCTACGTCGACCAGGTCGCGCAGGGTCACACGGCTGCCGTCGAGCACGAAGGGGTCTGATGCGGCAACGGTGGGAGAGCCCTCGCGCACGAGCGGTTCGGGGAGCGGCAGTTCAGCTGTCATGGGTTACCTCGTCCGGTCGTCGTCGGTCGGTTGAGTCGGGAGGGGGTGCTGGTGCGGTCGGGGCCGTGGGTGCCCACGTGTGCAGCGAGTCGCCGAGTTCGGCGGCCGACGTCAACAGCGTCTCGTGGGCGGAAGTGATCCACTCCCGGGTGTCGCAGCGCGCGGCCGGGCCGGCCACGTCGAGCGAGCAGACGGCCTCGCCGCGGTGGAAGACCGGCACGGCCACGGAGAGCGAGCCGGGATGGAGTTCGCCGCGGGAGACGGCCCAGCCGTTACGGCGCACAGCCGGCAGTACGGCGTCGAGCTGCTCGCGGGCCGGCGTCGCATCGGTGTACCGGGCGAGGGGGCCGCCGAGCACCTGGCGCACGACGGCCGAGGGCGCCCAGGCCAGCAGCACGCGCTGCCCCGCACCGGCGTACAACGGCAACAGCTCGTTGATTCCGAACGTGTACTTGAGGGCTTTGTCCGGCTCCACGCGCCGCAGGCACAGCGCCTGGGTTCCGACCCGGATGATCAGTACGGCGGTCTCCCCCACGCACTCGACGATCCGGCGCAGGACGGCGGTGCCGGTCTCTATGAGGTGTGCCTGCACGGAACTGGTGCCCCACAGCCCGGCCAGGGCGGGTCCCGCCCGGTACACGCCGTCGTCCTCCTCGGTGTAGCCCTGCTCCCGCAGGACCCGGAAGTAGCGGTAGGTGGTGCTCACCGGCAGGCCGACGCGTGCTGAGGTCGCGGCGACGGTGGTCTCGCCGGTGACCGCGAGGTCGCGGAGCACGGCGAGCCCGCGCTCGAACGACGAGGTCTCCCCCATGGCTTCCTCCTGTCCGCGCCGACCACCGGGACCCACGGGCCAACCTGCCCCTGTCCAGAGGTTCGGTCCGTGCCACCCCGCCCGGCCAGCGCCGTTCTCACTGAGTGAGAACAGCGGTATCACGCGGCGTGGCGCCGTCTCTACCGTGCGGATTCCGACGCACGGCCCGAATGGGCGACCGGCCCGGCCCGGGCCCGGCTCAACTCGGCCCGGCCCGGATCAGCCCAGCTCAGCTCAGTGAGAGGACAGGCCATGACGACGCACGCCCAGGCCCCGCGAATCCCCGTCTTCGACGAAGACCCTTACGCCCGCGAGCACTTGGTCGACCCGCATCCCCTGTTCGCGAGGATGCGGGAAGCCGGTCCCGCGGTGTGGCTCGCTCGCCACGGGGTCCACGCCTTCACGCGCCACGAGGTCTGCCGGGAGATCCTGGCCGACCACGCGCTGTTCCTGTCCGGCGCCGGCGTCGGCCCCCGCGATCTGCGGCGCGAGAAGGCCTGGCGTACCCCCGGCATCCTGGAGACCGACCCGCCGGACCACACCGTGATGCGCGACGCGATGGCGGACGTCATCTCGCCCCGCTCGGTACGGGCCCTGCGTGCCGGATTCGAGGCGTTCGCACAGGATTTGGCCGACGCGGTCGTCGCCCGCGGCCGCTTCGACGCTGTCACCGATGTGGCCGAGGTCTTCCCGCTACGGGTCTTCGGTGACGCCGTCGGCATCCCGCGGGCCGGTCGCAGCGAGAACCTCCTGGCGCACGGCGCGATGAACTTCAGCGCATTCGGCCCTGACAACGAACTCCACCGCGGCTACTTCGCCGCCGGTGAGGGGACCCACGCGTGGGTGATGCGCAACTGTGCCCGCGATTCCCTGTCCGAGGACGGACTCGGCGCGCGTATCTGGGAGCATGCCGAGGCGGGCCGTCTGAGCGACGAGCAGGCGACGCTCCTGGTGCGGGCGATGCTGTCGGCCGGTCTGGACACCACGGTGATCGCCATCGGCAACCTGCTGCGCGCCCTGGCCCACGCCCCCGCGCAGTGGGCCCTGCTGCGCGAGGATCCGGGGAACATCCGGTTCGCCGTGGACGAGTCGTTCCGCCACGAATCGCCCTTCCAGTCCTTCTACAGGACGGCCGCGCGCGACGCCCGGCCGGGCGGGGTCCCGGTACCGGCCGGGGAGAAGCTCCTGCTGTTCGTCGGCGCGGCCAACCGCGACCCGCGGCAATGGGGGCCTGATGCCGACGCGTTCCGGGTCACGCGGGCGGCAAGTGGCCATCTGGCGTTCGGGATGGGGATCCACCAATGCGTGGGCCAGCCGATCTCGCGGCTCGAGACGGAGGTCCTCCTCACCGCACTGGTCCGCCGCATCGAACACCTGGAACCCGCCGGTCGGGATACCCCGTTCGTGCACAACACGCTGCGCGGCTGGTCTTCGGTCCCGGTACGCGTGGTGGCCGGCTGAGCCTGTGGAGCTCCGGCCGCCGCGCGTGCCCGGTCCTGGGTCAGCCCTTCGTCAGCCTCATGGGTATCGCCTTCAGGCCTCCCACGATGAAGCCGCCTGCCGGTGCCAACAACTCTGCGGGCAGGGCGAGTTCCATGTCGGGGAAGCGGTCGAAGAGCGCCGGGAGGGCGACCGCGGCTTCCATACGGGCCAGGGGTGCGCCCAGGCAGCGGTGGACTCCGTGGCCGAAGCTGAGGTGTTCGGCGCTCGGGCGTCGTGCGCCGTACTGCTCGGCGGTGTCCCCGTGTTGCTGCGGATCGCGCCCGGTGGCCGCGAACGACGGCAGGATCGCCTCGCCCTTGAGACACCGGGCTCAGCTGGCCCCGGTCGGCAGCTCGAGGCGCGTCAGGTGCTCGGGGGTGAGTGCGCGCAGGAAATTCTCGGCGTCGAACGCTTCGCCGACCGCGACCACGCCCGTCACCGCCCGGTCACCTCGGAGAAGGCGCGCGAGGGCCTCGACGACGAGCGGCGCCGTGACGGCGTAGATGTCACGGCCCCCTGCCACCGCGCGGCGCGTCTCGTGACCGCGGGTCACGACGGCCTCCACGAGGAAGGACTGCGCGGAACGGCCGTGGGCGTCGGCGGGTACGGGTTCGGGGGTGTCCTCCGCGCGGATGTCGCGCAGCGGCGCGAGGTTCATCACCGCACGCACCTCGGGCGTGCGTACGTGACGCGGGAGCGTGACCTGGTCGGCCGTCGCGAACACGACGGTGTCCTGCTCTCCGAGCGGCTCCGGGAAGTTCCACGGGGAGACTTCCTGCGCGTAGGAGAAGGGGATCAACTTGCCTGCGGTGTAGGTGAGATGGCGCCCGGCGTTGCTCTCGCCGGTACGGCGGGTGCCCTGCGTCGGGTGCCAGCTGTCGAGGCCGTACGCGAGGGTGATCTCGTCCGCGTCCGGCCAGTCGCCGAGGGCCGCGGTGGCGAGGAGGTCACCCAGCCCGCCGTAGAACGCCAGGGACGGAACTACTGCGATGCCCGCCTCCTTGGCGCGGTCTCCGTACGTGTCGAACAAGGCGGCGGTGACGGCCTGTTCGGCACCGACGTCCAGGTAGGGAATGCCCGCGCGGAGCGCCGCGTCCACGAGGGGGTGGGCCGTGTCGAGGAACGGTCCGGCGCAGTTGATGACCGCCGCCGCACCTTCGAGGGCTCGGTCGAGGGAGGCCGCGTCGTCGGGGAACGCCTGACGCACGGGCGCGCCGGGAGCGAGGTCGCGCGCCGCGTCGAGTCTGCCCGCGTCCCGTCCGACGAGCACCGGCGTCGCGCCCCGTCTCAGGAGCTCCGCCACGACGAAGCGGCCGGTGTGTCCGTAGGCGCCGAAGACGACGACCGGCCGGCCGGCGAGCGACCCGGCCGTGGTGTGCGCGGCGGGTCCCGAGAGGGTGTTGCTCATCGTTGGCTCCAGTGTCCGAGGGGCGGTGGTGTGCGGTTCGACGGCAATGATCCTGGCGCCGAGCCCGCCCATCCAGTGGCAGGAATGACGAGGGGCGTACAGTTTCGGACATGCATCCCGTTGCACACCCCCCTGCGCATTCCGTGGCGCATTCCGTGGCGATGGCACTCCCCGAGGGCACGATGCTCTTCGAGGCCGCGGGGGCGTTCGAAGTCTTCGGCTCCGACCACTCCGACCTGGCCGCGCCCTGGTACTCGTTCACCACCTGCGGACCCGCCGGGTCCCGCGTCGGCGACTGGCTGCGGGCCGACACCACCCACGGACTCGAGGCCGTCGCCGATGCGCGGACGGTGATCGTCCCGGCGTGGCGTGACGTCGAGCAGGAGCCTCCGCAGGAGCTGCTCGACGCCCTCCGCACCGCCCACGCGGCGGGCGCCCGGATCGCCTCGCTGTGCACCGGCGCCTTCGTCCTGGCCGCGGCCGGACTCCTCGACGGACGCCGCGCCACCACTCACTGGGCGCACACGGCAAGGCTCGCGGAACGGTACCCGCGCGTCAGGGTCGACGCCGAGGTGCTGTTCACCGACGAGGGCAGCGTCCTCACGTCCGCGGGGAAGGCCGCCGGGATGGACCTGTGCCTGCACATCGTCCGCACGGACCACGGGGCGACGGTGGCCAACGCCCTCGCGCGGCACCTCGTGACGCCGCCCCATCGGGACGGCGGTCAGGCGCAGTTCATCCCGGCGCCGGTGACGCACGGCCGCGACCATCCGCTCGCCGATCTGCTCCCCTGGGTGCTGGCGCGGATCGACCAGCCGCTCACCGTCGAGGACATGGCCCGGCAGGCGGGCATGAGCAGCCGCAACCTGGTGCGGCACTTCCATGCCGTCACCGGGACGGCACCCTTGAGGTGGCTGCTGAGCCAGCGCGTGCGGGAGGCACAGGAGCTGCTGGAGTCGAGCGACGACACCGTCGAGCGGATCGCGGCACGGACCGGCATGGGGACCTCCGCCACGCTACGGCGACACTTCACCCGCGTCACCGGCCTGCCGCCCGAGGCCTACCGGAGGACGTTCGGCGGCCGGTGACACGCGCCGCGCCCTGCACGATGCGTACCCCACAAGATCACCGAACCCTCACCCTAAAGCTGAGGTCGAGGTGACACTCGACGGGACGAGTCTCGGGACGACGCTCGGGAGCACACCTGGAGCCGCGCCCGGCACCCGCCTGGTACTGCCGGTCCCAGGAAGACGGGACGCCTGGCTGACGGCGCCGCTCCACCGCACGCTGGTCTCATGACGAAGACACTCATCACCGGAGCGAACAAGGGTCTCGGCTTCGAGACCGCCCGTCGGCTAGTCGCCGCAGGCCACACCGTCTACGTGGGCAGCCGCGACCCCGAGCGTGGACGCCGAGCCGCCGAGCAGATCGGCGCACGCCGGGTCCAGCTCGACGTCACGGACGACGCGTCCGTCGCAGCCGCCGTGAAGGCGATCGAGGCCGACGGCGGCCTTGACGTACTGATCAACAACGCCGGCATCGAGGGCCGGACCCCGGACGGCGGCGTGATCGGCGCCGCGGACGTGACCGCCGACGAGATGCGGTCGACCTTCGAGACGAACGTCTTCGGCGTCGTGCGTGTCACCCACGCGTTCCTGCCCCTGCTGCAGAAGTCCGACGCGCCGGTCGTGGTCAACCTGAGCAGCGGCCTGGCCTCGCTGGCCCGGGTCACCGACGCGGGTACGCCGACCCACGCGTACCCCGGAGTCGCCTACCCGGCATCGAAGACGGCGGTGAACATGATCACCGTGCAGTACGCGAAGGCGTTCCCCGGCATGCGGATCAACGCGGTCGAGCCCGGCTACACCGCGACGGACCTCAACGCCCACACCGGCATCCAGACCGTCGAGGAGGGCGCCGAGATCATCGTGCGCATGGCCCGGCTGGGCCCCGACGGCCCGACCGGCACGTACGTCGCCGCGGAGGGCCCGCTCCCCTGGTGACGACGCAGGTCGCCCGACGGAGACGCCCCCGCCTCACACCAGCCCGTCCGCCATGTCCCGCGTGACGTCACGTCCCCCGCGTACACGTCGCGCGAGGTTGGCGGCGGCATCGGGCCACGCGGCGTGGTCGAAGGAGAAGCCTGCGTCGAGCAGCCTGCCCGGGACGACGCGGCGGCTCTTCAGAAGGAGTTCGGTGTCCGAGCGGAGCGCGAACGCACCGAGCTCGGCCATCCACTTCGTCGCGGGCAGTCCCACCGGAACACCCCATGCCGTACGAAGCGCACGCATGAAGTCACGCTGCGGCAGCGGCTCCGGGGCGGCGAGGTTCACGGGCCCGTCCAGGTCGTCGCGCTCGATCAGGAACCGGACCGCTCGGGCGAAGTCACGGTCGTAGATCCAGGACACGTACTGTCCGCCGCCCGCGACCGGACCGCCGAGGCCGAGCCTGGCCAGGCGCAGGAGGATGTCGAAGACGCCGCCGCGATCGGGACTCATGACCATCGCGGAGCGCAGGGCGACCCTGCGGGTGCGCGGGGTGTCCGCCTGCTCCTGCGCCCGCTCCCACGCCTTGGCGATCTCGACGCTGTAGCCCCAGTAACCCGGGACGCCGGCCTCGTCGCCGCCGAGCACGCCGGTCGCCTCGTCGTTCGGTGCGGCGAAGCTGTGGGCGTAGACGGTCGCCGTACTCATCTGCAGCCATACCCTCGGAGGCCGCGCGGCGGCGGCGATGGCCTCGCCGACGACCTCGGCGGACCGCACGCGCGAGTCCATCATGGCCCGGAGGTTGGCCGGGGTGTAGCGGCAACTGACGCTGCGTCCGGCAAGGTTGATCACGACGTCGCTGCCGTCGACGGCCTCGGCCCAAGGGCCCAGGGTCTCGCCGTCCCAGCGCGTTTCCCCGTCGCGCACCGGCCGCCGCGTGAGGACCACGACTTCGTGTCCCGCTTCGGCCAGTTCACGCTTCAGGATCGTCCCTACCTGCCCGGTGCCGCCGGGTATCACGATCTTCATGGAGCCCCCTCATCGTGTCGGCACCACCTTAACGCAGATATTTGAACGCGTTCAAATAGGGGGAGGGCGGCTGGACGAGATGGCCCTCAGACCCGGTCGCGAACGTGCAGGTCGAGTCCGCTCGTGCCCGGCGTCTCCACCCCTGGCAGGAGCCGCATGTCGTGGCCGTAGTCCCCGCCCGTGAGCGACCGGAAGGGGACCGGCGTGGCCGTGAAGAGCGTGTCGAGCCGTCGGGCGTACTCCGTCCGTGCCGTGACGAAGCGGTCGTCGGGAAGCTCGTTCGAGCTGTACACCGCGAACGGCTCCAGCGGGTTCATGCCGGTGAACCAGAACAGGCCGTGCTGGATGGGGTGCAGGACGTCCTCGAGGCTTCCGTGGATGCCTCGATCGGAGAACGCCGACTCGCGCGCGCCGACGGTCACCGACACGAGCGCCCGCCTCCCCGGCAGGGAGCTTTCGCCGTACGGCGGCGGGACCGCAGGACCGTACGCGAAGCCGCTCGTGAAGACCCGGTCGATCCAGCCCTTGAGGATCGCCGGCGCCGAGAACCACCACATCGGGAACTGCAGGACCACCGCGTCCGACCAGCGCACCTTCTCCTGCTCCGCCGCGATGTCGGGCGACAGACCGCCCGAGAGCGTCGCCCGCTCGGAGTCGGCCATCACATGCAGCCGGCCCGCTCCGGTGTCCCCGGGGAAGTCGTCGGCGTCCACGGTCGCCTTCCACTTCATCGCGTAGAGGTCGGACACCTTCACCTCGTGTCCTGCCGTGCGCAGGTGCTCGACCGCGAAGTCGGTCAACGCGGAGTTGAGCGAACGGGGTTCCGGGTGGGCGCTGACCACGAGGATCTTCTTGGGCTGCCGAGACGTCGTGTCGTTCATGCCACCACGTTCCCCCAGGCGCGTCCGGGCAGCCAGCACCCTGGTCAACGGCGGAACGCTCATCCTGGTACTGCGAGGGCCACGCATACTTGGGCCCATGGACGGCGTGAACCACATCGGGGAGACAGACACGGGCACCACCCTCACCACCGGCGGCGCGCAGCATGGCCTCGGTGACTTTCTCCGCGCCCGCCGCGCGCGCGTCACACCGGAGCACGTCGGGCTCTCCGGCGGCCGTCGCCGACGGGTACGCGGACTGCGCCGCGAGGAACTGGCACAGCTCGCCGGGATCAGCGTGGACTACTACGTGCGCCTGGAACAGGGCCGCGCCACCCAGCCGTCCGCCGAGGTCGTCGACGCGCTCGCCGGGGCGCTCGGCCTCGACACGGCCGAGCGCGGGCATCTCGCGACCCTGGCAGGTGCCCGGCAGGGCCCCGCGCCCGAGGCCAGGGTCAGCCCGATGCTGCGGCGGCTCCTCGACTCCATGGCCGGCTTCGCGGCCTTCGCCACGAACCATCGCCTGGACGTGGTGGCGTGGAACGCCCTCGGCGCCGAGCTGATCGGCGGCCTGGCCGCGCCGGCCCGCCGCGACCGGAACAACGCGCGGTATCTGTTCCTCGACCCCGCTTCGCGCGTCGTCCACCCGGAGTGGGAGGACCGGGCGGCGGAGGCCGTGGGCCAGCTCCGGGTCTGGTCGGGGCGCTACTCCGACGACACGGAACTGGCCGGCCTCATCGCCGAACTCACCGCGTGCAGCACGGAGTTCAGGCGTATCTGGGACAGCGGCGAGGTCGTGATGTGCGCGGCGGGGCGCAAGCGCCTGAGGCACCCGGTGGCCGGGCTGCTCACCCTGGACTTCGAGACGCTGCACGTACCGGCCGCGCCCGGCGAGACGGGCCTGGTCGTGCACGTCTTCAGCGCCGAGGAGGGCAGTGAGGAGGCCACGGCTCTCGCACGGCTGACCGAAACCGTTACAGTGGCGGACAGGCCGTGACTGGCGCTGGGGTGGAGAACCACCGGGGAGCGGCCTGACCAAAGGGTCGATGTATGCCGTGCGCCTGGGCGAATGGTCAATGACGCCTGGGAGGCGACCATGTCCCCGACACAGACAGCCCACCTCATGGACGGCACCGGCACCGCCCGGCGCCTCGTCGAGGAGTCCGCGGGCAGAGCGGCGGAGCTGGTGAGGCGCACGGGCTCGGCGCCCTGCCTCGCGACCGTACTGGTGGGCGAGGATCCCGCCTCCGTCACGTACGTCCGTATGAAGCAGGCCCGCTGCGCCAAGGCCGGTATCGAGTCGCGGCGCGTCCAGCTCCCCGCCGAGACGACGACCGCGGAGCTGGTCGCCACCCTCCGCGAGCTGTCGCAGGACGCGTCGGTGCACGGAATCCTGCTCCAGCACCCCGTGGGCCCGCACATCGACGAACGCGCGGCGTTCGAGGCCATCGCACCGGAGAAGGACGTCGACGGCGTCACCATGACCTCGTTCGGCGCGATGGCCTTCGGGCTGCCCGGGTTCGTCTCCTGCACACCAGGCGGAATCATGCGGCTCCTCGACGAGTACGACGTCGATGTCGCGGGGCGGCATGCCGTCGTCGTGGGCCGGAGCGCGATCCTCGGCAAGCCGGCCGGGATGCTTCTGCTCGCCCGGGACGCCACAGTGACGTACTGCCACTCCCGCACGGCCGACCTGAGCGCGTACGTGAGGGAGGCGGACATCGTGGTGGCTGCCGTGGGCCGGCCCCGGCTCATCCGCGGCGAGGACATCAAGCCCGGCGCTGTCGTCGTCGACGCGGGCTACAACGCGGGCAACGTCGGCGACGTCGACTTCGACACCGCGGCCGAGCGGGCCCGCCTGATCACTCCCGTCCCCGGAGGGGTGGGCCCCATGACCATCGCCGTCCTCCTGGCCCAGACGGTCACCGCGGCGTACCACCAGCTCGGCGCGGACCTCGATCGCGCGCTCGTCTGACAGGACCGCGCCGCTCGCGCATCCGGGACTCCTGGTCGGTGGCGGCGTCGAGAAGTCCGGCGGCCGCCACCTCGAGGGCGGCGCGCGGCAGCGGTTCGCACTCCAGCGGTGCGCCCACCTCGAAGCCGATGTGCCGCACGGCCGTCTCGCCCGACGGCAGCATCTGGAGATATTCGGGCCCGTCGGGTTCCTCGCGGCCCAGGAGGAACTCGACGGTCAGCCGCGTTCCGGCGGCGATCCGCGCGGATCCGGCCTGCGGTTCACAGCCGTTCAGCGTGAACTCCCGCTCGTACGGGCCCGTCGGCGGCGCCACCAGGAGCCACCGGGCGAACTCGGCGGCCCGCGGCGCGCCTTGGCCCAGTGGCAGGCGCCCGAGGAAGTACGCGTCGAACCACCAGCCGCCGTTCCCATCCACGCCGAGGGCGATCCACAGGTCCTCGGCGGGCCGGCCGGGGTAGTGGGACCCGCGCCAAGCGAGGCGAAAGAGCGGACCTGTCCCGGGACGCTCACCTCCGCACGCCATCCAGCGATCTCCTTCATCCTCTGTGGCTCAGGCGACCCAGTGCGGCCGTCGCGCGGTGGACGCCGACGGAAGGCCGGCCGCGAGCGCGGTCGCCATGCGGTGGACGGCTTCGCGCAGGGTGTCCGCCGGGGTCGTGTACGGGATGCGCATCCGCTGCTCGAAGATGCCGGGGTCGGTGGCGAAGCAGGCGCCGCTCTCGATCCGGACGCCGTTGTCGAGGGCTCGTTCGGACAGCGCGGAGGCCACCGGTTCACCCAGGTCGACCCACAACGACAGGCCTCCGGGCGGCAGTTGCCAGGTCCAGTGCGGCATGCGCTCGGTCAGTGCGGCGGCCAACGCGGCGCGCTGCAACCGTAGTTGCTCAAGTCGGGGCGACAGAAGCCCGTCGGCCCGGTCCAGGAGGGCGAGGGCCAGGAGCTGGTCGACGACCGATCCGCCCATGTCGGTGGCCACGCGCTGGCCCGCGAGTTCGGTGACGAGCCGTGCGGGCGCGCGCAGCCAGCCGATGCGCAGGCCGCCCCAATGGGTCTTGCTCATCGAGCCGATGCTGATGACCTGGCCGGTGCCACCCTTCGCGGCGTGGGAGGCGAAGGGAGGCGGCGGGGGGACGTCGAGCGCGAGGTCGGCCAGCGTCTCGTCGATGACCAGCCAGGTACCGGAGCGCTCCGCCGCGCGCAGGACGTGCGCCCGCTCGTGTTCGGGCATGAGACAGCCGGTCGGGTTGTGGAAGTCGGGGATCAGGTAGGCCAGTTGGGGCACGACCTGGCGGAGCGTCGATTCGGTGATCTCGATGTCCCAGCCGGTGTCGGTCACGGGGACGGACACGGTACGCAGCCGGGCTCGACGCAGCGCCTCAAGGGCGTTCGGGTAGGACGGGTTCTCGACCATGACCCGGTCCCCGGGGCTGCTCAGCAGCCCCAGGACGAGGGTCAGCGCGTGCTGTGCGCCCGACGTCACCAGGATCTGTTCGGGCAGGGTGGCGAGGCCCCGTCGGGTGTAGCGCTCGGCGATGGCGGCGCGCAGGTCGGGGAGGCCGTAGGGGTGGTAGCCAGGGGTGTGTGCCTGCTCGGCGAGTTGCGGGGTGATGTGCACGAGGGCATCGACGAGTGCCTGCTGCGGGAGCCCGGGGGAGGCTCTGGCAAGGTCGATCGCGGTGTCCTGGGGGCCGAGGAGGCGGGTGATGCCACTGGGGGTGCGGCCTTCGGGCAGGGCGGTCCACGTGCCCGATCCCTGCCGGCTGTGCGCGTAGCCGCTCTCGCGCAGCAGGTCGTACACGGCGGTGACGGTGGTTCTGCTGGTGTCGAGGGCGGCGGCCAGTTCGCGCTCGGCGGGGAGTCTGACGTGCAGGGCGATGCGTCCGTCCAGGATGAGCGTGCTGATCGCCTGCGCGAGGTGGCGGTAGGCGGGTCTCGTGCCGGCGGTGTCGGGCAGCATCGCGGCGAGCTGACGGCTGCCCAGGGTCCGGTCCGCGCGGCCCACCCTGTCCACCGGCAGAAAGGCGTTCGCGTCGGTCAAACCATTCTCCCGAGATTGGCCATGTCATCCGGGCCAATCACTCTACAGAGTTGCCGCAATGGCTTTGAAGGCCCACGACCCCCACGCTGGAGGCAGGCACATATGCGGCAGGACACGGACACGACGGCCCGCTCCGAGCAGGCGGCCCCGGACGACAAAGGGATCGGGCGCAACCGCCCCGCTCCCCCACTCACCTATGTACGCTTCGGCGAACGCCCACTCCGCCGCCTGCCCCAGTTGTTCATCGGCCTCGCCCTGTACGGATTCAGCATGGCCGTCATGGTCCGCGCCGCGCTGGGCCTCAGCCCCTGGAGCGTCCTCAACCAAGGGCTGGAGAAGCACACTTCGCTGAGCTTCGGCACACTTACCGCGGTCGTGGGTGTGTCCGTCCTGCTGCTGTGGGTCCCCCTGCGGCAGCGGCCCACGTTCGGGACCGCCGCCAACATCGTCGTCATCGCGTTCTCGTCCGACCTCGGCCTCGCGCTCGTCCCCGAGGGCCTGGGGCTCCCCGCGCGCGTCGGGCTCCTCCTCGCCGGGATTTTCGCCAACGCGCTGTCCGTAGCCGTCTACGTAGGCGCACGGTTCGGGCCGGGGCCCCGGGACGGGCTGATGACCGGTGCGTCCGCCCTGACAGGGCGTTCCATCCGCGTCGTCCGCACGTTCATCGAGGTCGCCGTACTCGCCGTGGGGTGGCTGCTCGGCGGCGGCGTGGGGCTCGGCACCATGCTGTACGCCCTGACCGTCGGGCCCGTCACGCAGTTCTTCCTGCCCCGGTTCGCCTACACGAGCCCGGCCAGGACCGCACGCACAGGCCCGCCTGTCACCGGCTCCCGCACCTCTTCGTAGAGTCTGTGCGGTGAACCTCCACCACGCACCCGATCCACACCTGCCGATGCTGAACGTCCCTCAGGCCGAGCGCCTGCGGAGCCTGACGGCCGCTCACTTCCTTGCCCGGCACGGCACGCACATGACCGTGACGGGGGACGCGGTGCGCCTGGAGGGCAGGCTCAGCCCGCTGTCGAACCTCGCGCAGCGGTGTCGCCAGTCCGCCGAGGACGACTGGCCGCGGATCGTGGAGCAGCACTTCGCCGGCCTGGAGAACTCCTCCCAGGGAGGCGAGAGCGCCACGGAACTCCTGGAGCGGACGTGCTGGCGGCTGCTGCCCGACGACGCCTTCGCGGGCGAAACCGCCGACGGCTTCCGCTATGCGCGGCCCGTGGCCGAAGGGCTGCTCGCGGCCCTCGCGCTGGACGCAGCCACTTCCGTACGGATCCTCGACGACCGGGACGTGGCGCGTGTCGGTGCCGAGCAGCTGTGGGCCGCGGGCCGCGCGAACCTGATCCGTGAGCCGGTCGAGCACGACGAATTCCGTGGCCCGCAGGGCGCGTTGATGCACTCCGTGTACGGCGACTCTTTCTTCGTCTCCAGCAAGGTGCTCGTACTCCCCGATCTGGTGAGGGAGTTGACCGGCCGGGAGCTGCCGGAGGCCGGGGCGCTCGTCGTGATGCCGACGAGGCATCTGCTGGCGTTCCACCCGATCGTGGACGGCAGCGTGGTGGACGCCGTGAACGACCTGGGCTCCTACGCCATCGGTGCCTACGAGGACGGGCCGGGCGCACTCTCACCGCGGCTGTACTGGTGGCACCAGGGGCGGCTGGTCTCGCTCACGGTCTTCGACCACGAGAACCGGTCGTTCTCCGTGGTTCCGCCGCAGGAGTTGATGGACCTGATGAGGTCCCTGCGCGGCCAGGACTCCGCCGATGCCGCGCCGGATACGGCCGCTCGCGCACAGAACGCCGATGAACTCGCCCTGACGACATCTGCGTTGACAGCGCGGCTGCCTCAGTCGCCCGCGGTCTTCGGTGACGCGTTCGCGGCCTCGCTCGCCCTGAGCCACGTGCGCTGCGCGTCCGACCCCGACGGGGGCGCGCTGGAGACCTGGGAGGCGTGGGTCGGCGCCATGCAGGTCGGCTCGGCATTGTTCGCCACCACGACCTCCCGCGAGAGCAGCGTCGCCTGCCGGATCGGGCACGACGTCGTGACGCTTCCGGTCACCGGCCCCGCTCCGTACGCGGACGGCCGCGCCTGGCTCAACGCCTTCTACCTCGCTGTCATCTGCCGTGAGCGGGACCGCACGACCCAGCTGTGCCACGTGCCGCTGGACGACCTGCGCCGGGCCACGCCCATGGACGAGTACGTCTTCCACTGGATCGACACGCTGCAGACGTACTGGCTGCAGCGCCCGATGGACGATGTGGTCCAGAAGCTGCTCGCCACCATGAACACGTCCCACCCCGACGTCGCGACCCGCACACCCGCGGACTTCCTGAACCTGGTCGACTACCAGCCCGTCGCGCTCTTCCACCGCCTCGTGACGGGCGACCACGAGGCTTTCGCAAAGGCGCTCACGGAGGCGCTGGCCCATCACGAGCGTTACTGGAGCGGCTCGGCGGAGCCGCACGGCCGGGTGGCCCTCGGCCCGCTCGCGCTGGCGTGCCTCGCCTTCGACTCGGAGTTCGCGGTCGACGGCTCGTCGCCGTACCTGCCCAAGTGTCTGCTCGACCGGGCCTGGTACGGCGAGTTCGACACGTGAGAGCGGGCCGCGGGGGCCGCTACCGCCGGGCGGCCTCCCGACGGTAGAAGTCGAACTGGGTCACACCGCCGTAGCCGTAGCTCTCGGGGTGCAGTTCATGCAGCGCGACTCCGGAACGGGCGAGCGGGCCAAGCGTCTTGGCCATCAGTTCGCCCGCCTCCGCGATGAACGCGGCCTTCTCCGCGGCACTGTTCGTGCCGACGGTGACGGTGGCCTCGACATGGGCGTCGAGGCCACCGGTCAGCGGCCTGCCGTCCACGTAGTAGCGCTCGGCCGGAACCAGGTCGACGTGCACGATGGTCCTCGCGCCGGACTTGCGAAGGGCCGACACGGCCAGGCCTGTCAGGCCCTCGGCGAGGGTGCGCTGTACGCCGACGGGGAGCGCGGTGTCCGTGACGGTGACGCGGATGAAAGGCATGGCTGCTCCTGAGCAGGTGGGAGGGGGTGTGTCCGCCGGAGTCGGCGGCACGGACCAAGCCTCACCGACCTGGCACCATTGATCCAACGCATACGTGTCATAGGTATATGAGGCCCCCGCATGACCGTGAACCTTTCCCAGTTGAGGGCGTTCCTCGCCGTCGTCGACGCGGGCGGCTTCAGCGCGGCGGCGGCCGATCTCGGCCTGAGCCAGTCGGCGGTGTCGCACGCCGTCGCCTCGCTGGAACGCGAGTTGACCGCTCCGCTACTGGTCCGTGCCGCCCCGGTGCGGACCACGGCGCTCGGCGAGCAGGTCGTGCCGCACGCCCGGGCCGCCGTGGCGGCGGCCCGGTCCGTGGACCAACTCGCGTCGGACGCGGCCACCATGACGGGCACGGTTCGCCTCGCCGCAACCCCCACGGTCTGCCAGGGCCTGATCCCCGGGCTGCTGCAGCACTGGGGCGAGGACGAGCCCCGCATCACCGTCAGGGTCTTCGAGGGGGACAGCACCGAGATCACCGCATGGCTGGAGAACGGGACGGCCGATGCCGCCATCCTGATCGACCCTCCCCCCGGCCCGGGCATCCAGCTCGCCTCGGACAGCTACCGAGCCGTGCTGCCCCTTGACCACCCTCTCGCCGGCGAGCCGGTCGTCGACATCCGTGACCTGGAGGACGATCCGTTCCTGATCTCGCCCAACGGCTGCGAGGACCGCATCCGGACCATCCACCGCCTCGCCGGGCTGCGGTTCACCCCCACGCACCGGGTACGGGATCTGGCGACCCTGATCAGCATGGTGCAGGCCGGTATCGGCGTGACCGTCCTGTCGGAGGTGTCCCGCTCCCTGATCCCGCCTGACCTGACCCTCCTGCCACTGCACCCCCAGACCTCACGGCGCCTCGTGCTGACCGGACCCCGGGGCCGCCCCTGGCACCCGGCCATCCGCACCTTGACGGACTCCGCCCTGGACCATCTCGCCGCGGCCGGTGCCATGTCGGACGCACACGCGGGCTGAAGAATTCCGTCGAACCCGCGGACGGTGTTGCCTACTGTGGCGGCATGCCCCATGGGAAGACCTCATACGTGTGCCTGCCCTGCCGGGTCTCGTACAAGCAGGCCTACGACCAGGAAAGGGAGCGGATCTGTCCGCGCTGTGCCGAGCCGATGATCCATGCGGGGTCCGCCTTCGCCGCGCCGCGCCGCCGCGACACCGCCGCGTGGCGGACGCTCACGGTTCTGCTGCACGCGGGCGTGGGTTTCCACAAGAGCTGCTGCGGCGGCCCGGGGTTCCGGCCCCGCGGCCTGCGTGAGATCCGCGAGCGCCTTGCGTACGCCGAGCGGTCCGGTGAGCCCGTCGCCCGCGCGCTCAAGCGGTATGACGTGCCGTAGATCGGCGGGCCCGGTCAGCGCCGACGGACGCCGACGTGTCGAGCGGCGTTGACGCAGAACGCGGCGGCCGCTGCGCCGGTGGTGAGCCAGTGACGCCCTGACCGGCCACGCGCTTGCTTATTGGTCGCACACTCAATAGCATCCCAGGTATGCCGTCAAGCGTCCAGCACAAGCGAATTCGGAAGACGCCGGCCGCCCGACGTGCGGAGATCGTCGACGCGGCCGCCTCGGTCGCCCTCACCGAAGGGCTCGAGTGCGTCACGCTGCGGCGGATCGGCGAGGAGCTCGGCGTCCGCCCCGGACTGATCAGCCACTACTTCCCCTCGGCGGACGACCTCGTGGCGGAGGCGTTCGGCGGCGCCTCCGGCGCCGAGCTCGACAGCCTCCTGCCCGCCGAACGGGCCCAGGGGACGCCCACGCTGCACCTGGGATGGTTTTTCGCACGCGCGACGGGGGCGTCCTACGACAACATCAGCCGCCTCTGGATCAACGCGCGCCACCTCAGCCGCTACCGGCCCGTCCTGCGCAACCGGGTCGCCGAGCAGGAGGCAGCCTGGCGCGAGCGGCTCACCGACCTGATCCGGCAGGGCGTCGACCAGGGCGAATTCCATACGGACGACCCGTATGTGACGACCATTCACATCCTGGTGGTGCTCGACGGCCTCGGAGCGCACGCCAACACCGACACCAGCAACCGTCCAGCCGAGGTGTCGCGCATGGCCGCCACGACGGCGGAACGCGAACTCGGCCTTCCGCACGGGACGCTCACCGCGTCACCCACCGGCTAGGGTCCCGCGTCCCGGCCACCACCCACCCGCCCTTCAAGGAGCCGCTGTGCCCAGCCCTCTCGTCCTGCTCTCCGCCCGCCTGCTCGACCCGGTCACCGGCGCGTTCCTGCCGCAGACCGCCCTCGCCGTGTCCAGTGGCCGGATCTCCGCCCTGGGCGACGACCACGGCATACGTGAGCACGTGGACGCCTCGACCACGGTGATCGACCTCAAGGGCGCCGTGGTGACCCCGGGCCTGGTCGACGGGCATCTCCACCCCGTCTCGGGCGCCGAGCTGACGGGCGGGCTCGACCTGTCGGGCTGCACCGGCGTGGAGGACGTGCGCGCGGCGCTCGCCGCCGAGGTACGGAACCTGGCGCCGGGGGCGTGGCTGCACGGCTGGGGGCTCGACCCGAACGTCTTCGGCGACCGGCCCGTCGGGATCGCCCCCTTCGACTCCGTCCTCGACGGCGTACCGGCCCTTCTGCTGCTGTTCGACGCCCACTCCATGCTGGCCAGCAGGCGCGCGCTGGAACTGGCCGGTGTGGACGGCCCGCGCACCTTCGACCAGGCCTCCGCAGAAGTGGTCTGCGACGAGCAGGGCCGTCCCACCGGTCTGCTCCAGGAGGACGCCGCCTGCGAGCTCGTGGAACGGGTCGCCCCGCGGCCCACGCGGGAGGAGCGCCGCGACCGGCTCGCCGCCACGTTGCGCGCCATGGCCGCCTCGGGGCTCACCGGCGGTCACGTCATGGACGCGAACGGCGACAGCCTCGCCCTGTTCTCCGAGCTGGACGCGGCCGGTGAGCTCGCGCTCCGGCTGCGGGTCGCGCCGTGGTGCCAGCCCGGCACCGACGCCGAAGGAATACGGGCGCTCATCGAGCAGCAGGGCGACGGCGGCGCGCTGTGGCGCACCGACGGCGTCAAGATCTTCATGGACGGCACCATCGACAACGGCACGGCCTGGCTGGAGCGCCCGGACTGCCACGGCGAGTCCACCCACGCCTTCTGGCCGGACCCCGAGGTCTACACGCGGATCATCGGCGAGCTGCACCGCGCAGGGGTGCCCACCGCCACCCATGCGATCGGCGACGCAGCCGTACGCCATGTTCTCGATGCCGTCGAGAAGGCGCAGGCCACCGGCGGGCGCGGGGCGCGCCACCGGGTCGAGCACATCGAGACCGTGCCCGACGACACCCTGGGCAGGTTCGCCGCGCTCGGCGTCATCGCGTCCATGCAGCCCACCCACTGCTGCGACTTCACCCGGGCCGACCACACCGACAACTGGTCGCGCCGCCTCGGTGAGGAGCGCGCATCGCGCGCCTGGCGCTGCCGCGATCTGCAGGACTCGGGCGCCACCGTGCTCCTCGGCTCCGACTGGCCGATCGCCCCGTATCCGCCGCTCGGGGTCATGGCCGGCGCGCGCCACCGCCGCCCGAGCCGCGACCTCACCCAGGACCCGCACGGACCCGAGCAGGCGCTCACGCCGCTGGAGGCGCTCCAGGGTCTGACGGTCAACGCGGCCTACGCGGCGGGCGAGGAGCACGAGGCCGGGCGGATCGCCGTCGGCTGTCGCGCCGACGTCACCGTTCTCGCCGACAACCCGCTCACCACGGCCGACACCGCGCTGCCGGACCTGCCGGTGCTGCTCACCGTCCTCGACGGCCGCCCCACGCACCGCGACGCGAGCCTGTAGTTGTCCACGGGTACGCGGCGCCGCTCACACCGGCTCCGCGTACCAGCGTCGGTGGACGAACGGCTCCACCAGGAGCACCCCCACCGCCGCGACCACCGCCACCGAGGCCGCCGGAAGCGAACCCCACGCGGCCGCGACCGCCCCGGCGAGCACCACCAGCGGGCGCACCAGGGTCAGCGGCCCCAGGCCGACGACCACGGCGAGGGTGCCGGCCCGGAACGGGCCCCACAGGTAGCAGCCCAGGCTCAGTGCGACGATCAGCGTGTACGGCGCGTAGCACAGGAGCATCCGGTGGGCGGCGGCGTCGAGTTCGGCGTAGCGCGCGCCCCGGTCCGCCGCGGCGACGAGCAGCGTCACGGCGAGGGCCGCGCTCAGCAGCAGCACAGGGGCGCCGATCGCGAGACCGCGGCGGGCCGCGAGCAGCGCCCGTGTCGACTTACGGATGCGGCCGTCCCGACCGGTGTAGGCACGGAACCCGGCGAACGCCGCGTCGACGAGCGCCAGAGCGGCGAGCAGGAAGGCGTTCACCCGGCGCCCTCCCCCGCCGAAGCCCCCTGGCGCGTCCCGCCCACGGTGTCCGCACGCCCGACCAGGCGGCCCGACGGTCCGGGTCCCAGCTCGGCCCGTAGCGGCGGCAGCAGGTCGGGGCGTACGCCGATGACGGGGCGCAGCGTGGTGCAGAACGGGTTGCTGCGGCCCCGTGGTTCGTACACGAGCGGGGTCAGCCCGTCGGCGTGGGCGGCGGCCGCCAGCAGTGTCTCGTCGTCGTGGGCGCGGCGGGCCGACATCACGCCGTCGTGGCGGCCCAGCGGATCGCGCATCCGCGCCCGGTGGAAGACCCACGCGCCGATCGGGGCGAGACCGGTGGCGGCGATGTCGAAGTGGCAGAACGCGGCGGTGCCCGGCGTGGCCTGGGCGGCGAAGAAGGCGTCGAGGTCATCGCCCCGGAAGTGGTGCAGGACGCCCGTCGACACGTACACGGTGGCGGGCTCGTCGAGGGCGAAAGCGTCACCCCGTACGAAGCGGCAGGGCAGTCCCTCCGCGCGGGCGAGCCGCGCGGCCTCGGTGACCAGGGCCGCGTTGAAGTCCACTCCGATCAGGTCGACATCCGGGCCGAGGGCGCCGGACGCGGCCAGCCACCGCACGAGGTAGCCGAGGCCGCAGCCGACGTCGACCACCCGCAGCGGGCCGTCGGTCGGCCCGGCGGCGCGGATCACGGCGAGCAGCGGACGCAGGAGTTCGGCGATGCGGTCGCCGAGGCGCAGTTCCTCGCTGAGCCGCTGGAGCTCGGTGTGGACGGCGACGAGCCGGCGGTCCACGGCGAGCGGATCGAGGTTCCCGTCGTCGTCGCACGCCAGCCCGGCGGCGATACGGGCGCCATTGCGGTCACCCGCGGCGGCGAGCCGCGCGACGACGTCGGCGCCCCGCACCGGCAGGCGTTCACGCGTGCCGGGGTCGTGCTCCACGACCAGATCGGATATCTCGATGAGCTGCACAGGGAGAAGGTACGCGGCTGGGGAGGCCGTCGACGCCGCGCCCCGGGAGCGGGACCTGAGAGGCGGTACCGGCGGCCCGGTGTTGTGTTCGCCCGTGTGGTCCCGCCGTTCGGCCGCCGCGGTGGCAAGGTCGGTCCGTGGGGATGCGGTCGTGGTCCGGGGCGGCGTCTGCGGGCATGCGGCCGGATCCCGACGCCATGCACTGCCGGGCTGTCTGGAAAGGAGATCCGCTGATGAATGACGAGACCATGCTCGCCGCCGGGGTCGACGCGTTCGGGCCCGCCTCCGCTCTCACCGTGTCACACCGTCCCGTTCCCGAGCCGGGTCCCGGGGAGATCAGCATCGACGTCACGTACGCGGGCGTCGGGTTCGTCGACACGCTGCTGCGCTCCGGGGCGTTCCCGCTGTGGACGCCGATGGTCCCCGGGATCGAGGTCACCGGCCGGGTGCGTGCCGTGGGCCGCGATGTCCAGGGGTTCACCGTCGGCCGGAGCGTCGCCGCGCTGCTCAACGACTTCGGGCGCGGACAGCGCGCCGGCGGCTACGCGCAGGTCGCCGTCGCGCACCACACGATGGCCGCTCCGGTGCCGGACGGCGTCGACCTGCGCCGCGTCACCGCCGCCATCGTCAACGGCGTCACCGCGTGGGTGGCACTGCACGATGTCGCCCGGCTCGACGCCCGGGACCGGGTCCTCGTTCTCGGGGTGACCGGTGGCCTGGGCGCCACCACGGCGCGGATGGCGGCGCTCTTCCCGGCCCGGCAGGTGATCGGGGTCGTCGGCCGCGACCCGGACCGGGCGCCGGCCGAGTGCACGGACGTGGTGGTTGCGGACGCGCTGGCCGACGGTCTCGACCGCCTCACGCCGGACGGTTCGGTGGACGTCGTCATCGACCCGGTGGGCGGCTCGCTGCGCGCCACCGCGTTCCGGCGCCTCGCCCCCTTCGGACGCCATGTCGTCCTCGGCAACGCCAGCCGCGACGACCGGCCCTTCTCCGGTGACGAGACCTGGCTGGCGACGCGCACGGTGTCCGGCCTGAGTATCGGCGGCGTCGCCCATCTGCGCCCGGCGACCTGCACCAAGGCGCTCACCGCCGTCATCTCCTTGGTGGCCCGCGGCATCCTGGACGAGCCACTGCCGGCGGTCGAGCTGCTGGAGAACGCCGGCAAGGTGCACGAGGCCCTGGAGAACCGGACGGCCCCGGCGAAGACGGTGCTGTCCGTGGCCGATTGAACTCTGGCCCGCACCACGGCCGGACGGCCCCGCCCGCCCTCGGACGGACGGGGCCATCGCTCGCGCGGCTACCGCGAAGCCATCTGGTCGGACACCGCACCCGGAACCGGCGCGTAGCCGGTCGCCCGGCTGGTGAACGTGCCCCGGCCCTGGGTCCGGCCGCGCAACTGGGACGCGTAGCCGAAGAGTTCGACCAGCGGCACCGTCGCAGTGACGACCGCGGTGCCCGCGCGCATCGCGGAGGCGGAGATCTGGCCGCGTCGCGCCGCCAGGTCCCCGAGCACCCCGCCCACGGCGTCCTCGGGGACGGTGGCCGTGACCTCGACGACCGGTTCGAGGAGCGTCATGACGCTCGCCCGGAAGGCCGCCCTGAGCGCGAAACGGCCCGCCGTACGGAACGCCATCGGCGAGGAGTCCTTGGGGTGCGTGGACCCGTCGGTGAGCGTGACCTGCACCCCGGTGACCCGATGGCCGCCGAGGGGGCCCTCGCTCAGGGCGTCCCCGCACCCGGCCTCCACGGCCTGGACGTAGTCCCGCGGCAGCCGTCCGCCGGTGACGACCGACCGGAACACGAAGTCCGCCGCGCCGTCGCCCGCACCGTCCTGCGCCACCGGCAGCGGCCGTACGTCGATGACGACGTGCGCGAACTGGCCTGCTCCTCCCTCCTGTTTGACATGCCGGTACACCAGACCGGACACCCCGCGCGAGACCGTCTCGCGGTAGGCCACCTGCGGCCTGCCGACGCCGACCTCCAGACCGTGGGCCCGGCGGATCTTCTCCACCGCCACCTCCAGATGCAGTTCACCCATGCCCGAAAGGACCGTCTGGCCGCTCTCGCGGTCGGTCCTGACGACGAGCGAGGGGTCCTCCTCGACGAGTCGTGCCAGCGCGGACACCAGCCGGGCACTGTCGGCGTTCCTGCATGCCTCGACCGCTACGGAGACGACCGGTTCGGCCACCGTGGGCGGTTCGAGGACGACAGGCGCGTCGGGTGCGCACAGGGTCGCGCCGCTGCGGGCGGCCTTCACTCCGGCCACCGCGACGATGTCCCCGGCCACCGCGCGCTCCACCTCGGTGTGCCGGTCGGCCTGGACGCGCAGGATCCGGCCGATCCGCTCCGTACGCCGTGCGCCCGCATCCCACACCGCCTCTCCCCTGTGAACTGTTCCCGAGTACAGCCGCAGATAGGTCAGACGCCCGCGAGGAGTCGCCTGCACCTTGAACACCAGCGCGGCCAGCGGTGCCGCCGGATCGCAGGCCCGCTCCTGCTCGTCGTCGCCGACGGCGCCGCGGACCGCGGGCGCGTCGAGCGGTGACGGCAGGTAGGCGACGACCGCGTCCAGGAGCGGCTCGACACCGCGGTTGCGGTACGCCGAACCGCACAGCACGACGACGCCCTCGCCGCTGCGCGTCAGATCCCGCAGCGCTCCTGCCAACGTCCCGGCGGACAGAGCCGATCCGTCGCAGAACTCCTCCAGTGCGCCGGGATGCAGTTGCGCCACCGTCTCCTCGAGGAGGCGCCTGCGCCGCCGCGCCTCCTCGCTGAGCTCTTGCGGAACATGCCCCTCCTCGTACGTCTCACCGCCCTCGCGCCAGGTGAGAAGGCGCATGCGGATCAGGTCGACGACACCGGTGAACGCGTCCTCGCGGCCGACCGGCAGCTGGACCACCATCGGGACCGTGTCGAGGCGCCGGCGCATCGACTCGACCGCCGTGTCGAGGTCGGCACCGGCGCGGTCGAGCTTGTTCACGAAGGCGATGCGCGGCACGCCGTGGCGGTCGGCCTGCCGCCAGACCGACTCGCTCTGCGGCTCGACGCCCGCGACGCCGTCGAACACCGCGATGGCGCCGTCCAGCACGCGCAGGGAGCGCTCGACCTCGTCGGCGAAGTCGACATGGCCCGGAGTGTCGATCAGGTTGATCCGGTGCCCGTCCCAGGCGCAGCTGACGGCCGCGGCGGAGATGGTGATGCCCCGTTCGCGTTCCTGGACGTCGAAGTCGGTGACGGTGGTGCCGTCGTGGACTTCGCCGCGTTTGTAGGTGGCGCCGGTGGTGTAGAGGATCCGTTCGGTGACGGTGGTCTTGCCGGCGTCGACGTGGGCGAGGATGCCCACGTTACGGACGGCGGTCAGAGGGTCGGTGTCATGACGGTGCAGGTCGGTACGCACGCCTGTGGCCTTTCAGGTGGTTCCACACAGAGGCAGCGCGATTACCGGACGGACAGCGCAACGGGCCCCGCCGAAGGGTCGGTTCGGGGTCGTGCGGACACGCGAGGTGTCAGATGTTCGTCACGGGGGTCCGGTACCGGCCGCGCAGCCGGTGCCGGGCACACCGAGACACCAGGATCACCTCGAACCGTGACCGGGGAACGACGACAGCGGTGCGGTGACGCACGGCCCGGCTCCCCTCACTTGTCACGGCGCGCGCTGCGACGAAGGGCAGCGGCGTGAATACGTGGCGAGTGTAGGGAACCGGACCGGTGCCGGGCACCCGATTAAATGCGGCCCGGAGGTTCGTCGCTCAGGGATGCATCCGCGCCCCCTTGAGGACCTTGTCGACCGCGTTGCGCGGGCCGTACACGGCCATGCCCACCAGGTCCAGTCGGTCGGCGGGCACGGCCCGGACCGCGGCACGGTTGTCCCGGTCGTTGCCCGTGCCGAACAGCTCCGCCGTGAACACGGCCGTCGGCAGGGAGCGCGACAGCGCACGTCCGTGCGCCGTGGCCAGAGTCTGCTTCGACCCCTCGAAGACCAGCACCGGCTGGCGGAACATCGGCAGGTACGCGGTGGCGTCGGCGTCCTCGTACGGCGCTCCGACCACCTCGGGGGCCGCCGTACCGAGCCCGCTGACCAGGAACGCGGTCACGTTGAGCCGCTGCCAGGGCTCCAGGTCGTCGCGCAGCAGGACGGCGATCTTGGTGTCGAAACGGACCGGCGCGGGGCCGGAATGGTCGTCCGCCGCGGCCGGCGCCGGGCTCGCGACGTCGGTGGGGATCTCGTCCATCGTTCTCATGCCTCGAGACTGCTCTGTCGAGGCCGGTCCGGTCTTGTACGTTCCTTGCATGGTGCCCCGGCCCGAGATCTCCGCCTGGCGCCCGCAGGTCGCGGGTGTGGTCGAGGTCTTCCACGCCCACTTCACCGAGCACACGTACCCCATGCACGTGCATGACGCGTGGACGCTGCTGATCGTCGACGACGGCGCGGTCCGATACCACCTGGACCGCCATGAGCGCGGCACACCGAACGACACCGTCAGCCTGCTTCCGCCGCGCGTGCCGCACAACGGGTCGCCCGCCACCGCACACGGCTTCCGCAAGCGCGTCCTCTACCTCGACATGACGCAGCTCGACGAGACATTCATCGGGGCGGCGGTGGACGGACCCGACCTCACCGACCCCGTCCTGCGCACCCGCGTCGGCCGGCTCCACAGCGCCCTCGCCCACCCCGGGGACGAGTTCGAGGCGGAGAGCCGCCTCGCGCTGATCGGCGAACGGCTGCGCACCCACCTGCGCCCCGGGGTCACCGACACCGAGCAGCCCGCCCGTGGCGTCGCCCACGACCTGCGGGATCTCCTGGACGCACGGCTCCTGGACGGCATCGCCCTGGACGAGGCGGCGCGTCTCGTCCACGCCCACCCGACCCATCTCGTACGCGCCTTCAGCGGCGCATTCGGTATCCCGCCGCACCAGTACGTGATGTCCCGCCGCGTCGATCTGGCGCGCCGCCTGCTCCTCGGCGGGCAGCCGCCGGGCGAGGTGGCGACCGCCGCCGGGTTCTACGACCAGTCGCACCTCACCCGGCACTTCAAGCGGGTCCTCGGCACTACCCCGGGCCGCTACGCCCGCACCGCACCCTGAGCACTTCGGGTGCTTTTAGCGGGTGTTGTACGCGTTCGCGGAACCACTACCCCCTACCGTCGTTGCACGGATGCCGCCGGGCGCCGAGGCCGGGCCGCGACAAGACCATGGGAGTGTGCGTGAAGGTTGTCTGTGTCGGTGGAGGACCCGCCACCCTGTACTTCTCGATCCTGCTGAAGCTTCAGGCCCCTTCGCACGACATCACCGTCTTCGAGCGGAACCCGGCCGGCTCCACCTACGGCTGGGGCGTCACCTACTGGCCGGACATGCTGGAGCGGCTCAGGCGCCACGACCCGCACTCCGCGTCCGCGATCAGCGACGGGTCGCTGCGCTGGCGTGACGGGGTCGCCCACGTCGGGGAGCGCACCACGACCCATGAGGGGGACGAGGGCTTCGCCATCGGCCGGCACAAGCTCCTCGACATCCTCGCCCGCCGCGCGGAGTCCCTCGGCGTCGACATCGAGTACGGCCACGAGATCCCGGACCGCGCGCAGCTGCCCGAGGCCGACCTGATCGTGGCCGGTGACGGCGCAAACAGCAGCATGCGCGACCGCCATGCCGGCCACTTCGGCACGCACGCCACCCTGGGCCGCAACCCCTACCTCTGGCTCGGCACGACCAAGGTGTTCCGCTCCTTCACGTTCGCCTTCGCACAGACCGCGCACGGCTGGATCTGGTGTTACGCGTACGGGTACAGCGGCGAGCACAGCACCTGCGTCGTCGAGTGCTCCAAGGCGACCTGGCAGGGCCTCGAACTCGACCGCCTCCCTCAGCAGGAGAGCCTGCGCCGCCTGGAGGGAATCTTCGCGTCGCTCCTCGACGGCCACTCCCTCATCGGCCGCAGCGACCTCGGCGGACCGGCCCCCTGGCAGACCTTCCGCACCCTCACCAACCGGACCTGGTCGCACGGCAATCTGGTGCTGCTCGGCGACGCCGCGCACACCACGCACTACTCCATCGGCGCGGGCACGACCCTCGCGATGCAGGACGCGATGGCCCTGGCCGGCTCCCTGGCCGAAGCGAAGACGATCCAGCCGGCGCTCAGCCACTACGAGCGCACCCGCAAGAGCGAGCTGCTGTCCGTCCAGAGCGCGGCCCGGCACAGCGCGCAGTGGTACGAGAACCTCCCCCGCTACATCCAGCTCCCGCCGGCCCACATGTTCGCCCTGCTCGGCCAGCGGCACTCCCCGCTGCTCCCCCACATCCCACCCCAGCTCTACTACCGGATCGACCAGGCCGCCGACCAGTTGCAGTCACTGCGCAGACTCAAGCAGTGGCTGGGACCACGTCTCGCCCGCACCCTCCAGCACCGCAACTCCGCGCGCGGGTAAGGCGCGTCACTCAGAAACGGATGATCACCAAGGCCGTGTCGTCGGTATTGCCGCCGCGCGGGATCAGTTCGGCAAGCACGGTGTCGGCGAGGCGTTCCGCGTCCGCCGACACATTGCGCGTAAGGCAGTCGGCGAGGCGGGTCAGGCCCGTGTCGATGTCCTCGCGGCGCCGCTCGACCAGGCCGTCGGTGTAGAGGACCAGGGCTGCGCCTTCTTCGAAGGTGACCACGGCCTCGGGCCTCGGGGCGGGTTCGGGACGGGCACCGAGCGGCGGGTCGGTCGCCTTGTCGAGGAACTCCACTGTGCCGTCGGTGTGCAGCAGCGCGGGCGGAAGGTGGCCCGCGCTGCTGTAGGCGAGGGTGTGGTGGTAGTGGTCGATGACCACCAGGGCGACGGTGGTGGACTCGGCGCCCTCGACCGAGCGGGCGTAGAGGCCGAGTGCGTCGAGCGCGGCCGCGGGTCCGTCGGCCACGAGCACGGCGGCGCTCAGGGCGCTGCGGAGCTGGCCCATGACGCCGGCCGCGTGCAGGCCGTGGCCGACCACGTCACCCACGGCCACCGCGGTCCGGTTGCCTGGCAGTTCGGCCAGGTCGTACCAGTCGCCGCACACGTTCAGAGCGCCCACCGCCGGCCGGTAGCGCACGGCCGACCTGCCGCCGACGACGCGTTCCGGCACCGGCAGCATCGCGGCCTGGAGGGTCAGGGCCACCTCGCGTTCACGGGCGTGGGCCTGGCGCAGCCGCTCGTTGACCTCCTGGAGTTCCCTGGCGCGGGTGTACAGCTCCGCCTCCAGCACCCTTGCCCAGTCACCGTCGCGGCCGCCCCGGGCGCGGATCAGCTCGGTGACCTCCTCCACCCGGTGCAGCAGCAGTACGACGCTGCCGTCGGGGCCGAAGACGGGGGCGTTGACCGGGCTCCAGTAGCGCTCCTCCCACCGGCCGGGCCGGTCGGGGTACTCGACGTCGTACCGCTGGAGCGCCATGGTGTCGCGTTCCCCGGTGGCCGCCACTCTCCGCAGCGAAAGCTCCAGATTGCGCATGCCGCTCGCCCCCTCGTCGCTGGGGTTGTCAGGAAAGACGTCGAACAGGTACCGGCCGACGAGCTGTTCACGGGTGCGTCCCGACATCTGGCAGAACGCCTCGTTGGCATCCGCGTACACGAGGTCGGGTCTGAGCAGTGCGACCGAGCCGGGCAGCGCCTGGAACACCTGCTCGTAGTCGATTCCGGAATCCCTCACGACGCGTCCCGCCTCCTTGCGTGTGCCGCGCGTGCGGCGAACGGTGCCGGGCACCCCGCGGTCGAACGACCACAGGGTGTCCCAGTCGCAGGGGACGGAGGTCCGATTACGTCATCGGCGGCGTGTCCTGTGGCCGGACCGCCCGGCCGCCGTCAGTGGTGCCAGGCGTGGCCGCCCGTGTTGTGGATGAAGCGCTGAAGCACCTTGAGGGTGGTCAGGTACTCCTCGTCCGAGATTCCCGCGTGCCGCTCGGTCCACAACTCCCGCTGGAGTACGGCCACTTCGTCGAAGAAGTCTGTGCCCGCCGCCGTGAGCGAGAGCCGCCCCTCGGCGTCCTCGGCGAGCCAGCCGTGGGCGATCGTCGCGTCGATCTCCTCCGCCAGGACGACATCGCCCACGTCGAGGTAGCCGCTGAGGGTGTCGGACACCTCGGCCCGGGTCTTGATGCGGTCGGCCCGTGCGACCTGCGCGAGGACCCACCACTGCGGCTGGGTGGTGCCCTTCTCCGCGAGCGCGCCGCGGGTGCGGGTGACGACAGCCTTGTAGGCGGCCCAGGCCCAGTAGCCGATGGGCTGCTCGATCAGTTCCGCGTCGCTGTGCGAGTACTCCATGGCTGATTCGCTCCGTCCGGTGCACACGATCCTTCGGTGCGTCCGAGCCTAGAAACTGAACCGCACTCGAGGTCCAGGGCTCGCGGCGGGGAAGATCACGGCAATTTCGGATCGCGCATGTCGGCCGTGCCCTGTCACCCTGCTGTCATGAGTGATGCGGAACTGCTGCTCCTCGGCGGACGGGCCGGTGTCGGCAAGACGACCGTGGGCTGGGAGGTGTCGGCCCTCCTGCGCGCCATGGAGGTGTCACACGCCGTGATCGAGGGCGACTTCATGGGGCAGGTGCATCCGGCGCCGGAGGGCGACCCGCACCGGGCCGGGATCACCGAGGACAATCTGACGGCCGTGTGGGGCAACTTCGCCCGGCGCGGCTACCGCCGCCTCATCTACACGAACACGGTCAGCGTGCTGCCCGAGGCGGCCGGCATGTTCGAGCGTGCGATGGGAACGGGCGTACGGATCGTACGGGTCCTGCTCACCGCCTCCGACGCCACTGCCGCCGAGCGGCTGACCGCCCGGGAGCTCGGCTCGGAGCTGGAGACGGAGCTGCGGGGCAGCGCCCGCAAGGCACGCCTCCTGGACGAGCAGGCACCCGCGGACACCGTGCGAGTGGCGACCGACGGGCGGACGGTCGCCGACATCGCCCGCGAGGTGGTGGCCACGACCGGCTGGACCGAGCGGCCCCCTGCCCCCGGGTGGACGTAGCTTCAGGCTCCCGCGACCGGGGGACCCCAGCTCGTGGTGCCCGAGCGGGCCAGCCAGCGGCCCCCGTGTCGTGACACCTCGATGGCGCGGCCGAAGCAGGCCGTCATCCGGGCGGACGTGAGCACCTCGTCGGCCCGGCCTCCCGCCAGAACGCGGCCGTCGCGCAGGAGCAGCGCGTGCCCGATCGCCGGCGACAGCTCCTCCAGGTGGTGAGTGACGGTGATGGTCGCCAACCCCCGCCGCCCCTCGGCGAGTTGACGCATCGTGTCGATGAGGTCCTCGCGCGAGGGCAGGTCGAGCGCGCTGAAGGGCTCGTCGAGCAGGAGCAGGGACGGGTCCGCCATCAGCGCGCGGGCGATGAGGACGCGCGCCCGCTGGCCACCGGAGCAGACGCCGTACGGCCGGTCGGCGAGCTCCTTGATGTCGAGCTCGGCCAGGAGCGTGTGCGCGCGCTCGCGTACGCCGGCGTCGTACTTGCGCCACAGGGGCTGCACGGTGCCGGTGTGCCCGGTCAGGACGACGGCGTGCCCGGTGAGGTCCTGCGGCACGCGCTGCGCGCTCGACACCAGACCGATGTGCGCGCGCAGTTCGCGTACGTCGACCTTGCCGAGGCGGTGGCCGAGGACCTCGACGGTGCCGGTGGTGGGGTGCATCAAGGCGCCGATGAGGCGGAGCACGCTGGTCTTGCCGGCGCCGTTGGCGCCGAGCAGGGCCCAGTGTTCGCCGGAGCGCACCGTCCAGTTGATGTCGTCGAGAATGACCTGGCCCGTCGTGAACCTGCGCACGCAGGCCCCGTCGAGGGCGGCGACGATCCGTCCGTTGCTCACTGACGCCTCCTGTCGAATGGACCGGCACAGGTTAGCTGCACACGGCATTCAAAAGCGGAGATGTCCAGTTCGTGGACCCTGCGCGGTTGCTACGGGCGCTTGACCTCGGCGGGTGGGGTTTCCGGGTCGCCCTCCGCGGAGAGCAGCGGGTTCTGGGCGGACAGGACGTGCGGCAGCTTTCCGAGGGACGTGCATGGAGGCTCCACGCCCCTTCCGGGGGGAAGGGCACCTGGGGCGTCCCATTCAAGGCCGGTCCGTTCGCACTGGCACGCCGGTGCGGGGCAACGGGTGACGGCTGCCGGGGCGCCGACCCCTTCTCGTAGGGTCGTCACCACCCGCTCATCCGAGGAGAAGCTCGTGACCATTGCCTTCAACGACGTACGGGCCGCGGCCGACCGCATCGCGGGGCACACACGCCCGCTCGTGGTGGCCCCGCTGGGCGACGGGGCTTTCGACGGTGCCTTCGGTGAGGCCGAAGGGTGGCTTGCGCTGGAGTTCATGCAGCACACCGGCTCGTTCAAGGCGCGTGGCGCCTTCAACTTCGTCCGCAGCCACATCGAGGCGGGCCTGATGCCGGACGCAGGCGTCGTCATCGCTTCCGGGGGCAACGCCGGGCTCGCCTGCGCCTGGGCCGCGGCCCGGCACTCGGTGCAGGCCACCGTCTTCGTTCCCGAGACGGCGCCCGCGGTGAAGGTCGACAGGCTCCGGCGGCTGGGCGCCACGGTCCGGCAGGTCGGCTCGGAGTACGCGGAGGCGCTGGCGGCCTCGCAGAAGTACGCGGCCGAGAGCGGCGCCCTGGAGTCCCACGCGTACGACCACCCGTTGATCGCGGCCGGTGCCGGCACGGTCATGGAGGAGCTCGTTCAGGCGCTGCCCGGCGTCGAAACCGTCCTGGTCGCGGTGGGCGGCGGCGGACTGTTCACGGGCATCGCCGCGTCGGCGCGTGCGCACGGCGTGCGTGTCGTGGCCGTGGAGCCGGAGCGGTGCTGCGCCCTGCACTCCGCGCTGGAGGCGGGCGCGGTGGTCGACGTCCCGGTCGACTCCGTCGCGGCGGACTCCCTCGGCGCACGCCGCACCTCCGAGATGGCGCTCGAATGGGCGGGCAAGGACCACGTACGGTCCGTTCTCGTGACCGACGAGGCGATCGTGTCCGCACGTCAGGCCCTGTGGGACGACCGGCGGCTCGCGGTGGAGCACGCTGCGGCCACGGCGCTCGCGGCGGTGACCTCAGGCGTCTACACGCCCGCACCCGGTGAGCGGGTCGCCGTGATCATGTGCGGCGCGAACACGGACCCCGGCGACCTCACGCGGGGCACACGCCTCCCGGACTGACGCATCCCCGCGGTTACGCACCCCGCGGGCGTTCCAGCGCGAACCCGGCCGATCGAACTTACGATGGGGTTCTCCGGCCGCTCGCGCGCGCACGTCCGCGCGGACCGGCGCCGGGGCGAGACGCCGATGAGTTCGGGGTGGAAGCCGCATGGCACAGGCCGCAGGCCCAGCGCGCACCGTCATCCTGACCGTGGACGACGATCCGGGGGTCTCCCGCGCCGTCGCCCGGGACCTGCGGCGGCGCTTCGGCGAGTCGTACCGGATCGTGCGCGCGGAGTCCGGGGCGTCCGCCCTGGACGCGCTGCGCGAGCTCAAGCTGCGCGGCGACCTGGTGGCGGTGATCCTTGCCGACTACCGGATGCCCGAGATGAACGGCATCGAGTTCCTCGAGCAGGCCATCGACATCTATCCGGGCGCGCGCCGGGTCCTGCTGACCGCGTACGCCGACACCAGCGCCGCCATCGACGCGATCAACGTCGTCGACCTCGACCACTACCTCCTCAAGCCGTGGGACCCGCCGGAGGAGAAGCTCTATCCCGTCGTGGAGGACCTGCTGGAGACCTGGCGGGCCACCGACCGCAAGCCCGTGGCGACCACGAAGGTCGTCGGGCACCGGTGGTCGGCGCGGTCGTCGGACGTACGGGAGTTCCTCGCCCGTAACCAGGTGCCGTACCGGTGGTACTCGTCCGAGGATCCGGAAGCCCGCTGTCTGCTGGCCGCCGCCGGGCAGGACGGCTCACGGCTCCCGCTCGTGATCACCCCGGACGGCACCGCGCTCGTCGAACCCGAGGACGCCGAGCTGGCCGCGCGGGTGGGCCTGGCCACGACGCCGACGGCCGACTTCTACGACCTGGTCGTCGTCGGCGGCGGCCCAGCGGGGCTCGGCGCCGCCGTCTACGGGGCGTCCGAGGGCCTGCGGACCGTGCTCGTGGAACGCTCGGCGACCGGCGGACAGGCGGGCCAGAGCTCCCGGATCGAGAACTACCTCGGCTTCCCGGACGGCGTGTCCGGGTCACAGCTCACCGAACGGGCCCGGCGCCAGGCCGCGCGGTTCGGCGCCGAGATCCTCACCGCACGTGAGGTGACGGGCCTGGAGGTGAACGGGCCCGCGCGCACCGTGCTGTTCTCCGACGGCTCCGCCGTCTCCGCGCACAGCGTGATCCTCGCGACCGGAGTGTCGTACCGCCAGCTCGACGCCCCAGGCCTCGCGGGACTCACGGGGTGCGGGGTCTTCTACGGTTCCGCGCTGACCGAGGCGAGCGCCTGCCAGGGGCACGACGTGTACATCGTCGGCGGCGCGAACTCGGCGGGACAGGCCGCCATGTACCTGGCCAGGGGCGCCAAGTCCGTCACCCTCCTCGTGCGGGGCCCGTCGCTGTCCGCCTCGATGTCGCACTATCTCGTCCAGCAGATCGAGGACGCGCCCAATGTCTCCGTACGCACCGGCACCGTCCTCGACGCCGCGCACGGATCCGAGCATCTGGAACAGCTGACCCTGCGCGACGTGGCGAGCGGGCACACCGAACTCGTGGATGCGCAGTGGCTGTTCGTGTTCATCGGGGCCGCGCCGCTGACCGGCTGGCTGGAGGGGACGGTGCTGCGGGACGGGCGGGGCTTCATCATGGCCGGTCCCGACCTCACCCCGGACGGACGGCCGCCCGCGGACTGGGATCTCGACCGGCCGCCGTACCACCTGGAGACCAATGTGCCCGGTGTGTTCGTGGCCGGGGACGCACGCTCCGAGTCCGCCAAGCGCGTCGCGTCCGCCGTCGGAGAGGGAGCCATGGCCGTCATGCTCGTACACCGGTATCTGGAGCAGTCGTGAACGGGCGGCCGGTTCCGTGCAGCCGCGAGGAACTGGGCTCACTGTTCCTGTTCGAGAAGCTCGACCCGGACCAGCTCGACCGGCTGTGCCGCGAGGGCCGCGTGGAGGCCTTCGATCCCGGGCCTGTGTACGCGGAAGGCGATCCGGCGACCTGCTTCTACGTGCTCCTTGCGGGCACGCTCGTCATGTCGCGCCGCGTCGGTGCCGACGACGTGGAGGTGAACCGGAGCTCCAGTCGCGGTGTGTACGCGGGCGCCTTCCAGTCCTATCTCGGCGATCGCGCCCCGCAGACGTACAACAGCTCGATGCGGGTCACTGAGCCCGCGCGGTTCTTCGTCCTGCCCGCGGAGACCTTCGCGGCCGTCGTGCGGGAATGGTTCCCCATGGCCGTCCACCTGCTCGAAGGGCTGTTCTTCGGTACGCGGAACGTCCAGCAGACGGTCGGCCAGCGGGAACGGCTGCTGGCGCTCGGCTCGCTGTCCGCCGGGCTCACCCACGAGCTCAACAACCCGGCCGCCGCGGCGGCGCGGGCCACGTCGTCGCTGCGCGAGCGGGTCGCGGGCATGCGGCACAAGCTGGGCGCGATCGCCTCGGGCCCGTACCGGCGGGCCACGCTGGAGACACTCGTCGAGATCCAGGAGCGGACGGCCGAGCAGGTGTCCAAGGCTCCTGTCCTGACCCCTCTGGAGACCTCCGACCGCGAGGACGCCCTCACGGACTGGCTGGACGACCACGGGATCACCGCCGGCTGGCAGCTGGCGCCGAACTTCGTCCAGGCCGGCCTCGATGTCGACTGGCTCGACCAGGTCGCCTCGGCCGTCGGCGAGGAGACTCTCGAAGGCGCCATGCGGTGGCTGAACTACACGGTCGAGACCGAACTCCTCATGAACGAGATCGAGGACTCCACCGCGCGGATCTCCCACCTCGTCGACGCGGCCAAGCAGTACTCCCAGATCGACCGGGCCCCTTCCCGGTTCGCCGACGTGCACGAGCTGCTCGACAGCACGTTGATGATGCTCTCCGGCAAGTTCGGGAACGGGATCAAGGTCGTCAAGGATTACGACCGCACACTGCCCGAGGTCCCCGCCTATCCCGGCGAGCTCAACCAGGTGTGGACGAACCTCGTCGACAACGCGGTCGCGGCGATGAACAGCACAGGCGGCGAGGGCACGTTGACGGTGCGTACCGCGCTCGACCGTGACCATCTGCTCGTGGAGTTCCGCGACACGGGGCCGGGGATCCCCGCGGACATCCGTGGCCGCATCTTCGACCCGTTCTTCACCACCAAACCGGTGGGCGAGGGAACCGGGCTCGGCCTGGACATCTCCTGGCGCATCGTCGTCAACAAGCACCACGGTCAGCTCGATGTGCACTCCGAGCCCGGAGACACCCGCTTTCAGGTGCGTCTCCCCCTCACATCCACGAACCCTGAACCCGACCCCCCACAGGAGTCTTCATGAGCACCCTGAACGGAATCGACCCCTCGGTCCCGCCGAACGGCACCGGATGCGTCGAGTGCGACGCGGCCGGCGGCTGGTGGTTCCATCTGCGGCGCTGCGCGCAGTGCGGCCACATCGGCTGCTGCGACGACTCTCAGGGCAAGCACGCGACGGAACACGCCAAGACCAGCGGCCACCCGGTGATCCAGAGCTTCGAGCCGGGCGAGAACTGGTTCTGGGACTACAACACGTCCTCGCTCATCGAGACGGGCCCGGACCTCGCTCCCCCCGTCAGCCATCCCGAGACACAGTCGACCCCCGGCCCCGCGGACCGAGTCCCCTCGAACTGGTCCGAGTTGCTGGGCTGACGGGGTTTCCTGGGCGGAAGAGCTCCGGATCAGGCCGACCCCGGGGCCGCGAACGACACGTCCGCCGAGTGCGTGGTCGTGTCCGCGTCGCTGCCGAGCGCCCAGGCCGCGACCCTGGAGACGATGGCGGCCGGGATCTCCTCGCTGATGCCGGGGGCCGCCGGGACGTTCTGGGTCGCGTGGGCGTCGTACGGCAGGACCACCCGATAGCCCCGCGCGAGAGCGGTCCGGGCCGTCGCCTGGACGCACATCTCGGACATCACGCCGCAGACGGCGAGCGCCTCGACCCCCGCGCCGGCGAGCACGCCGCCCAGCGCGGTCCCGTCGAAGCCGTCATCCTTGGGCTTGCGGATCACAACCTCCGCCGGGCCCGGCTCGACCGGGTGATGGAGTTCCCAGCCCGGCGTGTGCGGCTCGTCCTCCGCCCCGGGCGGCCCGTCGTTCTGGAGGTGCACGACGAGGGCTCCGCCGCTGCGGGCCCGTGCGATCAGGTCCGTCGTCCGCTCCACGAGACGTCCCGCATCGGGAACGGCCCCCTCGCCGGAGACGAACGCCGACTGGACGTCCACCACGATCAGGGCCTCTACGCGATTGATCATGCGGTCATCATTACCGTCGGCGCCGCACGCCTCCACACGGTTTCGTATGCTCCCGGGCCTGTGTTCCACTGACGTCGGATGCCGATCAGGCCTCTGACGTGGGCGTTGAAGCCGACGCCCCATGACCGACAGCAGGGAGAGGTTCGATGCCGACGACCGCGAAGCCGAGCGTGCAGCACGAGGACGAGCAGGTACGGGTGACCCGCTGGGACTTCGAGCCCGACACGCGTACCGGCCGCCACGTCCACGAGCACGACTACGTGGTCGTGCCCGTGGTGGACGGCCGGATCAGCGCGTTCGCCCCCGACGGCACGGTGACCGAGTCACAGCTGCGCGCGGGCGAGTCCTACGCGCGCCCGGCGGGCGGCGAGCACGATGTCGTCAACACGGGCGGCACGTGGCTGGCGTTCGTCGAGATCGAGCTCAAGCGGACGTCGAAAGCCGTGGCGTAGCGCTCCGTCGGTCACCTGACGACGGTCATTTGACGAGGTACTTGCAGCCCGCGATCGACTTGCCGTCCTTGTTGTCCGCGACCTGCTTGCCGTCGACCTTGATGACGCAGGATGCCGGCTCGAGCTGTCCGTTTGAGCCGGTCACCGAGCCGGGGACGACCGACACCAGGCTGCCGACCTTCAGTTCCGCGCCCTTGACGGTCAGTCGGGTCGTCTTCGTCCAGGGCAGGTTCACCTGCTCCGTCTTGCTGTTGCCGGCCGTCCAGAGGACCTGCGTACTGCCCTGGCCCCGCACCTCGAAGGTCACTTCGCGGGTCGCCTCCTGCCCCCCGGCCGGCTTCGAGGCGGCGGGCGAAGGTGTCTTCGACGTGTCCTGCTTCGCCCCGGCCTCCTTGCTGTCTCCCCCGCCGCTGCCGCACCCGGCCAGCAGAGCGGCTGTCGCCGCGACCAGAGCAATACCGGTTACCGTCCTGCGCACGTTTCCTCCGTGATCCCCGTACAACTCAGCAGTTCGGCCTGGCACATCTCGCCCGGGCCGAACTGCTGAGCATACGGGGGCGTCCGGGACGGTCACCCGGTGCGTAGGCTGTCCGTCCGCATCGCCTGGACTTGTCATGGCCCTAGGAAGGTTCGGGCCCCGGCGCTACCCTCCGCGCATGATTTCGACCGTTGTCTGGGGTACCGGAAATGTCGGGCGCGCGGCCATCCGTGCGGTCGAGGCCCACCCGGCACTGGAGCTCGTCGCCGTGCTGGTCCACGACCCCGCGAAGGTCGGCCGCGACGCGGGTGAACTCGCGGGCCTCGAGCACGAGTTGGAGGTCAGGGCGAGCGACGACATCGAAGCGGTGCTGGCCGCCCGGCCCCGGGCCGTCGTGTACGCGGCCTCCGGCGACATCCGCCCCGACGACGCCCTCACCGACATCGCCCGGGCCCTGCGGTCCGGTGCCGTCGTCGTCTCCCCCGCCCTCTATCCGCTCTACGACCACCGCGGCGCGCCGCCGGAGTTCCGGGATCCGGTGGTGGCCGCCATCGCGGAAGGCGGCGGGTCCCTGTTCGCCTCCGGAGTCGACCCGGGCTGGGGCAACGACGTCCTGCCGCTCCTCGTCAGCGGGCTCGGCAGCACGGTCGACACGATCCGCTGCCAGGAGATCTTCGACTACTCGACGTACGACCAGCCCGACTCGGTACGGCTCCTGGTCGGCATGGGCCAGCCGATGGACTACGACCCGCCCATGCTGTGGGACACCGTCCCGACGATGGTGTGGGGCGGGCAGATACGTCTGATGGCGCGGGCGCTCGGGGTCGAACTCGACGAGATCCGCGAGACGTTGGACCGCCGCCCGCTCGACGCCACGGTGAGTACGCGCACGATGGGCGACTTCGAGGCCGGCACCCAGGGCGCCGTACGGTTCGAGGTGCAGGGCATCGTCGGGGGCGAACCCCTCATCGTCATCGAGCACGTCACCCGCATCCACCCGTCCTGCGCGCCGGACTGGCCGACGCCTCCCGACGGTACCGGGGCACACCGGGTGATCATCGAGGGCCGTCCGCGTATCGAGGTCACCGTAGAGGCCGCGGACGAGGGCGAGAACCGGTCAGCCGGCGGCAACGCCACCGCGGTCGGCCGGCTGGTGAACGCCATCGACTGGCTCGTGGACCAGGCCCCGGGCCTCTACGACGCGCTCGACGTCCCGCTGCGCCCCGCAGTCGGAAAGCTCGGTCATCACGGAAGGAAGCAATGATGATCATCGACATCCCCGAGGGACAGGAACCGATCGGCTACGTCTGGGGGGACATGGTCCCCGGTATCGGCATGGCGGCCGCCAACTTCTCGCTTTCCGTGTATGCCCATACGACGCTGGGCCTGCGGGAGTTCGAGGCGGCACGGCTGCGGATCGCGCAGATCAACGGGTGTCAGTTCTGCCTGGACTGGCGTACCGACCGGGACGGGGCGAAGGTCGAGGAGTCCTTCGCGGACTCGGTGACCGAGTGGCGTACCAGCGACGCCTTCGACGACCGGACCCGTCTCGCGGCCGAGTACGCCGAGCGGTACGCGCTCGACCACCACGGCCTGGACGAGGAGTTCTGGTCCCGGATGACCGCGCTGTACAGCCAGGTCGAGATCGTGGAGCTGAGCATGAGCATCGGTTCCTGGCTGGCGTTCGGCCGGCTCAACCACGTGCTGGGTCTCGACACGGTGTGCGTCCTGCCCACGGCCTGAGGCGCGGGGGCCGCGGCCGGCCCCCGCGCTGTGTATCCGCTACAGATCAGTGGCGATGATCTTCTCGATGTTCCGCTCGGCGAGCGCCGTGATCGTGACGAACGGGTTGACGCTCGTGTTGCCGGGGATCAGCGAGCCGTCGATGACGTAGAGGCCCGAATAGCCTTGCAGTCGCCCGTAGTTGTCGGTGGCCTTGTTCAGGACCGCGCCACCGAGCGGGTGGTACGTGAGGTGGTCGCCCCAGATCTTGTACGTGCCGAAGAGATCGGTGCGGTAGATCGTGCCCTCCTTCGCGTTGATCTTGTCGAAGATCGTCTTGGCCATGTCGATGGAGGTCTGCTTCCAGGCCGTCTGCCAGTTCAGCTCAGCCCTGCCCGCCTGGGCGTTCCACGAGAACTCGGCGCGGTGCGGGGTGTTCGTGATCGACAGATAGAACGAGGCGAAGGTCTCGATCCCGGTCGGCAGCGGCGCGACCTCGGCGAACGCCCCTCCGGCGGCCCAGTTGTCGATGCCGCCACAGGGGATCGACGCCTGGAGCTTGCCGGTCGGGTCCCACAGATGGTTGGCGCGGCCGCACATGACGTTGCCGTTGTCGCCCCAGCCCTTGCCGACCTCACCGTTCAGGGCGGGCAGGGCGCCGGTGGCCTTGAGCTTGACCAGGAGCTTGCTGGTCCCGACGCTGCCGGCTGCGAAGAACACCCTGTCCGCGGTGACGGTCTTGGTGGCCGTGGTCGTGCCGGTGGTGTCGATCTGCTCGATGACGACCGTGTACCCGCCGCCGGGTGCGGGCGCGACCGAAGTCACCTTGTGCAGCGGCGAGATGGAGACCTTGCCGGTGGCCGCGGCCTGGGCCAGGTAGGTCTTCTGGAGTGACTTCTTGCCGTAGTTGTTGCCGTAGAGGATCTCGCCGGCGAGCGCCGACTTGGGGACGGTGCCGGCCGCTTCCTGCTTCATGTAGTCCCAGTCGTACACGTCGGGCACGAAGACGAACGGGAAGCCGGAGCGCTGGGCGTGCTTACGGCCGACGCGCGCGAACTGGTAGCACTCGGCGCTCTCGAACCAGGCCGGGTCGACGGTGCCGACGCCTAACGCCGCGTTGGCGCGCGGGTAGTACGTCGCGTACATCTCGGCGGCGTCGACCGACGGGAGGATGGCGCCGAAGTTCTCGCGCATGGGCGTGACCGCCATGCCGCCGTTGACCAGGGAACCGCCGCCGACGCCGCGGCCCTGATAGACGACGATCCCGCCCATTTCCTCGGCGTCCAGAATTCCGGTGTAGCGGGGGACGTCTTTGTCGAGCGGGAAGCCGAGGAAGTTGCTGAGGGGCTGTTTGGTCTTGGTCCGGAGCCAGTAGGAACGGGCGTCCGGACTGGTGGTGTTGGCGAATATCTTGCCGTCCGGTCCGGGGGTGTCCCAGGCCATCCCCATTTCGATCATGTGGACGTCGACACCCGCCTGGGCGAGTCTCAGCGCGGCCACGGAGCCGCCGTATCCCGTGCCGACGACGAGGGCGCGGACGTGCGCGCCGGAGTCGATCGGAGCGGCGACGGGGGCGGTGGCCGCATGGGCCGCGGGGGCGTGGGCCGACAGCGCCGCGACGCTCAGAATAGAACCGGTTCCAGCGATAAAAGTGCGTCGCGAGACGTTCCTGGAACCGATTGCACGCGTGGTGGAACCACTCATGGCACGTTCCTCACTTTCGATGGAATCGAAACGAGTTCTACTGCCGTTCGCGCGGCAAGTCACTACACACGAACAGGTAATTCATGTGCGCCGAATAGGTAACTCGCGTCCACTCATCCCCGGGTGCACCGGCGGCCCCGGGGCGGCCGTCGACAGCCGCGGAGGAGTTGTCACTGTCACACAGATCCAGGCAAGTCCCTCCATGTAAACAATCGAGCGGGTTACTACACTTCGTCAGGTTGTTCGGCGCCCGGCCGGACCGGCAGCACGGCTTTCATGCGGGATCACCGTTGATCCAGCTCCGGCGGCGAGACGCAAGGAACCCATGACGACCTCAGACAACGGCAGCGACGTCCCCCCGCTGGACGGACCGCTGCCCGGCACGGTGGCACTCGACGACGCGGCGGGCGTCGTCGTGGAGCGCGGGACGCCGCCGGTCGAACCCCTGGACCCGATCGAATCGCTGGACCTGACCGCCGCCACCCCCGACGCGGAGTCCGTCGCGACACGCAGCGGCACGGCCCTGTTCACCGCGGGGCCGGCCGCCCCTCCCCGCACCCTCATGAACATCTTCGGCGCGTCCGTGCGCGACCACCGCGACGAGGTGGCCCTGGACGACGGGTCGAAGCAGCTCACGTACCGCGCGCTCGCCGACGAGGTGGAGAACCTGCGGGTGCGGCTCGCGCTGGCCGGGGTCCGCAGGGGCGACCGGGTCGGGGTCCGCGTCCCGTCCGGGACCAATGATCTCTACATCGCGATCCTGTCGGTGCTCGCCGTCGGTGCGGCCTACGTCCCCGTGGACGCCGAAGACCCGGACGAACGGGCCGAGTTGGTCTTCGGCGAAGCCGGGGTCCGCGCCGTCATCGGCGCCGGCCACGACCTGACCGCGTGGGGGCCCGACGGCAAGGAGGAGGGCGGCGTCAGGACTCCCCGGGGATCCGCCGACTGCCTGCCCGGTACCGACGACGATGCCTGGATCATCTTCACGTCCGGCTCCACGGGGAAGCCCAAGGGCGTCGCGGTCTCGCACCGCAGCGCCGCCGCCTTCGTCGACGCCGAGGCCGCGCTGTTCCTCACCGACGAGCCGATCGGCCCCGGCGACCGCGTGATGGCCGGCCTGTCCGTCGCCTTCGACGCGTCGTGCGAGGAGATGTGGCTGGCCTGGCGCAACGGCGCCTGCCTGGTGCCGGTGCCGCGCTCCCGCGTCCGCAGCGGCGCCGACCTCGGGCCGTGGCTCGTCGAGCAGGACATCAGCGTCGTGTCCACGGTGCCCACGCTCGCCGCACTGTGGGAGCCCCAAGTCCTCGACGACGTACGCCTTCTGATCTTCGGCGGTGAGGCGTGCCCGCCCGAGCTGGCGCAGCGCCTGGTCACCGAGGGCCGCGAGGTGTGGAACACGTACGGCCCCACGGAGGCCACGGTCGTCGCCTGCGCCTGCCTGTTGACCGGCGAGGAGCCCGTCAGGATCGGACTGCCGCTGGACGGCTGGGAGTTGGCCGTCGTCGACGAGGCCGGCGACCCCGTCCCGCTCGGCGCCACCGGCGAACTCGTCATCGGCGGCGTGGGCCTGGCCCGCTATCTCGACCCCGACAAGGACGCCGACAAGTACGCGACGCTGCCCTCCCTCGGCTGGGAACGCGCCTACCGCAGCGGCGACCTCGTCAAGGCGGACCCGGAAGGCCTCGTCTTCCTGGGGCGCGGGGACGAGCAGATCAAGCTCGGCGGGCGCCGCATCGAACTCGGCGAGGTCGATGCGGCTCTGCGGGCGCTGCCCGGCGTCGCCGGGGCGGCCGCCGCCGTACGCGCGGCGCGCAGCGGCAACCAGTTGCTCGTCGGCTACGTCGTCACGCAGGACGGCTGGGACCGCGCCGAGGCCGTCGAGCGCCTGCGGGCCGCGCTGCCCGCCGCCCTGGTGCCGCTCCTCGCCCCCGTCGAGAGCCTGCCCACCCGCACGTCCGGCAAGGTCGACCGCGCCGCCCTGCCCTGGCCGCTGCCCGACCTGGAGACCACCACCGGGCCCACCGAGCAGCTCTACGGCACCGAGGCGTGGCTCGCCGAACAGTGGGCGCACACGCTCGGGGTGTCCGTGACCGGCGCCAAGGACGACTTCTTCGCGATCGGCGGCTCCAGCCTGGCCGCCGCTCAGCTGACCACCCGGCTGCGCACCCGCTACCCCAGCGCCGCCGTCCTCGACATCTATCAGCACCCGACGCTGCGCAAGCTCGCACGCCATCTGGAGGAGTCCGCGCAGGGAACGGAGGCTCACCGAGACGTCGGGCCCGTGCCGGTGCGCGCCCAGGTCCTTCAACTCCTGCTTCTGCTCCCGCTGTTCACGCTCGTCGGGCTGCGCTGGTGCGTGGCCCTGGCCGCGCTCGGCAACGTCCTGCGCTGGTTCGGGTCCTATGCCTGGGCTCCGGCCGTGTCCTGGTGGTGGGTGGCCGCGGGGGCGGCGGTGCTGTTCAGCCCGGCGGGGCGGCTCGCGCTCGCCGCGGGAGGCGCGCGGCTGCTGCTGCGGGGCGTCGGGCCCGGCACGTATCCACGCGGCGGCCACGTCCATGTGCGGCTGTGGACGGCTGAGCGGCTCGCCGAGTACAGCGGCGCGACCTCGCTGACCGGCTCGTGGCTGCTGCGGTACGCGCGCGCCCTCGGCGCCCGGATCGGCACCGAGGTGGACCTGCACTCGCTGCCGCCGGTGACCGGCATGCTCAAGCTGGGCCGTGGCTGCGCCGTCGAGGCCGACGTGGACCTCTCCGGACACTGGCTCGACGGCGACCGTCTGGTGATCGGTGCCGTCAAGGTCGGCGGCGGAGCGGTCGTCGGCACCCGCAGCCTGCTCTTCCCCGGTGCGCGCGTCGGCAAGAAGGCCGAGGTGGCCCCCGGATCCGCGGTGACCGGCCAGATCCCGACCGGCCAGCGCTGGGCCGGCTCCCCCGCCGTGAAGCTGGGCAAGGCCAAGCGGGACTGGCCGAAGCAGCGGCCCGAGCGCTCGTACGGCTGGCGGCTGATGTACGGGGCGTCGGGCCTCGCCCTCTCCGCGCTGCCGGCGCTCGCGGCCGTGCCCGCGCTCGCGGTGGCGCTCCGCTTCGTACCCTCGGACGCGGGTCTCGGCGAGGCGCTGCGCGGCGCCCTGGTCGCGGTGGTGCCCGCCGCGCTGGCCTTCGGATGCGCGTACGCGCTCCTGCTGGTGGGCGCCGTGCGGCTGCTGAGCCTCGGGCTGCGGCCGGGCCTGCATCCGACGCACGGCCGCACCGGCTGGCAGTCCTGGACGATCACGCAGCTGATGGACGCGGCCCGGCAGACGCTGTTCCCGCTGTACGCGGGGCTCGTCACGCCGCTGTGGCTGCGGCTGCTCGGCATGAAGATCGGCCGTCGCGCGGAGGTCTCCACGGTCCTCGCCCTGCCGAGCCTCACCACGGTCGGCGACGGAGCGTTCCTCGCCGACGACACCCTGACGGCTCCGTACGAACTCGGCGGCGGCTGGGTCCGGATCGGGCGGGCCGCAATCGGCCGGCGGGCGTTCCTCGGCAACTCCGGCATGACCGGGCCGGGACGGAGCGTCCCCGACGGAGGTCTGGTCGGTGTCCTGTCGGCCACCCCGAAGAAGGCCAAGAAGGGCACCTCGTATCTGGGGCTGCCGCCGATGAAGCTGCCGCGCGCTCCCGAGGGCGGCGACCATTCCCGTACGTACGACCCGCCTGCGCGACTGCTGTGGGCGCGCGGCGCGGTGGAACTGTTCCGGCTCGTGCCCGTCTTCTGCTCGGCGGCGCTCGCCGTGCTGACGGGCGGGGCGCTGTGTGCTCTCGCCGGGCCGGCGGGCGCGGGCCGGTGGGGTGCCGCCGCTCTGTCCGGGGCGGTGCTCCTCGGCGCGGGCGCCGTGGGCGCGTTGTCCGCGGTCGTCGCGAAGTGGCTTCTCGTGGGCCGGCACCGGGCCGGTGAGCACCCGCTGTGGAGCGGCTTCGTCTGGCGCGACGAGCTCGCCGACACGTTCGTGGAGGTGGTCGCCGTGCCGTGGCTGATCGGCGCGGTGCCGGGCACCCCGCTCATGACGTTGTGGCTGCGCGGCCTGGGCGCGCGCGTCGGCCGGGGCGTGTGGTGCGAGAGTTACTGGCTGCCGGAGACGGACCTCGTGACGCTCGGCAGCGCGGTCAGCGTGAACCGTGGCTGCGTGCTGCAGACGCACCTCTTCCACGACCGGATCCTGCGGCTGGACAAGGTGACGCTCGGCGGGGGTTCGACGGTGGGCCCTGGCGGAATCGTCCTGCCGGGCAGTACGGTCGGCGCTCGCGCCACTCTGGGCCCCGCGTCCCTGGTCATGGCCGCGGAGTCCGTACCCGAGGACACACGCTGGCTGGGCAATCCGATCGAGGCCTGGCGGTCCTAGAAGGGCGGGCACACCTTAAGGTCGGTCAGGGCTTCGATGCGTACGGCACGGGGTGGGGGGCACGACACGGACACGTTGAGTACGGCGCAGGGAGTGGACACTTCAGTGAGCGGCCAGACAGCGGCTTCGGAGCCGTACTTCCCCGGCCACGGCGACCCCCGCTACCGGGTGCACCGCTACGAGCTGTCCCTCGACTACCGCCCCGGCCCCAACCGCCTCGCGGGGAACGCCCGTATCAGCGCCATAGCGGGCCGGGCCCCGCTGACCGAGTTCCAGCTCAACCTCGAGGCCTTCCGGCTCGGCAAGGTGCTCGTCGACGGCCGGCAGCCGCGCTACACGCACCGGGGCGGCAAGCTGCGGATCCGGCCCGCGAAGCCGCTGCGGGCCGGCGCCGCGTTCACCGTGGAGGTGCACTGGTCGGGCAATCCGAAGCCGGTCAACAGCCCCTGGGGCGGGCTCGGCTGGGAGGAGCTGTCCGACGGCGCGCTCGTCGCGAGCCAGCCCGTCGGAGCACCGTCCTGGTTCCCGTGCAACGACCGGCCCGACGACAAGGCCGCCTACCAGATCTCCCTCACGGTCCCCTCGCCGTACACGGTGGTCGTCGGCGGGCGCCTGCTCACGCGCACGACGAAGTCGTCGACGACGACCTGGGTGTACGAGCAGCAGGCACCTACGCCGAGTTATCTCGTGGGCCTCTCGATCGGCATGTACCAGACGGTCCTGCTGGGCGAGCCGGGGCTCGGCGGTGTGCCGCAGAGTGCGTACGTGCCCGTACGTCTGCTGTCGGAGTTCTCGCGGGACTTCGCCCGGCAGCCCGAGATGATGCGGCTCTTCGAGGAGCTCTTCGGGCCCTATCCCTTCGGTGAGTACGCCGTCGTGGTGGCCGACGAGGACTTCGACGTCCCGGTCGAGGCGCAAGGGCTCTCCCTGTTCGGCGCGAACCACGTGGACGGCGCGCGGGGCTGGGAGCGGCTCGTCGCGCACGAGCTCGCCCACCAGTGGTTCGGCAACAGCCTCACCATCGCCGACTGGCGGGACATCTGGCTGAACGAGGGCTTCGCCAAGTACGCGGAGTGGCTGTGGTCGGAGCGCTCGGGCGGCCGCACCACGCAGGAACTGGCCGCCGCCGCACACCGGGAGCTGTCCACGCTGCCGCAGGACCTGCTCCTTGCCGACCCGGGCCGCAGGTCGCTGTTCGACGACCAGGTCTACGAGCGCGGCGGGCTCACCGTGCACGCGATCCGCTGCGCGCTGGGCGACGAGCCGTTCTTCCGCATGGTGCGCGACTGGGTCTCGGCGCACCGGCACGGCGTGGTGACCACCGAGGCGTTCACGGCGCACGTCGCCCGGTACGCGGCGGCGCCGGTCGGCGACCTCATGACAGCGTGGCTGCGCCGCAGGCCGCTTCCGCCGCTCCCGGCACCTCTGGTCCCCTACAGGTAAGGACTCTCCCGTGGCTGCCGGAACACCGCGCTTCCCCCTGGATCCCACGCCCGTCCACGTGCCCGACGCCGTCCTGGAGGACCTGCGCCGGCGCCTCGGCATGACGCGCTGGCCCGACGACGTCGGGAACGGCGACTGGTTCTACGGAGTCGACCGCGGCTACCTCCAGGAGCTGGCCGAGTACTGGCTCCACAGCTACGACTGGCGCAAGGCCGAAGCCGCGATCAACGCCTACGAGCACTACCAGGTGCGCGTGGACGGTGTCCCGGTGCACTTCATGCGCAGGCCGGGGGCCGGCCCGAACCCCACCCCGCTGATCCTCACCCACGGCTGGCCCTGGACGTTCTGGCACTGGTCCAAGGTCGTCGACCCGCTCGCCGACCCCGCGGCGTTCGGCGGGGACCCGGCCGACGCGTTCGACGTCATCGTCCCGTCCCTGCCCGGCTTCGGCTTCTCGGCGCCGCTGCGCGACCACCCCGACATGAACTTCTGGAAGGTCGCCGACCTCTGGCACACCCTCATGACCGACACCCTCGGCCACACCCGGTACGCCGCCGGCGGCTGCGACATCGGCGCCCTGGTCACCGGTCAGCTGGGCCACAAGTACGCGGACGAACTCCTGGGCATCCACATCGGATCGGGCCTGAGACTCGACTTCTTCACCGGCGACCGCGCATGGGACTTCAGTGGCGGCCGGCCCATCCCCGACGGACTGCCCGACGACGTCCGCGCCCGGATCCTGGCCTTCGACCGCCGCTTCGCCTCCCACCTCGCCGTCCACGTCCTCGACCCCAGCACGCTCGCCTACGGCCTGAGCGACTCCCCGGTCGGCCTGCTCGCCTGGATCCTGGAGCGCTGGGTCAGCTGGAGCGACCACCACGGCGACATCGAGACCGTGTTCACGAAGGACGACCTCCTCACCCACGCCACGATCTTCTGGGCCGGCAACACGATCGGCACGTCGACGCGGTACTACGCGAACGCCAACCGCTACCCGTGGACGCCCGCCCACACCCGTACGCCCGTGGTCGAGGCCCCCACCGGACTCACCTTCGTCGGCCACGAGAACCCGCCCGGCGTCACGACGGCACAGCAGCGCGTCGACAACTGGCTCGCGAGCGACCGTGCCGACTGGTACCACCACGTCAACGTCAACGCCCATGACGAGGGCGGGCACTTCATCCCGTGGGAGGTCCCCGACGCCTGGGTCGACGACCTGCGCCGCACGTTCCGCGGGCGGCGCTGAGCGGCGGCTGCGACCGCTACTCGAACCGCGAAGGGTCGCCCGCCCCGCGCCGTACGATCTCCGTCTCGCCGCCGGAGAAGTCGATGACCGTGGTCGGCTCGGTGCCGCAGTCGCCGGAGTCGACCACGACGTCCACCTCGTGGTCGAGCCGCTCCTTGATCTCCCAGCCCTGCGTCAGAGGCTCTTCCTCGTCGGGCAGGAGCAGCGTGCTGGACAGGATCGGCTCGCCCAGTTCGGCCAGCAGGGCCTGCACGACGGCGTGGTCGGGGATCCGGACGCCGACCGTCTTCTTCTTCGGGTGCAGCAGCTGACGCGGCACCTCCTTCGTCGCGGGCAGGATGAAGGTGTAGCTGCCCGGCGTCGCCGCCTTGATCGCGCGGAACACGTCGTTGTCGATCTGCACGAACTGCCCGAGCTGGGCGAAGTTCTGGCACATGAGCGTGAAGTGGTGCCGGTCGTCGAGGTGGCGGATCGCCCGGATCCGGCTGATGCCGTCCCGGCTGCCGAGCCGGCACCCGAGCGCGTAGCAGGAGTCGGTCGGATACGCGACGAGTTCGTCGGCGCGGATGCTGTCGGCCACACCGCTGATCGTGCGCCGCTGGGGGTTCTCGGGGTGTACGTCGAAGTACTTCGCCATTCGCCGAGTGTAGTGGCCGAGGGCGTGAATCGATCTCTGAACGGGGGCGGCTCTCCCCCGAAAGTAGTCCCCCCGAGCGCGACACCCGGCACCTCCGCGGTGACGGCGCCGAGGGTGGGGCGATGACCGGGCAAGTCGCGTTCGGCCGAAGTCGCCGCTGGGGAGGGGCTGTTCAGCAGGTAGTTCGCGGCGGCCACCGCGAGCTTCGCCGCGGTGATGTTCCTGACCGGGTTCGCCGCACTCGCCGTGATCCCGACGCTGCCCGCGGCCACGCGTGACCGGGACGGGGTGTCCCTGTGGTCGCCGGGGCCCAGGGCGGAGGAAAATCCCGTGCGGGCGGGACGCGCTGAGGTGTTGTATGAGCCCCATGGTGTCTTCCGACCGACTGCTGGCCTTCGCGGCCATGTCGTTCCTGCTGATCGTGATTCCGGGCCCCAGCGTGCTGTTCGTGATCGGGCGGGCGCTCTCGCAGGGGCGCCGTGCCGCGCTGACCACGGTCGTGGGCAACACGCTCGGCGCCTACGTGCTCGTCGTGGCCGTGGCGCTCGGTGTCGGTGCCGTCGTGGAGCGCTCGGTCCTCGTCTTCACCGCGCTGAAGCTCGTGGGCGCCGCGTATCTGGTGTACCTCGGCGTCAAGGCGGTGCGTCAACGGCGTTCACTGCACGCCGCGTTCACCGGTGCCGGGGTCGCGCACGGCAGTCTGCGTACGTTGTGGGAGGGGTTCGCCGTCGGTGTGGCCAACCCGAAGACGATCGTGTTCTTCGCCGCCGTGCTGCCGCAGTTCGTGGACCGCGGCCAGGGGCACGTCACCCTTCAGATGCTTCTGCTCGGCCTGGTCTTCAACGTCATCGCGGTGGTGTCCGACAGCGTGTGGGGCCTGGTCGCGGCGACGACGCGGAGCTGGTTCGCCCGCTCGCCCCGGCGGCTCGGCATGGTCGGCGGTGTCGGTGGGCTCACGATGATCGGCCTCGGTGTGACCGTCGCGGCGACGGGCCGTACCGACTAGGGCCGTTCTCTACGGCGCAAGCGCGACGCCCAGGGAGTTGGCCCCGATGGGCTTCGGTGCGCCCTTCTCGTAGAAGACGTCGAGTGCCGTGATCGTGAATCCGGCCTCCGTCAGCAGGTCGGTGATCGGGCGCGTGAGGTGACAGCCGCCGAAGAGCCGCTTGTTCACCGGTTCCATGCGTCGCTGCCGGCGGCGTACGTTCTCGTCCCCTTTCGGTGCGAGCCCGTGCTCCAGGAAGTGCAGTGTCCCGCCGGGCCGCAGCACACGGCGCACCTCGCGCAGCGCGGCCCCGGGATCGGGGATGGTGCACAGCGTCCACGTCGACAGCGCGGTGTCGAAGCTGTCGTCCTCGAAGGGCAGCGACTGGCCGTCCGGGCCCGCGCGGCGCACCGGGACGGACGCCGCGCCGACCCGCTCGGCGGCGAGTCGCCATCCGACGTCCGAGGGTTCGATCGCGACGACGCCCTCGACGGTCGACGGGTAGTAGGGGACGTTGTGTCCCGTGCCGAACCCGATCTCCACGACCTGGCCCCGCAGCCCCTCGCAGACCCGGCGCCGCAGCGGTGCGGCCATCTTCGCGCCACAGGCGACATCGATGATCCGGGGCAGCACCTGCTCGGCATAGAACCCCATGGCGGCCCTCCAGATCTCGCTACCAGCATGGCACCGCGGCGGCCCCGGTGCGACGTTGCGGAACCGCGATCTTCATGACCGCAACCATGGCTGTCCCCGAGCGGTCCTATCCGTAGCTCTGCAGGAGACCCAGGAGGAACGTCTTGTCCCATGCGTCCCGTAAAAGCCGTCGGCTGTCTCAGGCGCTGATCGCCTGCGGATGCGCGGTGACGCTGCTCGTGGGCTGTTCCGAGGGCGACGCCCGCGAGGACCGCACCGCCGACCCCGCCCCGAGGGTGCCCACGAGCCGGGGTGCGGGCGAGCGCGGGCTCGGGGACTTCGACCGGGACGGCTACGACGACTTCGTGACGTCCATGACCACGCGGAACAAGTTCCGGGAGCCGACCGGCTACCACCTGCTCGTCCTCCCCGGCTCCGCGAAGGGCCTGGACCCCGGGCGCCGCAGGACCTACCGCGACTTCTTCTACGGTCCGCTGCACCGCGCCGACCTCGACATTGACGGCTACACGGACCTGGTCGCGACGCAGACCGACCGCCACGCCGAGGACCCCGCGCGCCGTGACGACCCCGGGACCGCCGTGATCCTGCCCGGCGGCAGGAAGGGCCTCGGCGACCCCGTCCCGGTCAAGGCCGCCGGTCTCGTCATGGCGAGCGCGGCCGCCGATGTCGACGGCGACGGGGCCGTCGACCTGATCTGCTCGGGGCACCACCCCAACCCCATCGACACCGAACTGCCGGACCGGCAGGGCCTGGTGGCGTACGGCCCCTTCGGCAAGGACGGCACTCCCGCCCGCACCGCCGAACTCAAGGACGCGGCCAGTCCGAGCCAGGCGATCAGCGGGGACTTCGACGGCGACGGCTACGGCGATGTCCTGTTCACCGACCCCGACCCGGGTGAGGAGGACGCGGACCCGCCGCCGGCCAACGGCCCGTCCGTGACGTACTTCCGCGGCAGCCCTCGCGGACTGGCACCGGCCCGGCCACCCGCGAACCTGGACAACGAGACGTACGACGGGGTCCTGGTGCCGCACAGCGGTGACGTCGACGGCGACGGGATCGAGGACATACTCTCGCCCGGCTACCGCGAGGTCGGTGTCGCGGAGGGCCCCGCCTCGGGGCGGCTCACCGTGGCGTACGGGTCGAAGTCGGGTGTGGGAGGCGGGCGGCCGAACGCCGTCTTCGACCAGGAGACACCCGGTGTGCCCGGCGACTCACAGGGCAAGGACGGTTTCGGACGGAACGCGGGCACCGGCGATGTGAACGATGACGGGCATCGGGATCTGCTCGTGGGTACTCCCGGCGAGGACCAGCGCAACGGGCGGTTCACGCTGCTGCCGGGCGGTCCCGACGGTCCCCCGACGGGCGCGAACGCCACCGCCTTCGACCTCGACACCCCCGGTGTGCCCGGCCGCCACGACCCGTGGGGCGGTGACGAGTTCAGCGCCACGTTCCCGCTGCTCGACGTCAACGGGGACGGCCGGTCCGACGTGGTGGCCACCGCCCCCGGCTATCGGCGCGGCAAGGGCGGCCTCTGGCTCTTCCCGGGTACCCCGGAGGGACTTGGCACGGCCGGGCGGATCCAGTTCCTGGACCCGCCCGGCCTCGGGCTCCCGCCACGTACCGCGTAGGGCTCCGAGAAACCGAGCGCCGTCTGGATGTGCGGGAGAGCGATGTTCACGATGGTGATGTCGAGGACCACCATCAGCCGGCACGAACAGACGACGCGGAGTGCGATCTCCCCCTGCCGTGGCCCCGCTCCGGGGCTTCGGCAGGCTTCGAGGGTGTCGACTGAATACCCGGCATGGGAAAGGGGTGCACCTCAGTTCCGCAGTGAACGCTCTTGTTCACTACACCTACGTTGACCCTGGCCGTGCGGCCCCGCCAATCGATCGACGGTCCCGGGGCCCGCCCCGGCCACGCTCCTCTTTTCACCCGGCCCCGGGCGCTTCCAGCAGGTCGCGCACCTCCTCCGCGGTCGTCTCCTGAAGGTCCTCGCCGAGCAGCAGCCAGCGGGTGATGCCGATCGACTCGAGAAAGGGCAGGTCGTGGCTGGCGATCAGGAGGGCGCCCTCGTACGACTCCAGTGCGCTCGTCAACTGCCGCACGCTGGCCATGTCCAGGCTGTTGGTCGGCTCGTCGAGCATCAGGAGCTGCGGGGCCGGTGCGGCGAGCATCGTCGCCGCGAGTGCCGCGCGGAAGCGTTCGCCGCCGGAGAGGGTGCCGGCCGGCTGTTCCGCGCGGGCGCCCTTGAACAGGAACCGCGCGAGCTGGGAGCGGATGTGGTTGTCGGTGACACCCGGGGCCATGCGGGCCACGTTCGCCGCGACGCTCAGCTCCTCGTCCAGTACGTCGAGGCGCTGGGGCAGGAACCGTAGCGGTACGAACGTCTTCGCCTGGCCGGAGAGCGGTTCGAGCTCGCCGGTGAGGGTGCGCAGGAGCGTGGTCTTTCCGGCTCCGTTGCGGCCCACCAGCGCGATGCGTTCCGGGCCGTGGATGTGGAGGCTGCCGTCGCGCAACTTGCCGTGCGGGAGGCTCAGTTCGTCGATGTTGAGGACTGTACGGCCCGTGGGTACGGCGGTATGGGGCAGGCTCACGCGGATCTCGGCGTCGTTGCGGATCGCCTCCGCGGCCTCCTCGCGCCGCTCGTGCGCGTCGCTGAGCCGGTCCTCGTGCAGCCCGCGCAGTTTGTCGCCGGACTCCTGAGCGGACCTCTTCTTCTCCCCCGCGACGATTCTCGGGGCCTTGCGCTGGGCGTCCATCTTCTTGCTGTGCCGGGCGCGGCGGGCCACCTTGATCTGGGTCTCCTCCAGTTCGCGTTTCTGCCGGCGCACGTCGGCCTCGGCGGCCCGCAGCATCCGCCCGGCCGCCTCCTGCTGGGTGGCGAGCGCCTCCTCGTACGCGGACCAGCCGCCGCCGTACCAGTTCACGGAGCCGGAGCGCAGTTCGGCGATGCGGTCGACCCGTTCGAGGAGTTCGCGGTCGTGGCTGACCACGACGAGGACGCCGGAGCGCCAGGAATCGACGGCCTCGTAGAGCCTGCGCCGCGCGAAGACGTCCAGGTTGTTGGTCGGCTCGTCCAGCAGGAGGACGTCGGGTCGCTCCAGGAGCAGGGCGGCCAGGCGCAGGAGGGTGGTCTCTCCGCCGGACAACTGGCCCACGGTGCGGTCGAGTTCGACGTCCGCGAGGCCGAGTGAGCCGAGTGTCGCGAGGGCCCGCTCCTCGACGTCCCAGTCGTCGCCGACCGTGTCGAAGTGCTCCTCACTCACGTCACCGTTCTCGATGGCGCGCAGCGCGGCGCGCCGCTCGGCGATACCGAGGGCCTGGTCGACGCGCAGCGCGGTGTCGAGGGTGATGTTCTGCGGAAGGTGGGCGAGGCTGCCGCCGACGGTCACCGACCCCTGGGAGGGGGTGAGTTGACCGGCGAGCAGGCGCAGCAGGGTGGATTTTCCGGTGCCGTTCGTGCCGACGAGTCCGGTGCGGCCCCGGCCGATGGCGAGGGAGAGCCCGTCGAGGACGGGGGTGCCGTCCTGCCACTGGAAGGAGAGGGCGGAGCAGGTCAGGGAGGCGCTGGGCGCGGTGGGTGTCGCCATGGTGTATCTCGCATTCGCAGGCGCGGTGGGAAAGGGCTACGTATGCGAGCACCACGCGACGACCGAACCGGGAAGGCGGAAATCCGAGAACCCGGAAAGGGGGTGCGGCTGTCCGAGAGATCATCGGGGACGGCTCATGCACCGAGGTCGCATCCACGCGGGGTCACGGGCGGCACGGAACGGCCGCTACGGCGTGACGGGCGTACGGCGGCGAAGGCCGTACGGCGCGGTGATCGCGATCCTCAGATGCGCAACGTCCACCTCAATCGGAGACAACAGAGACGCAGAAAACCTTAACGACCGGGTGATCAGAAGGCAAGAGTCCCAGGTCACGAGCCCGATCCCGCCCGACATGCACCTTCTGCGGCGGCGTGCAAGTCTGGGAGTGGCCGGCCTGTCGCCGGGCACTCCGGCGCATTCCGGCCAGGAGGAACGATCATGAGCAAGAAACAGAGCCGCCAGAACCGCGGCGCCCGATCGGGCGGCCACGGCCATGACCACAGCTCCACCGCCGAGAAGCGGGCGACGCCGGAGCCGATGACTAAGGCGACCGACCCGTCCGAAGAGCCCGCACGCCGGATCTCGGAGCACCACTCGCACAAGCAGCCGCGGAAGTTCGGCCACAACTGACGAACAGGCCGGCCGCCCACACCGTCACACGCTGCGACGCGGGGTCACGGCCCCGCGTCTCTCAGTGATGCCCCGCCCGCCGCCCGCCGCCCGCCGCCCGCTGCCCGCCGCCCGCCGCCCGCCGCCCGCCGGTCATGATCGCGGCCCTAGAGTGCCCGCATGAGCCGCATCACTTCGAACGGTGCCACGATCCACTTCGACGACCTGGGCCCGGCGGACGGCATGCCCGTCGTCCTGATCCACGGCCACCCCTTCAACCGCAGCATGTGGCGCCCCCAGGCCGCCGCGCTCAGCGCCGCCGGATACCGTCTCATCGCCCCTGACCTGCGCGGTTATGGAGACAGCGACACGGTCGCGGGGATGACCTTGTTCCCCGCCTTCGCGGACGACATCGCCACTCTGCTCGACCACCTGGAGCTCGACCGCGCGGTTGTCGGCGGTGTGTCCATGGGCGGCCAGATCACCATGGAGTTCCAGCACAGCCACCCGCGCCGCGTGCGCGCCCTGGTGCTCGCCGACACCTCACCGGTGGCCGAGACCGACGAGGGCAAGGCCTTCCGCAACCGCCTCGCCGACCGGCTCCTCGCGGAGGGTATGGACGGTTACGCGGGTGAGGTCATCGACAAGATGCTGGCCGCCTACAACGTCACCGCGATGCCGCAAGTCGCCGCGCACGTCACAGAGATGATGCGGACCACCGACCCGGCCGGCGCCGCCGCGGCGCTGCGCGGGCGTGCCGAACGCGCCGACTACCGCACGACGTTGGCGGCCACGACCACTCCCACCCTCGTCGTGGTGGGCGCGGACGACGTGTACACCCCGCCCGAGGACGCCCAGGGCATCCAGCGCCTGGTCCCGCACGCGACCCTCACCGTCGTCGACCACGCGGGACACCTGCCGAACATGGAACAGCCGGAGGACTTCAACACCGCACTGGTCCACTTCCTCAACTCCCTGCCCCTTTAACTCCCTGGCGGATCAGGGGTCCTGCCGGAACAGGGCCGTCCAGAGGAAGGGTTCGCCGAAGCTCGGCGATTCCGGAGCCTCGTCGCGCATGCGGCGCTGTTCGACCTCGGTCAGGTCGGAGAAGATCCAGCGCAGGGACTCCGGCGTGTACGCGAGTCCGCCGTGCAGGCCGGACCCGCGGTAGAGGTCGGCGTCGGCCACCTCCGAGCCCATCGCGCCGGACGCGAAGCACGTGAGGGCGAGTCGGCCGCCGGGGGCGAGGGTGCGGTCGAGGAGGTCGAGGTAACTGATCCGGCGGTGCGGCGGCAGATGATGGAAGCAGCCGGAGTCGTAGATCAGGTCGTACGGGCCGCGCAGTTCGGCGTCGGCCAGGGCGAAGGCGTCGCCGCAGTGGAAGGTGATGGCGGCGCCCGCTTCTACCGCCCGTTCCTCGGCCCAGGCGATGGCCTCCGGTGACAGGTCGACCGCGTCCACCTCGAAACCGTGCGACGCGAGGTGGATCGCGTTGCGCCCGGGGCCGCAGCCGAGGTCGAGTGCGCGGCCCGGGGTGACCAGCTCGCGCCGGAGATAGGACACGAGGTTCTCGTCGGGCTTGTCCGCGAAGAACGGCACGGGCCTGGTGCGGTCCGCGTAGAAGCCGTCCCACCAGGTGGCCGCGCCGCCGGTCCAGCGGTCGGCCTCCGGCGCGAACAGCCCGTCCAGGAGCGCGAGTACGTCGTCGACACTGCGTATGTTCCGGTCCATCCGGCTCCCCTCCCCTGTGCGCCGATCTTAGTTTCACGAGGGCTTCGGGGAGGGTTCGGCACCCCGGCTTCGGCCCCCGAGGACACTTCGACACGCGCCGAACTGTCCGCGGCCTAACGTCTGCGGCATGCGAGACGAATCGGTGAAGAGCGAGGCGCGGTGACGCTGTGGGAGATGGTCGCCGTCTGTGCCGCCGGGGTGGGCGCCGGGGCCATCAACACCGCCGTGGGCTCAGGAACGCTGATCACGTTCCCCGTTCTGCTCGCCACCGGTCTGCCGCCCGTCACCGCCACGGTGTCGAACGCGCTCGGCCTGATCCCGGGGTCCATCAGCGGCGCCATCGGCTACCGCGCCGAACTCGGCGGGCAGCGGCGGCGCATCCTGAAACTGGGCACCGGTGCCGTGCTCGGCGGGTTCGCGGGCGCCACGCTTCTGCTCACCCTTCCGGCCGCGGCGTTCGAGACGATCGTGCCGGTCCTCGTCGGCCTCGCCGTCGTCCTGGTCGCGTTCCAGCCGCTGATCAGCGGCCGAGTACGGCGACGGCGCGCGCGGTCCGGCGCCCGCCCGCGCGGCGACGTGGGACCACTCCTGTTCACCTCCCTCACGCTCGCCAGCGTCTACGGCGGCTACTTCTCCGCCGCGCAGGGAATCCTCTACGTGGCGCTGATGGGCATGCTTCTGGACGAACCGCTGCAACGCCTGAACGCCGTCAAGAACGTCCTGGTCGCCCTCGTCGACGCCGTCGCCGCCCTCTTCTTCGTCTTCGTCGCCGACTTCGACTGGACGGCTGTACTGCTCATCGCGGCGGGTTCCGCAGTCGGTGGTCAGCTCGGCGCGAAGGCAGGCCGGCGCCTCAGCCCCGGCGTCCTGCGCGCCCTCGTCGTGACGGTGGGGACGTTCGCCGTCGTCCAGCTGCTCCTCCGGTGACCGGGGCGCTCACCCCGCCAAGGCGCCCGCACGGGGTGCGAACACCGTGAACTGCGCACCCTGGGCGTCCCGCACGGTGGCCCAGTGTCCGGCCTCGTCCTCCCACTCGCCCGTCACGGTGCCGTCGTGCTTGAGCGCCGCGCGGGTGCACTCGGCGATGTCGTCCACGGTGAACTGGACCTCCCAGTGCGGCCGGACGTCGGGATCCGGGGCCGCCTCTACGGCACCGGAGGTGATCCGGGCCATGGCCAGTCCGTCGCAGACCAGGATGACCTCCTCGTTCTCGTAGCGGACGTCACAGCCACCGGGCCGGGTCCAGCCCAGGACCTCGCCGTAGAAGATGGCGGCGTCGAAGGCGTTCCTGGTCACGAGCCGGAGCCCGACCTGCGCCTCCGGGTGCCATCCGCTCCAGTCCCGTACGAGGTGACCGGACCAGATCCCGAAGGCGGCGCCGCTGCTGTCGGCGAGCAGTGCGGCGCGGCCCAGGGGGAAGGGGATCGGGCCCACGCCGACGGTGCCGCCGCGTTCGCGCACCCGGCTCGCGGTCTCGTCCGGGTCGCCGACGCCGAAGTACGGCAGCCAGGCCGTGGCCACGCCGAGGGTGGGCGCCACCGCGCCGATGCCCGCCACAGGTCTGCCGTCCGACATCGCGACGGCGAACCCGTCGCCGAGTCGGCCCGGACGGAATTCCCAGCCGAGCACGGCCTCGTAGAACGCTCTGGTGACGGCCAGGTCGTGCGCCGCGAGGCTCACCCAGCAAGGGGCCCCGAGCACGGCGCCGCTCGGCGGGCCGTCCTCGTCACCGGCCTCGGTGGCCAGTCTGTCGGTCATCGTGCACCATCCCTGAATCACGGCCTGCGCCCATTGCAGCAAGAACGGCCTCGTGCGGCCATCGCCCAGTAGGGCGACACGGGCCTGGCCGGAAGCCGCTGGGCGATAGGCCGCGAAGCCGGGGGCGCCTCGGAACGCCCAGCGTAGAATCAGGATAAAAGGTGCCGAACGGTCACGCTGTGGGCGGTGCCGCGTCGGCGTCGTGCTCTCGGGGAGGGTGGTGCCGCAGTCCCGCCGGAAGGAGTCCACGATGACGACCGGGCAGGCAGTCGATTCCGGGCGGAAGGAAGAGTTCGCCGGGCGCATGGCCCAGGTGGTCAATGACGCGTGTCTGGGCTATCTGTGCAGCCTCGGCCATCGGACAGGGCTCTTCGACACGATGGCGCCTCTTCCGCCGTCGACCAGCGTCCAGATCGCCAAGGCCGCGGATCTCGACGAGCGGTACGTACGGGAGTGGCTCGGCGGCCTGACCGTCGCCGGGGTCGTCGAGTACCGGCCGGCCGACGGCACGTACTGGCTCCCTCCCGAGCACGCCGCCTCCCTCACCCGGGCAGCGGGGCCGGAGAACATGGCCTCGCTCCTTCAGGACCTCGCGCTCCTCGGCATTGTCGAGGACGAGGTCCTCGACGCGTTCCGCAAGGGCGGCGGCGTCCCCTACTCCTCGTATCCGCGGTTCCAGGAGCTCCAGGCCGAGGAGACTGGGCGCGTCTACGACGTGGCCCTGGTCGACACGATCGTTCCGCTGGCGCCGGGCCTGACGGAGCGGCTGCGCGCCGGAATCGACGCGCTGGACGTCGGGACCGGGCAGGGCCATGCGGTGAATCTGCTGGCCCAGGCGTTCCCCGCCAGCCGGTTCCGCGGCATCGACATGTCCCAGAACGGCATCGCGGCCGCACGCGCCGAGGCGGAGCGGCTCGGCCTCGACAACGTCCGGTTCGACGTGGTCGACAGCGCCGATCTGAGCGGTACGTACGACCTCATCACGGCGTTCGACGTGATCCACGACCTGGCCCGCCCGGCGCGCACCCTGGACGCGGTGGCCGCCGCGCTGCGCGACGACGGCGTGTTCCTCATGGGCGACATCTCCGCCTCCAGCAATCTGGAGGAGAACATCGACCATCCCCTCGGCCCCGCCCTGTACACCTTCTCGGTCTTCTACTGCATGACCGTGTCGCTGGGCGAGGGCGGCGCGGGGCTCGGCTCGGTGTGGGGGCGGCAGCGGGCGCTGCAGATGCTCGCCGACGCCGGGTTCGGTGACATCGACGTGGAGCAGGTCGAGGGCGACATCCTCAACGTGTACTACGTGGCCCGTAAGTGACCGTCGCCGGTTGCCGGGTCATTCGCCGGCCCAGGAGCGGCGGACCAGACGTGCGTGCGTGACCGCCGGGGAGCTGACGAGTTCCACGACCTCGTAGCCGTCGACGCCGTCTCCGAGGTTGTCGAGCAGGCGCTCGCCCTTGCCGACGAGGAGCGGCACGATGGCCAGGTGCAGTTCGTCGACGAGGCCGGCGCGCAGGTACTGCTGGATCGTGGCCGGGCCCCCGCCGATGCGCACGTCCTTGCCGTCCGCCGCCTCGTAGGCCCTGGCGAGGACCGTCTGGACGGGCTCGTCGGTGAAGTGGAAGTCCGTTCCGCCCTTCATCGACACCGACGGACGCGTGTGGTGCGTGTGCACGAACACCGGGTGGTGGAACGGTGGGTTGTCGCCCCACCAGCCGGTCCACGCCTCGTTCTCCCACGGTCCGCGACAGGGGCCGAACATGTTGCGGCCCATGATCGTGGCGCCGATGTTGTCCTCGCTGCGCGCGACGAAGTCGACGTCGGTGCCCTGCTTGCCGTCGGCGTGGTCCTTCATCGCGGCGAACATCCAGTCGTGCAGGCTGTCGTCGATCCCGTCGCCGAAGGGCGCGTCCATGCGCTGGTCGGTACCGGCGGCGAATCCGTCGAGCGAGACAGTGATGTTGTGTACGCGGAGCTTCGGCATGACGTCTCCTTCGTGGTGACGGTAGCGGGGCCGTTCCCGCTCTCACCCTTGCGTCGAACGGAGCGGGGGCGGATCGACAGCTCCTCCCGAATATCTTCCAGGAATCCCGTCACCGCAGCGCGCACCTGGCAGGGGACCCCTCAGGCGTCGGGGAGCCCGGCCAGCCACTCGATGAGGATGCGGTTGACGTCTTCGCCGCGCTCCTGCTGGATCCAGTGGCCGCAGCCGTCGAGGAGGTGCGACGAGCGCAGGCCCGGCAGAGTGGCCGGGTAGGCAGCGATGGCGTCGGACAGCCACGTGGTGGACGCGTCCAGGGCTCCGCCGATGAACAGGGACGGCTGGGTGACGGGGGCGCCTTCATGGGCCGCGAGGTCCTCCCAGTCCCGGTCCATGTTCCGGTAGCGGTTGAGCGCTCCGGTCAGCCCCGTACGTTCGAACTCCTCCGCGTACACGTCGAGTTCGGCCTCGTCGAGCCAGGCGGGGAGCCGGCCGGCGGGGAAGCGGTCGCGCATCCTTCCACCCCGGGGGACGAAGTGCGGGTCGGGTGCGCCGGGCGCGGGCATCGTGTCGGCCGACAGCGCGGCGAAGATGCCCGCGAGCCAGCCGCGCACGTCCGGCTCGATCTCCGCCTCCGCCCTTCCGGGCTCCTGGAAGTACGAGACGTAGAGCTCCTCGTCCCCGCCCATGCCCGCGAAGACGTCGCTGGGCCGCGGTCCGCCGGGCGGCGTGTAGGGGACGCTCAGCAGCGCGACCGCGCGGAAGACGTCCGGCCTGAGCAGCGCCGAGTGGGCGGAGATGTTCGCGCCCCAGTCGTGCCCGACGAGCACCGCGGACCGCTCGCCGAGGGCGTGCACGAGGGCGACGTTGTCGTCCACCAGGTCGCGCATCCTGTAGGCGGCCGGATCCGCGGGCTTCGAGGAGCGGCCGTAGCCTCGGACGTCCAGGGCGACGGCCCGGTATCCGGCCGCCGCGAGCGCCGGCAGCTGGCGGCGCCACGAGTACGAGGTCTCGGGGAACCCGTGCACGAGCAGGACCAGCGGCCCGGCGCCCTGCTCCACGAGGTGGATCCGGCCCGCGGGCCCGTCGACCAGTCGGTGTGTGGCTTCCGCGGCCTGCTGCGACATGCGACCTCCTGTAGACACCGTGCGGCCCCGCCGGGTGCAACCGGCGGTGGCGGCCCTGACGCCGATCATGCAACGGGCCGTCGCGCGGCACCGACCCTTCTTGCCGCTTCGGCAAAGAATCCGCTCGCCCGGGGCGGTCCGTTCCGGCGCGTCCGGCTCAGTCGCCCGCGCCGCCGATCATGTCCACCAGTCGCGCCAGCGCGGCGGCCGCCTTCGACAGGCCCGGCGCGGGCGTCACCGGTTCGTCCAGGTAGACGTCCCGCCGGAGTTCGATCATGAGTGCGCTGACCCGCGGGTCCTTGCCGTAGTGCCGCAACGGCACGTACGTCCCGGCGAACGGGGTGTCGAGGGCGATGTCCCCGAGCCCCTCGAAGGCTGCGCGCGCCTGCGCCGGCAACGCGTCGGGGGTGTGGAAAGGGTCGGTGCCCAGGCACACGGGCGGGCGCGGACCCGCGCCGTGGAGCTCGTAGGGCAGGGCCCGGCTCGGGTACGAGTGCACATCGACGATCACCACGCGCCCGGCGGCGGCGAGCCGGTCCTCGACCGCGTCCGTCATCGCGGCGGCGTAGGGATGGAAGTAGGCGTCGAGAAGCTCCGGACCATCGGCGGGTGGTTCGGGCCTGAGGACTTCGCGGTGTGTGGTGCGGGTGTACACCGCGCCCATCCCGACCGCGTTCATTTCCTCGCGCTCGTCGGGAAAGCGCTCGGGGTCCACGACGAGGCGGGACAGCTCGTTGACGAATCGCCAGGGCGTCACCGCCGCGTCGCGTGCGGCGAGTTCGGCGATGTCCTGCGTGCGAGCGTCCGTGATCAGGTCCAACTCCCGTTCCAGGGAGGCGTCGTCGAGCACGATGCCCTTCCGCACGTGCGGCGGCACGACACGCGAGCCGTGCGGCACGTGGAGGAGGACGGGCGATGCCGCGCTCCCCGGAATCAGCCTGTACGACGGCCGGGTGTCCTGTACGGAACTGTCCGTGGTGTCCATGTCCCCACTCTGCCCCGCCCGATCCCAACTGGTGAAACACGGGGTTACGGCGCGCGGGGGCCGCGGGTAGGGTGCCCAGTCATCCGCTACTGAACGGCCGTTGAGTAGCGGTGGGCGGGGCCTTGCCGTCCCGCCCGGACCTACGCATGTGACCTTCGTTCGCGAGGAGTTCTTCACCTTGCCCGACGCACCGTCGAATCTGCTGCGCCACCTCTGGATCCCCCTGGCGGACGGCACGCGGCTCGCCGCCCGCGTGTGGCTGCCCGCCGCCGGGAGCCGCCCCGCCCCCGCGGTCCTCGAGTACATCCCCTACCGCAAGAACGACGCGACCGCGGCCCGCGACAACAGCCTCCACGCCCGCTTCGCCGAGGCCGGTTACGCCGCCGTCCGCGTCGACCTGCGCGGCAGCGGCGACTCGGACGGGCTGATGCTCGACGAGTACGCGCAGCAGGAACTGGCCGACGGCGTCGAGGTGATCGACTGGCTGGCGCGGCAGCCGTGGTGCGACGGGAACGTCGGCATGATCGGCAAGTCCTGGGGCGGTTTCAACGGCCTCCAGATCGCCGCGCTGCGCCCGGCCGCGCTCAAGGCGGTCGTCACGGTCTGCTCGACGGACGACCGGTATGCGGACGACGTCCACTACACCGGCGGCTCGCTGATCGCCTCCGAGATGCTGCCGTGGGCGTCGACCATGCTGGCCTACAACGCCCGCCCCGCCGATCCGGCCGTCGTCGGCGACGGCTGGCGCGAGCAGTGGCTGCGGCGGATGGCGGACACCCCCGTGTACGTGGAGGAGTGGCTGCGGCACCAGGCGCGCGACGCGTACTGGAAGCACGGGTCCGTGTGCGAGGACTTCGGCGCGATCCAGGCGCCGGTGCTTGCCGTCGGCGGCTGGTACGACCCGTACTGCGGGGCCGTACTGCGTCTGCTCGAGGGGCTCGAAGTGCCGGTGCGGGGGCTGGTGGGGCCGTGGGCCCACACCTATCCGCACCAGGCCGAGCCCGGGCCGGCCATCGACTTCCACGCCGAGGTCGTGCGCTGGTTCGACCAGTTTCTGCGCGGGCGGGACACCGGCGCCCTGGACGATCCGGCGCTGCGGGTGTGGATGCCCGAGTGGGCGGCGCCCGGCAGCGACCGCGATGTGCGGCCGGGGCGCTGGGTCGCCGAGGAGAGCTGGCCGTCGCCCCGGATCGAGCGGCGCGCGTACGCCCTGGGCGGCGAGTCGGCGGGGACAACCGCCGGGAGCGATCCGCTGCGCGAGCGGGCCGTGCACCTCGACAGCACCCGGATGATCGGCACCGCGGGTGGCAGCTGGCTCCAGTTCGGCGACGCAGCCGGTCAGTTCGGGCCGCAGGGCGGTGACGACGGTCTCTCGCACACCTTCACGACCGTGCCCCTCGACGAGAGCGCCGAGATCCTCGGCGTGCCGACCGTGACCCTTCGGGTCAGCGCCGACGGCCCCGACGCGCAGCTCGCCGTACGTCTCAACGACGTGGCACCCGACGGCAGTTCACGTCTCGTCACGCGCGGCCTGCTCAACCTCACCCATCGCGACGGCCACGAGGAGCCGCAGGCTCTTGAGCCGGGGCACGTCTACGACGTGACCGTGCCGCTGGTGGCGACCGCGCACTCCTTCGCGCCCGGTCACCGCGTCCGCGTCGCAGTCTCGGCCTCGTACTGGCCCCTGGCCTGGCCCTCGCCGCTGCCCGTCACGGTCACGCTCCACCCGGCGCCGTCCGCAGCGCTGCACCTGCCCGTACGCCCGGCGAGCGCCGACGACGCGAAGCTGCGCCCGTACGGGGAGCCCCTGCCGGATCTGCCCGCGCCGCTGCGCCAGTCCCCCGGGGTCACCGGGCGCCGCGTCGAGCACGATCCGGTGAGCGGCACGACCGTCGTCACCCTTCGCGTCGACGACGGCGAGTTCACCGACCTCGCGGACGGGGCCTGGCGGCGCACCGACAGCGTCGACCGCTTCACGCTCACCGAAGGCGATCCGCACTCCGCGCTCGTCGAGTGCGAACGCACCGAGGAGGGCGGGCGCGGCGACTGGCACTGGAAAATTGTGACGATCAGTCATATGAGCGCGGACACCGCGGCGTTCACCGTCACGAACACCATCACCGCCCACGAGGGGGACGACCGCGTGTACCACCGCACCACCGATGCCGTGATACCTCGCCAGGGAGTGTGAGCATGCGCCGCCGCACCCTGCTCACCGGCTCCCTCGCCGTCGCGGCCGCCGCCGGGGTGAGCACGGCGGCCGGCTCCGTCGCGGGCACCGGCCCCGTGATCACCGTCGGCTCGAAGCAGTTCACCGAGTCGTGGGTGATGGGCGAGCTGTACGCGCAGATCCTCACGGCCCGTGGCTTCCAGGTCGTCCTCAAGTCGAACATCGGCAGCGCCGACATCATCGACCGAGCGCTGCGCAGCCGCCAGATCGACCTCTATCCCGAGTACACGGGCGTCATCCTCCAGACGTTCGCGATGCCGAAGAGGATGCCGGTCACGGCGCACGGAACATTTGAGGCGGCGAAGAGGTTCGAGGCGGGGCGCGGTCTCGCCCTGCTGAGACCCACCCCGTTCCAGAACCGCAACGCCGTCGCCGTGCGCACCTCCGACGCCCGCAAGTACGGACTGCGGACCGTCGGCGATCTGCGCCGGATGGGGCGGATCTCGTACGCCGAGTACCCCGACAACATCACGGGCCCGCTCGGCTACGACGCCATCGTCAAGGCGTACCGGCTCTCCGCCATGAAGGTCAGGCCGCTCAACATCGGCCTGCAGTACCCGGCACTCAAGAACGGTGACGTGGACGCCGCCGACGTCTTCACCACCGACCCCCAGCTGCGGCGCTACGACTTCACCGTCCTGGAGGACGACCAGGCGATCTTCGGCTTCCAGAACGTGTCGCCGGTGGTGCGGCGCTCGCTCGTCGAGCGGTACGGCAGCCGGCTCACCGAGCCGCTCGACGCGGTGAACGCGCTGCTCACCGAGAAGGCCATGCAGGCGCTGAACGAGGCCGCCGCCATGATGCGGCTGAGCCCGGCGAAGGTCGCCGACCGATTCCTGCGCGCCAACGACCTGAAGTGACCGAGGAGCCCACGATCATGCAGAGCGCTGCCGACATCGTCTTCGACGCGGCCACCAAGACCTACGCGGGTTCCGCCGAACCCGCCGTGGACGCACTGTCCCTGACCGTCCCGGCCGGGGAGATCTGCGTCCTGCTCGGGGCGTCCGGTTGCGGCAAGACGACCGCACTCACCCTCGTCAACCGGCTCACCGAGCTGACGTCCGGCGACATCCGCATCGACGGGCGCAGCATCCGCGACCAGGACGTCATCGAACTGCGCCGCTCCATCGGCTACGTCATCCAACAGGCGGGGCTCTTCCCGCACATGACGATCGAGGAGAACATCGCGACGGTCCCGCAGGTCCTGGGCTGGAAGCGGTCACGGACCGCCGACCGCGTCCGCGAACTGCTCGAACTGGTCGGCCTTCCCCACAAGGAGTACGCGGACCGCTATCCCGCCCAGCTGTCCGGCGGGCAGCGCCAACGCGTCGGCATCGCACGGGCGTTGGCCGCGGACCCGCCGATCATGCTGATGGACGAGCCGTTCGGCGCGCTGGACCCGGTGACGCGCGAGCACATGCAGGACGAGTTCCTGCGGCTGCACGAACAGGTCCGCAAGACCACGCTGTTCGTGAGCCACGACATCGACGAGGCCGTCCGCATGGGCGACCGCGTCGCGATCCTCGCCAAGGGCGGAAGGCTCCTCCAGTACGACTGCCCCGAACGCATCCTTCGCGAGCCCGCCGACGACTACGTGGCGCGCTTCGTCGGCACGGACCGCGGTCTCAAGGCGCTGACGCTGCGCAGCCTCGGCGAGCTGAAGCTCGACCCGGCGACCGGCGACGACGAGGCGTCGCTCCGCACCGGCGACACCCTGCGGACCGCGCTGTCGGCGCTGCTCGCGGGAGGCGCCGATCGGCTGCCGGTCGCGGACGAGTCGGGGAAGACCGTCGGCAGCGTGACCGTGGACCTCATCAGGGAGGCGGCGTGAGTTCCGCCCTGCTCGCGGCGGCCGGCCCGCAGCCGGTGATCCCGGACTTCGGAACGGTCAGTTCCTGCGTCCGCGACAACGGCCTGTTCTGCGTCGACTGGTTCACCGCCAACTTCTCCAGCATGTTCGGGCCCGCGCTCGTCCAGCATGTGCGGCTCACGGTGATCGCGGTCGGTGTCGGCTTCCTCATCGCGTTTCCGCTGGCGCTGCTCGCGCACTTCCGGCGCCGCCTGGTGAAGCCGCTCGGCGGTCTGACCTCGTTCCTCTACACGATCCCGCCGATGGCCCTGTTCACGCTGCTCGTCCCGGTGTTCGGCCTCTCCGTCCTCACCGCGGAGATCGCGCTGGTGTCGTACACGCTGATGGTGCTGTTCAAGTCGTCGCTGACGGGCCTCGGTGAGGTGCCGGAGGAGGTGCGCCGGGCGGGCGAGGGCATGGGGCTCACGCGGCGCGAGATCCTCTGGCGCATCGAACTCCCGCTGGCTCTGCCCGCGGTGATCAGCGGGCTGCGCGTGGCGACGGTGACCACGATCAGCGTGGTGGAGGTCGCCGCGTTCATCATCGACCAGGGGCTGGGATCGCCGATCATCCAGGGCCTTCAGTCGCCGTTCAACACCCAGTTCATCGGGGCCGGGCTGCTGGCCGTTGCGCTCGCGCTGGCGGCCGACGGACTGATCGTGCTGGTGGGACGGCTGCTCACGCCGTGGGCCCGGACGCGGAGGACCGTCTGATGCACACCTTCTTCGCCAGTTTCACTTTCATGGCCGACCACTTCGGGCTTCTGGCCGACCGCACGGTGGACCATCTGAAGCTGTCGGCCGCCGCCGTCGCGGTGGCCCTCGTCCTCGCCCTCCCGCTCGGCGTATGGCTCGGCCACCGCGGCAAGGGTTCCTTCCTCACCGTCAGCATCTCCAACATCGGCCGTGCGCTGCCGTCGCTGGCGCTCATCGCGATCTTCCTCGGGCTGCTCGGCATCGGATTCGTCAATGTACTGACGGCACTGGTGGTGATGGCGATTCCACCGGTGCTCACACACGCGTACCTCTCGGTCGAGCAGGTGGACCCGGATCTGGTGCGCGCCGGACGCGGCATGGGACTGACGGAGTGGCAGATCCTCACCCGCATCGAACTGCCCCTGGCCCTGCCGGTGCTCTTCACCGGCATCAGGATCGCGGCGGTGTACGTCATCTCCAGCGCGACCCTGGCCGCGGTCGCCGGCGGCGGCGGACTCGGCGACATCATCCTGAACCAGGTGTCGTACGGCCTGTCGGGGGTGATCGCCGCCGCTCTGTGGGTGGCGGTCCTGGCGCTGGCCGCGGACGCCCTGTTCGGAGCGCTCCGCAACCGGCTCACCCCGCGCGGGGTCCTCGCGGGACGGAGTGGGTGACCGGCCCACCGCTGTCGGGCCGAGCACTCCGCACGAAAGACCCTAGGCAGGGGCCGGCCGCCATACCGGTGAGCGGCCCAGGATCGCGACGATCTCGTCCAGCCGGGACCCGCCGGCGGCCGTGACCGCCGGCGCGAAAGCCGCATGGGGGCCGCGGCGCGCCTCCCCTGCGGGCACCGCCCGCGCCACGGCCATTGCCACGTCGAGGAGTTCGGGGTCGAACGTCACCGCGTGCCCCAGCGTCCGCGCCACGTCCCAGGAGTGCACGACGTAGTCGATGAAGTGGAAGCTGACGGCCTGTGCTCCCGGGAAGGCTCCGCCGTCGCGGATCTCCGGGAGGGGGAACGCCCGCTCCGTCACCCCTTCGACGGCGAAGGCCTCCAGGACGTGCTGGGCGGCCTCGCGATACGCCTCGACGGGGTCGTCCCCGAGGGGACGCGGCCGCCACAGGGCGATGTCCTTCTCTCCGCGCGAGGCCGCGGCGAATCCATGGTGCTGCGCGGTCATGTGGCCGAGCAGGTCACGCAGCGTCCACCCCGCGCACGGCGTCGGCCTGGCCAGGTCCCCGGCCGTCGCCCGCGCCACCACGTCGACGCTCGCACGCACCGCTTCCGCGTCGAGGGCGACCAGATCCTTATTCGTAGGCATACGCTTATCATCTGCCCACGCCTATCACATGTCAACGTCTATCATCGGCGCGTGATGGCCAAGAACCGCGGACGGCGCGACCTCGCCGCGATGCTGCAGCCCCTGGTGCGGTCCCTCATCGCCGCCGAGCTGCCCGTACTCGCGGCGCACGGGATCTCGATGTGGGGATACGTCGTCCTCAGCTGCCTGGACGACGGCCCCGTCCGCACCCAGGCCGCGCTCGCGACGGCGATCGGCGCCGACAAGACCCGGATCATCTCCACGCTGGACACGCTGCAGGAGTCCGGTCTGATCTCCCGCGCCCCGGACCCGCACGACCGCCGGGTCCGGCTCCTCTCCATCACCGACGACGGCCGGCGCCTGCGCAGGTCCGCGCAGGCCGACATCCACGCGCACGAGGACCGCCTCCTGGCCCGGCTCCCCGCGGCCGACCGCCGGGTCTTCCTCGACGCGGTCCACACCCTCACCCCGGATGCGGACACGCCCTAGTCGGTCCCTGCCCCCAGGTGTCCGAACACCGAGCGCACCGCCCGGTCCACCGCGTCGCGCGACGCGTCGGTGGGGTCGATCGTCTCGAAGCCATGGTGGCCGAGCGGCACGTCGATCACCTCGAGGGCGGCGCCGCAGTCCACGGCCGCGGACACGAACTCCTCGACCGTCGCCGCGATTTCAGGGCGTTCGAGCCCCACCCGCGTCAGCACGATCGGCAGCCGTCCCGCACCACGAACCGCCGCCGCCGGGCGGAACCGGCCGTCGGCGAGCCCCCAGCCCGGCAGCGGCGCGAGAATCGGGTACGAGGCCGCCACGCACCGCAGCCAGGACGGCGGCGCCGCGAGCCAGTCGGCCGCAAGGAGCCCGCCGGCGGAGACGAACCACAGCGCGACTCGCTCACCGTCCACCCGTGGATCGGCCCGTACGAGCTCGATCGCCTCGGCGATGTCGTCGGCGGCCTGCCCGTACGCGGTCAGCTCGTGGAGCCGGTGGTCCACGGTCACGCCGACGCCTCCCAGGTTCGCCACGTACTGCGCATAGCCCACGAAGGCGGGCCAGTCGCGCGGTGTCGGACGGGCACCGGCCGGTACCGGTCCACCGTGGACGAACACCACGGCCGGCCGGGGACCGTCGGCGTCGGGCAGATGCAGGTCGACGCGACCGGTCCGCTCCCGAGGCCGCTCCTTGACGTCCATGAGGAACGGCCGGAGATGCCTGGGCTGCTCGCGCACCGCGGCGGCCACCCGGTGTCCCTTCCCCGCGGCGGCCCGGAGCAGGACGTCCACGAGCTCGCGCGGGGCGGAGAGCATCGGCCAGTGCCCGGTGTCGATTTCGAAGAAGGTGACGCCCGGGTCGGCGAGCGCCCGGAAAGCGGGATCACCCAAGCCCACCATGGTCTCGACCACGGCGATGCTCGACCCGTTGGCCGTGCACAGGACGCCGGTCGTCGGCAGTTCGGCGACCGCGCCGGACAGCCGCAGCGGCTGGGTGAGCGTGGGCAGGGGCTGGGGAACGGCCTGTTCGGTCAGCCGTGCCAGCGCCTCGGTCCGGAGGCCGGCGACGCTGCCCCAGCGCTGCCACTCCTCCACCGCCGGCGCGGGCAGCGTCCCGGCGCTGTCTTCCCCGGCCAGGCTCAGCACGCGCTCGCGGTCCGTCTGGTCGGGCACCAGCTTGAGGGCCGGGTCGCCGTTCCCGGGGATGCCGACATCCACGTTGACGATCCTGGAGATCCGCCCGGGGCGCCGGTCCGCGGCACCGCGCACCGGGTGGATGCCGTAGCAATGGCCGACAAGGACCACGTCCTGCCCCTCGACCCGGTCGATCAGCCGGACCAGCTCCTCGATGTGCGCCTCCAGGTCCACGCCCGGCCCCGCCGCACCACCGCCGCCGTCCATGCCGGTGAGCGTCACTTCGTACGCCCGCGCCCCCGCGTCCCGCAGCCCGGTGGCCACTTCCCGCCATACCCAGCCGCCGGTGTGGGCCCCCGCCACCAGAATGAATGCCGTCATGTCCGTCTCCTCCCACGCCGTTGTCCACGGACCGGCCGCACCGGCCGTCCGCGCTCGCCGGTACCGTAGGAACTCCCTCTGAGGGAGGTTCAAGCCGTGCCCGCCGACAGCATGTGGTCCATCGGGGAACTCGCCGAGCGCGCGGGCGTCACCGTCAAGACGGTCCGCTTCTACTCGGACCGCGGTCTGCTGCCCGAAGGCCCCCGCAGTACGGGCGGCCACCGCCGGTACGGGCCTGAGGCGCTCGACCGGCTCCGCGTCATCCGCTCCCTGCGCGCCCTCGACCTGCCGGTGCCGGACGTGCGCCGCGTCCTGCGCGAGGAGGACGGGCTGGACGGCACTCTTGAGGACGTCGTCGCGGGGCAGTTGCGGGACATCGGCTCTCAACTGGCCGCGCTGCGCTGGAGGGAGGCCGCGCTTCAGCTGCTCCAGGACTGCACGCCCGCCGAGCGCGCCGAGCGGCTGCTGCTCGTCGGCGCGATGTCCGCCCCGCCCAGTACGGCCGCACCGGCCCGCTTCTGGCGCCGGTGGCTGCCGCCCCGGATGCCCGCGCATGTCGTCTCCGCCGTCCTCGAACAGGCCGTACCGCAGCCTCCGTCGGAACCGACTCCGGCCCACGTCCTGACCTTCGCCCGGCTGCACGCCTTCACCTCGCGCTCCTGCGAGGGCGGCGACCGCGGCCAGCCGGCGGCACATCGTACGGAAGACGGGTTCCGCCCCGGGGTGCTCTACGAGGGGCTCAGCGAGGCCTACGCACTGGCGTCGCCGCACCTGTGCGACCAGCGGTCACCCCGGGAGGGCGAGGCGCTGGACTGCTTCGTCTCCGCCTACGCCGCCTCACGGGGCGTACGTGACACCCCCGCGTTCCGCCGTGCGCTCAGTGGGGTGCTGGCCGCGGATCCGCGGATCGACCACTACTGGCAGCTCGTCGCCGAGCTGACCGGTCCTTCGCGGCCGACGCCGGGGGCCACCCACGACTGGCTCTGCGCCGCGCTCGACGCCCAGGTCGGGCGTCGAGCCGGGTGAGGGCCGACGGAGAGCCGCCGCCGGTTAATAGCTGGGCCGGCGGCCTGTCCTGCTCGCCGTTGAACTGCTTGAGTTCGGCCTCGAAGTCCCTGCAGACCTCGCGCATGATCTCCTCAGTGCGCGTCAGCATAAGCCAACCGTCGTAGAGTGATCGTGATGAGCGAACTTGTCTGGGAGAAGCGGCAGTTCGGGCACCGTGCCCGGCTGGCGCTGACGCCTGCACAGACCCGGCTCATGGACGACCAGGCGCACGCCGCACGAGCGATGTGGAACTGCCTCCACGACTGGTGGACGATGCTCCCCAAGGACAAGCGTTCCCTGGTCGCCGCTGATGCTGCGATCCGCCAGGCGCGCAAGGAGATCGACTGGCTCGGAGTGCTCCCGGCTCAGGCCGCGCAGGCGGTGCTGAAGACGTACTTCCAGGCGTGGCGGAACTGCTGGGACCGGCGGGCGGACGAGCCGAACTTCAAGGCCCGTTTCCGCACCGCCATGTCTGTCGACATCCCACAGGGCCGCGATCTGCAGATCAAGCGGGTGCACCGCCGATGGGGCATGGTCAACATCCCCAAGGTCGGACGTGTCCGCTTTTGCTGGACCAAGGCTCTCCCTGTCGGCAAGCTCGCCGACAGGGAGAATCGGATCACCGGGGCACGGCTGGTCAAAGACGGACTCGGATGGCATATCGCCTTCCGCGTCCAGACTCTGGAATCAAAGCCTGAGCCGCACAGTGGCCCTGAGATCGGCATCGACGCCGGTGTCAACCTTCCCCTTGCCCTGTCCGATGGCAACCATCAAGATCACGGACGACCCGCCCGGCTCCCGGATGGCACCGCCGACCGGGACAAGTGGCTGAACCCGGATGAAAAGGCCAAGCTGCTCCGCCTGGAACAACGGGCCGCGCACCGCAAGTCCTTCCACAAGCCGAAGGCGCGCAGCTCCAACCGGCTGAACCGCACCTACGACCAGATCAAGCAGCTCCGCGCAAGAGCCACGCGCCGAGTCGTTGACTGGCAGCACCAGACCACCACGAACCTCGCCCGCACCTACGGCACATTCGTGGTCGAACAACTCAACATCACGAACATGGTCAAGTCGGCCAAGGGCACTTGTGAGAACCCCGGAGTCAACGTTGCGCAGAAGTCCGGACTGAACCGCTCCATCAGTCAGGAGGCATGGGGCCGCACGGTGACCATGCTGACGTACAAGGCCGCCCGCCACGGCGGGACCCTCGTCAAGGTCCCCGCCCCGAACACTTCCCTGCGCTGCTCCGGATGCGGCTTCCTCACGCCCGGCAGCCGGGAAGGCCAGGCCACGTTCGTGTGCAAGAACCCAGACTGCGGCTGGTCCGGCAACGCCGACTGGAACGCGGCCCGGAACATCTTGCACCTGTACCGGATCGGACTTGTGGCGATCCCGGCTGCCGGGAGGGCAGTCGTCAGGCGCACCCGTGGCGCCAAGCCCGCCCCCGCAAGGTAGGTGGGAATCTCCTTCCCGAGCTTGCGAAGGGAGGAGAGCACTTCAAGCGAAAGGCTTCCATGTGTGCTCGTAAGTTGCGGCCCGAAGAGGCGGACATCGACGCCTCGTTGGTGCGCCGGCTCATCGACGCGCAGTTCCCTGAGTGGGCAGGGCTGGCGCTCACCGAGGTCGTCTCGGCGGGTACGTCCAACGCCATGTACCGCCTCGGCGAGGACATGGCCGTGCGGCTCCCCCGGCTTGCGGGCTCCGCGCAGGACGTGGAGAAGGAGCACCGGTGGCTGCCGCTGCTCGCCGGAGCGCTCCCTGTGGCCATCCCCACGCCGCTGGGCAAGGGAACTCCAGGCGAGGGCTACCCGTGGCCGTGGTCCGTCTACCGCTGGCTCGACGGCGCCAACCCCGCCCCGGGCCGCACCCCCGAACCGGCGCTGCTGGCAGAGGACTTGGCGGAGTTCGTCACCGTACTCCGGCGAGTCGACGCCACCGGCGGGCCCGCTTCCTACCGCAGCGAGCCGCTGGCGGAGCGGGACGAGGTGACGCGTTCGGCGATCCATGAGCTGCGTGCTGAGCTGGACGGGGACGGGGCGACCGCCGTCTGGGAGTCGGCCCTGCGGGCGCACGGGTGGGCCGGGCCCGCCGTGTGGATCCACGCGGATCTGCAGCCAGGGAACGTGCTCGTCGCGAACGAACGGCTCAGCGCCGTCATCGACTTCGGGTGCCTCGGCCTGGGCGACCCGGCGGTCGACCTCATCGCGGCCTGGTACCTGCTGCCCGCCGGTGCGCGCGAGGTCTTCCGGACCGGCTCGGGCGCGGACGACGACGCCTGGGCGCGGGGCCGCGGCTGGGCCCTGTCGGTCGCCCTTCTGGAGCTCCGGCACTACAGGGAGAGCAACCCGGTGATGGCCGACATCGCCCGCCATGTGATCGCGGAACTCCTCACCGACGGCACCGCGACGGCGGCGGTCTGACCATCCGTCCTGCCGGCACCGCCCCGGGTCAGTCCGCGGCCGCGCGCAACCACTCGTCCAGGACGGCGAAGTCGGCTTCGGTGAGGCCCTGTCGAGGGTCTACGCGATGCAGCAGGGCACCGTCCGCGTGATGCGCGAGGACCCAGGCGCGGTCGATGTCGGTGATCTCGTCGTCGACCCATGCGAAGGGTCGGCCTTTCGCCAGGCCGACCAGGGCGCGGGTCTTCCAGTGGAGTCCGCGGGCGCCGTGCCACTCCTCCCGCACCGGCGGATCCGGCCAGTCCACGACCGGCAACCGCGGCAGTCCGAGCAGCGGGGCGACGCAGTCGTTCGCGTCGTCCATCCAGGTCGTCGCCCAGACGAGCTCGCACGGGAGCGCCGCGAGCCGGGGCCCATAGTCGGGGTTGATCCTGGCCAGCAGGGGGTTCAGGTCCGCGCCCAGCGGGTCGGGGCGTCCCGGTCGGCGCAGAGGATACGTCGGGTAGCAGTCCGGCGGGCCACCGAACGGAATCAGCGGCCCGTCGACGTCGAGGAAGAGCAGCGGAAGGTGCTCGGATCCGGTCACGTCAGCACCGTAGCGACTCGGGCACCACGGCCGGGGCCACGCCGCTAGTGTGACGGGCATGACTGGGGACACGGGACCTGCGGACAGCCACGAACTGGCGGGCGGCATGATGAACGCGGGCGCGGTCTTCCGGCGGGGCGACGTGGTCGAGCGGCCGGCACCGCCGAATGTCCGGGCGCTCCACGCCTACCTCGCGGCGCTGAGGCATCAGGGATTCGACGCGGCTCCGGTGCCGGTCGGCGTCCGTGCCGACGGGCGTGAGCAGTTGGGGTTCGTTCCCGGCCACGTGGCCGTCCCGCCGTTTCCGCCGTGGGCCATGTCGCAGACCGCGCTCCGGTCTGTCGGGGTCCTGCTGCGACGGCTGCACGAGGCGAGTGCGCGCGTCGCGGTGGACGTGTCCGCCGGCTGGTCCGGGGAGCTGGCCGATCCCGAGGGCGGAACGATGCTGTGCCACAACGATGTGTGCCTGGAGAACGTCGTCTTCCGGGACGGCCGCGCCGTGGCCCTGATCGACTTCGACCAGGCGGCCCCGGGGCGCCCGGTCTGGGATGTCGCGATGACCGCCGGCTACTGGGTCCCGATGCGGGACCCCGAGTCCGCGGCCCCGTTCTATCCGGTACCTGACCCCTCCCACCCGTTGGACGCCCCGGGCCGGCTGCGGCTCCTCGCGGACGGTTACGGGCTCTCGCCGCGGGAGCGCGCCGAACTGCCGGAGGTCGTCGAGCAGGCCGCCGAGGTGTGCCGGGCGTTCGTCGCCCGGCGCGTGGCCGACGGGGACCCCGCCTACGTCCAGGCGCTGCGCGACCGCGGCGGCTGGGAGCGCTGGGACCGGATCCAGGCGTGGCTCGGCGCCCGGCGCGAGACGTTCCGGGCAGCGCTGCTCGCGGGCCTCGACACCGGGTCGGTCCGTCCCCTTCCGCCCCCGTGAGGTTCCCGAAACCGCCGATTAATCAAGCAGGCCGTGAATAGGGCTGGTTGACGGGGTGAAGAGTGCGCAACCATGTCCACATGACCGCGGCCCATCGCGCCATGACCCAGTTGGAGTCGTGGCCGAACCTGGTAAGTGGCTCTCCCCGGTGCGCCGTAGGGCGCTCCTTCGGGACAGCGGGGTGCGACATCGTGCATTTCCATGCCAACGATGCGGCAGATCTGTACCTCACCCGGACGGCGGTCGAACGCCTCCTTCCGCAGCTGCGCGACAGCACCGCGATCCGGGTGCGCCCCGGCGCCTCGTGGATCACCGTGCTGCTCGACTGCGACGACGACGTGGCACTCCTGCTGACACTCATCAGCGTGGCGCTCAAGGAACACGACGCGGTCAGGGGGCCTGAGGAGGAGTGCGGCGGACCGCGCACCGCCCGTACGGCTCCGCCCTGCGACTGGGAGCCGCCGGCGATGCCTTCGCCGCGCGCGGCCGGGCCGGTGGCAGCGTCCGCTCATCACGGCCGCGTTCACGACGCGTGGAAGGCCGTCGGCCGGATGCTGCCGCACGGCCACTGACGGGAGCGGGGTACGCGAGCGGGAGTCCGTGACGAGAACTCTGCAACTGGCATCGGCCACAGGTCAGTTGCCCGCGCTCGCGCCCATCTCGGCGCCCCGCGCCGCCCCCGTGCTGTCGCGCTCGATCAGGCCCGGCAGCGGCACCTGCACCGTCCGCGACGGGCCGCCGTCCAGGAGTGCCGTCAGTTCCTGGGCCGCGGTGCGGCCGAACTCGACCGTGTCGCGGGAGAGTGCCGACAGCCAGGGCTTGACCATGCGGCACAGCGGGGAGTCCTCCCAGGCCACCACCGAGACGTCGCCGGGGACCGAGAAGCCCAGCTCACCGGCGGCGGCGACCCCGGCGACGGCCATCACGTCGTTGTCGTAGACGAGCGCGGTCGGGGGCGTGTCGCCCTCCATGACGCGGCGCGTGACCGCGGCGCCCTCGGCGTCCGAATAGTCCGTGGTCACGGAGCGCACCTCGGTCAGTCCGCGCCGCTCGGCCTCGGCGCGCAGGGTGCGGATGCGCCGCTCGGTGTGCGCGAGGCCCGGCAGACCGGCGATGTGGACGATGCGGCGGTGCCCGAGCGCGTACAGCTCGTCGACGACCGACGCCATCGCGCCGGCGTCGTCCGCCCACACCGTCGACATGCCGTGGTGCTCCGCGTCGGGCACTCCGCCGATCACCACGGCGGGCAACCCGAGTTCGTCGAGGAGGGCGGGGCGCGGGTCGGCGGTGCGGGGGTCGACGACGAGCACGCCGTCCACCCGGTGTTCGGCCCACCAGCGCCGGTAGACGGCACACTCCGCCTCGACGTCCTCCACCACCTGGAACAGCAGGCCGAGGTGACGCTCAGCCAGGACCTCCTGGATGCCCGAGATGAGCTGGAGGAAGAACGAGTCCACGCCCAGCGTGTCCGCGGGGCGGGCCACGACCAGACCGACCGTGGCCGCGCCTTCGCCGGACAGGGCGCGGGCCGCCGTGCTGGGCCGCCAGCCGAGCTGTTCGGCAACCCGCCGCACCCGGTCGCGGGTGACCTCGGAGACCCCTGGCCGGTCGTTGAGCGCGAAGGACACGGCGCTCTCCGAGACACCCGCCCTGAGCGCGATGTCCTTCATGGTCGGTCGACGCGCGGGAGACCGCTTGGCTGGCACAGCTGCCCCTTTCCCCGTGGAACCCCGGCGGGTTCCGCGACCAGCGTAGCGCATGTCACCGCGCACTAATGCGCTTGAGTTCAAGACCCTAAAGCGCATTAGTCTTGGACTGTAAAAGGTCTACTCCACTGCCCTGACCTGGCATTATTCTCTGCGACTCACAGAAGTTTCCGAGAATGCATTGACTTTTTCCGTGATCGCAATGCAGGGTCTGCACGGCAACATTCGACGCCGCCGCAAAGGAGCCGTGTCACCGTGCCCATCTCTCGCAGAGCACTAGCCGCTGCCGCCGCCATCGCTGTCGTCCTGCCGCTGAGCGCGTGCGGCTCCGGGGGTGACGACAGCGGCTCGACGGACGCCTCGGGCAAGATCCAAGGCAGCATCACGTTCCAGACGTGGAATCTCAGGGCCAACTTCAAGCCGTACTTCGACGGCCTGGTCAAGGACTTCGAGAAGAAGTACCCCGGCACCCATGTGAAGTGGATCGACCAGCCCGGCGAGGGCTACGCCGACAAGATCAGCGCGGACGCCGCCGGCGGCACACTGCCCGACGTCGTCAACGTCTCCCCCGACCTCGTGGCCCCGCTCGCCAAGGCCGGCCTCGCGCTCGACCTCGACAAGGCGGCGCCGAAGTACCAGAAGGAGTACCTGCCGGGCGCCTGGGCGAGCCACCAGATACCGGGCATGGACGGCACGTACGCCTTCCCCTGGTACCTCAACACCGGGCCGCTTTTCTACAACAAGGGCCTGTTCAAGAAGGCCGGACTCGACGCGTCCGAGCCCCCGAAGACGTACGACGCGCTGTTCGACGACGCGCTCCAGCTCGCGAAGAAGAGCAAGGGCAAGGTGGCCACGCTCGCCAACGTGCCCACCATCGAGGACTTCGGCCGCTACGGCGCCCCGCTCATGAACAAGGAGGGCACCGGCTTCGCGTTCAACGACGCCAAGGGTGTCGAACTCCTCACGAAATACAAGGAGTTGTACGACGCGAAGGCGCTCGACCCGCAGGCCCTGACCGCGACGCCCGAGTCGACCGGCAAGAAGTTCCTGACCGGGGCCGTGGCGATGAACCCGGGCAGCGCGCTCGACCTGTCGAAGTTCAAGAAGGAGGCGCCGAGCCTCTACAAGAACATCGGGATCACGGACCAGATCACCAGCACCGGCAAGGTGAACATGTACGTGATGGGCGTGATGGTGAACTCGCGCTCCAAGCAGAAGCCCGCGGCCGTGGCCTTCGCGCACTACGTCACCGACGCGCAGCACCAGATGGAGTTCGCCAAGCAGGTCGCCATCTTCCCGAGCACCGCCGGCTCCCTGGACGACCCGTACTTCACGAAGCAGGACGGCTCGGACGAGACGCGGGTGCGGATCGCCGCGGCCGACTCCCTGAAGTCCGCGGTCAACTACACGCCGGTCCTGTTCAGCGAGCAGATGAAGACCGAGCTGCGGAACTCCGTCGCCAAGGCCCTGCAGGGCAAGGAGAGTCCCAAGACCGCTCTTGACAACGCTGTCAAGGCCTGCGACCGGCTGCTCCAGCAGCAGGGCTGAGCCCCGGAGCCGTACATCATGACGAGTCCCCTTCCGACCGTGAAGACCACCGCCGATACCTCGGCGAACACGGAGGTGACGCGACCCGCGAAGGCCTCGGGCGAGCGGCCCTCCTCCCGCGTCAGGCGCCATCTGCCCACCAGCCCCTGGCTGTTCGCCGCTCCCGGGCTGCTGGTCGTCGCCGTCTTCATCCTGTATCCGTTCGTCTCCACCTTGGTCAACTCCTTCACCGACCGGCGGACCCTGATCCCCGGCGAGTTCGTGGGCCTGGCCAACTTCCGGGAGCTGCTGCACGACGACATGTTCTGGACGGGGCTGCGCAACAGCGTCCTGTACATGGTCGGGGTCGTCCCCGCCCTCGTACTCCTTCCGCTGCTGCTCGCCCTCCTCGTCCAGAAGAACATCCCGGGCATCACCTTCTTCCGGTCGGCCTTCTACACGCCGGTGGTCGCGTCCATCGTCGTGGTCGGCCTCATCTGGGTGTGGATGCTGGACGAGCGCGGTCTGGTGAACTCGCTGCTCGAAGCCGTGGGCATCGGCAGGGTCGGCTTCCTCAGCGACCAGTGGCTGCTCCTGTTGAGCGCCATGGCCGTCACGGTCTGGAAGGGCCTCGGCTACTACATGATCATTTACCTGGCGGCACTGGCCAACGTGCCGCGCGAGCTGCACGAGGCCGCCTCGGTGGACGGTGCGGGCGCGGTGCGCCGCTTCTTCACCGTCACCGTGCCCGCCGTGCGCTCCACCATGGTCCTGGTCGCCGCGCTCTCCTCGGTCGCCGCCTTCAAGGTGTTCTCCGAGGTCTATCTGATGGCAGGGCCGAACGGTGGCCCCGCGGGCGAGGACACCACGCTCGTGATGCTCGTGCAGCGCACCGGCACGGGCCTGACCGGCCGCGTCGGCTACGCCTCGGCGATCTCCGTCGTCGTCTTCGTCGTCACCGTCGCGCTGATGCTGCTCGTGCTCCGCGCCGACCGGAAGGAGGACGCGTGAGCGTCACCGAGGACGTCCGCGCCACAACAGCCCTGGCGCGCAAACCGGTTCGGCGCCGCCGTGCGCCGCACATCACCGACGAGAGCGGCCGGCGCATCCGTGTCTGGGAGCTCGTGCTGCGCTACGCGCTGCTGCTCGCCGTGCTCGCGATCACCGTCGGTCCCTTCCTCTGGCAACTGTCCACCTCGCTCAAGGGGACGCACGAGGACATCTTCAGCTCCCCGCCCACGTTCCTGCCGACCGACCCCACGCTCCACAACTACGAACGCGTCGCCGACACCATCCCCGTCTGGGACTACGCGTTCAACTCCCTGAAGGTCGCCACCGCCAACGTGGTCACCAACTGCGTCGGCTCCGCGCTCGCGGGCTACGCGCTCGCCCGGCTGCGCTACCGCGGCCGCAAGATCGCGACCCTCGTGTTCATCCTCGCGATGCTGGTGCCCGTCGAGAGCATCGTCATCGCGCAGTTCACGACGATGCGCGAACTCGGCCTCAACAACACGCTCGTCGGCGTGGTCCTGCCGGGCTGCATCGCCGCCATGAACGTCCTGTTGATGCGCAACGCGTTCCTCAACCTGCCCTATGAGATCGAGGAGGCGGCCTACGTCGACGGGGCGAACGCCTGGCAGCGGTTCCTGCGGATCGCGCTGCCGTCCGTGAAGGGCACCCTGGCGGTCGTCGCGATCTTCGCGTTCATGGGCGCCTGGGACGACTTCCTGTGGCCTCTCATCGTGCTCAGCGACCCGGCGAAGTTCACCCTGACCATCGGCCTGAACTATCTGCACGGCACCTTCGCCAACGACGAGCGGATCGTCGCGGCCGGCACGATCATCGCCGTCGCGCCGCTGATCATCCTCTTCGCCTGCCTCCAGCGGTACTTCTTCCGCGGGGTCGGCGAAGGAGCCGTCAAGGGCTGACGCCCATACCGCGGACATCTCGTCACCGAGGCCCCACGTACCACAGAACCAGGACTCCGCATGACTTCTGCCGTGCGCTTCGGCGTCAACTACACCCCCAGCCAGGGGTGGTTCCACCACTGGCTCGACTTCGACCTCGACGCCGTGCGCGCCGATCTCGACTCGATCGCCGCGCTGGGCCTCGACCACATCCGGGTGTTCCCGATGTGGCCCTACTTCCAGCCCAACCGCACCCTGATCCGTCCGCGCGCCGTCGAGCAGCTCGTCCAGCTCGCCGACGCGGCGGCCGAACGCGGGCTCGACGTGAACGTGGACGGTCTGCAGGGGCATCTGTCGAGCTTCGACTTCCTGCCCGCATGGACGCAGACGTGGCACCGGCGGAACCTCTTCACCGACCCTGATGTGGTCGAGGGCCAGGAGGCGTATCTGCGCACCCTCGCGGGGGCACTCGCCGACCGGCCCAATTTCATCGGCATGACGATCGGCAACGAGGTCAACCAGTTCGCGGCGGGCCCGCACCCCGACCCGGACCGCATCACGCAGGAACAGGCGCAGAGTTGGCTGCGTCGGGTGCTCGCCGCGTGCGAGGAGGGAGCACCGGGGCGAATCCATCTGCACGCCTCGTACGACGCCGCCTGGTACCAGGACGACCAGCCGTTCACGCCCGCGCACTCCGCACGGCTCGGCGCTCTGACCGCGGTGCATTCGTGGGTGTTCAACGGTACGGCGCAGCGCCACGGCCGCACCGGGACGGCGACCGAGCACCATGCCGCGTACCTCGTCGAGCTGTCCAAGGCCTGGGCCGGCGATCCGCACCGGCCCGTCTGGCTCCAGGAGGTCGGCGCGCCCGCGCCCCTCGTCCCGGCCGAGCACGCGGCGCACTTCACCGAGGCGACCGTCGAGAACGCCCTTGACTGTCCGGACCTGTGGGGCGTGACCTGGTGGTGCTCGCACGACGTCAGCCGTGACCTCGCCGACTTCCCCGAACTCGAGTACAGCCTGGGCCTGTTGACGAGCGAGCGGCAGCCGAAACCCGCCGCGAAGGAACTCGCCCGCATCGTCGCGGACCGGCGCGCCCATCCCCGTACGCCCGCGCCTCGCACCACCGCGCTCGTCGTCGACGCCGGTGACGACGAGGCCGCCCCGCGCCGCTCGGTATGTGCCCCCGGCGGCGCCGTCTTCGAGGCCTTCGCCCGGCTCACCGCCGACGGGGCCCGGCCCACTACGGTCCTTGCGAGCCGCGCGGACGACAAGGAACATCTGGCGGCGCGCGGCATCACCGAAGTGGTCACACCGGACGATGTCACGCGGACCGTCGGCACGACGCCGTAATGGATCGTCCCCGATGCGGACCGCACGATTCGAGGTGCGCCGCGTCGGGGAGTTGTACAGCGTCCCGTCCACCGCCCCCGCCTGGTAACCACCCGCACCTCGGACCTTACGGAGTACCCCTCATGCATGACGACCGCACCCTGGTCGAAGCTCGTCTCAAGCGCGTCCTCGACGAGCGCATCCGACCCGCCGTGTATCCCGAGTCCGTGCCGCTGGAGGTCGCGGTGTGGAACGCGCCGGGTGAGCCGGTGCCGGTCACCGAGGGGCTTGCGGCGACGCCTGAGCCGATCGCGGTGGGCGCGCGCTGGGGCGCTCCATGGGCCACGTGCTGGTTCCGCGTCACCGGGACCGTGCCCGAGGCCTGGGCGGGCCGGACCGTCGAGGCGATCCTCGACCTCGGCTTCGACGAGAACATGCCCGGCTTCCAGTGCGAGGGCCTGGTCTACCGCCCGGACGGCACCCCGGTGAAGGGGCTCAACCCGCGCAACCAGTGGGTGCGCATCGGCGCCCCCGTGGAGGGCGGCGAGGAGGTCCGCCTGCACATCGAGGCGGCGTCCAACCCGGTCATTCTCGACTACCACCCCTTCCTGCCCACGCAGTTGGGCGACAAGGAGACCGCGGGCAGCGAGCCGCAGTACACGCTGGCGCGGATGGATCTCGCGGTCCTGGACGAGACCGTGTGGCAGCTCGTCATGGACCTCGAGGTGCTCGGCGAGCTGATGGCCGAGCTGTCGGTGGAGTCCGCGCGGCGCTACGACATCCTGCGCGCCGTCGAACGCGCCCTCGACGCGGTCGACCTCCAGGACGTGAACGGCACGGCGGCCGCCGCCCGCGAACAGCTGACGGACGTCCTGTCCGCGCCCGCTGTCCCGTCGGCGCACCGCATCAGCGCCGTCGGCCACGCGCACATCGACTCGGCGTGGCTGTGGCCGCTGCGCGAGACGGTACGCAAGGTGGCGCGGACCACGTCCAACATGACGGCGCTGCTGGAGGACGAGCCCGACTTCGTCTTCGCGATGTCGCAGGCCCAGCAGTGGGCTTGGGTCAAGGAACACCGGCCCGAGGTGTGGGCGTGGGTGAAGAAGGCGGTCGCCGACGGCCGGTTCGTGCCGGCAGGCGGCATGTGGGTGGAGTCGGACACCAACATGCCGGGCTCGGAGGCGATGGCCCGTCAGTTCGTGCACGGCAAGCGGTTCTTCCTCGACGAGTTCGGCATCGAGAACGACGAGGCGTGGCTGCCCGACACCTTCGGGTTCGCCGCGGGGCTGCCGCAGATCATCAAGGCCGCCGGCTCCAAGTGGCTGCTCACGCAGAAGATTTCGTGGTCGCAGACCAACAAGTTCCCCCACCACACGTTCCAGTGGGAGGGCATCGACGGCACCCGGATCTTCACGCACTTCCCGCCCGTGGACACGTACAACTGCTCCATGAAGGGCGGCGAGATCGCCCACGCGGCGAAGAACTTCAAGGACAAGGGGGTCGCCCGGCACTCGCTCGCACCGACCGGCTGGGGTGACGGGGGCGGCGGCACGACCCGCGAGATGGTCGCCAAGGCGGCCCGCCTTCGTGACCTCGAAGGGTCCGCGCAGGTGGTGTGGGAGACGCCGGAGGAGTTCTTCAAGAAGGCGGAGGCGGAGTACCCGAACCCGCCCGTCTGGGTCGGCGAGCTCTACCTCGAACTCCACCGCGCCACACTCACCAGCCAGGCCAGGACGAAGCAGGGCAACCGGCGCAGCGAGCACCTCCTGCGCGAGGCCGAACTGTGGGCGGCGACAGCGGCGGTGCGGGCCGAATTCCCGTACCCCTACGCGGAGTTGGACCGGATCTGGAAGACGGTGCTGCTGCACCAGTTCCACGACATCCTGCCCGGCTCGTCGATCGCCTGGGTGCACCGCGAGGCGCGCAGGACGTACGAGCGGGTCGCGGAGGAGCTGAACGGCATCATCGGCGCGGCCCAGCGCGCGCTGGCCGGTGAGGGCTCGGGGACGCTCGTCTTCAACTCGGCGCCGCACACCCGCGACGGCGTGTCCGCGGGCGGCGCCCGCACCCCGGTCGTCGAGGGCGAGGCAGCGATCGCTTCGCGCGCGGCGGGCGGATTCGTCCTGGACAACGGGCTGTTGAGGGTGGAGGTCGACGCCCGGGGCCTGGTCGTGTCCGCGTACGACCTCGTCGCGGGCCGCGAGACCGTGGCGCCGGGCCGGGCCGCGAACCTGCTGCAGATCCACCCGGACTTCCCGAACATGTGGGACGCGTGGGACGTCGACGAGTTCTACCGCAACACGGTCACCGATCTGGTGGACGCCGACGAGGTGGCCCCCGGCGACGGCGTCTCGGTGCGGATCGTGCGCACCTTCGGCGACTCGCGCGTCACCCAGGTCCTCTCGCTGGCGGCCGGTGAGCGGCGGCTCGGGATCGACACGGAGGTCGACTGGCACGAGACGGAGAAGTTCCTGAAGCTGGCGTTCCCGCTGGACATCCACGCCGAGCGGTACGCGTCCGAGACGCAGTTCGGGCACTTCTACCGGCCCACGCACACCAACACCAGTTGGGAGGCGGCGAAGTTCGAGGCGTGCAACCACCGGTTCGTGCACATCGAGGAGCCAGGCTGGGGTGTCTCGCTCGTGAACGACTCGACGTACGGCCACGACGTGACGCGGGCCGTACGGGACAGCGACTCGGGCACGACGACCACCGTCCGCGTCTCGCTGCTGCGCGCGCCGCGCTTCCCCGACCCCGAGACCGATCAGGGTGTGCACCGTTTCCGGCACGCGCTGGTGCCGGGCGCGGCCATCGGCGACGCGGTCCGCGAGGGCTACCGGATCAACCTGCCGCAGCGGCACGTGACCGGCTCCGGCGAGGTCGCTCCGCTGGTGGGCGTCGACCATGACGCGGTGGTGGTGACGGCGGTCAAGCTGGCCGACGACGGCAGCGGCGATGTGGTGGTCCGCTTCCACGAGTCCCGCGGCGGACGGGTGCGCGCCACGCTCACGGCGGGCTTCGAGATCGCTGCCGCGGCGGCGACGGACCTCCTTGAGCGTCCGCTCGCCGACACGGCGGACCCGGAGCGCGACGGCGACCGGATCACGCTGACGCTGCGCCCCTTCGAGCTGGTGACGCTGCGTCTGAAGCGGGCCTGAGCGGGTGTCGTCCGGTGGGCCGGTCACGGAACGGGCCCACCGGACGGCGCGTTCAGCCCGCCACGTCGGGTGCCGTCCTGGCTTCCCGGGACAGCAGGACCAGGCTGCGCGCCTCGACCAGTAGGTCGGTGCCCGGCTTGTGTTCCGTCTCGTCCGCGACGCCCTGCGGGTCGGCGGTGTCGATCCGGGTCGTCCACCGCTCGCCGTAGGAGGCGTCAGGGAGGCGGAAGCGGACCGGCTTCCAGTAGCTGTTGAGGAGCAGCAGGAAGGAGTCGTCGACCACCGGCCGCCCGTACGGATTCGGCTCGGCGATGGCGTCTCCGTTGAGGAACACGGCCACCGAGTGGGCGTCGCCGCGCTGCCAGTCCTCGTCCGTCATCTCACGCGCGTCCGGGCGCAGCCACACGAGGTCGGGCAGGGGCTGGCCCTCGTGGGTGTGCGTGTCACCGCGGAAGAAGCGGCGACGGCGCAGCACCGGGTGGGCGGCTCGCAGGGCGATGGTGCGCCGGGTGAACTCCATCAGCTCGCGCTGGTCCTCGTTCAGGCGCCAGTCGGTCCAGGAGATCTCGTTGTCCTGGCAGTAGGCGTTGTTGTTGCCCTGCTGGGTGCGGCCCAGTTCGTCGCCGTGGGCGAGCATGGGGATGCCCTGGGAGAGCAGCAGCGTGGCGAGGAAGTTGCGCTGCTGCCGGCCGCGCAGTTCGAGCACGCCTTCGTCGTCGGTGGGGCCCTCGTCGCCGCAGTTCCAGGACCGGTTGGCGCTCTCGCCGTCCCGGTTGTTCTCGCCGTTGGCCTCGTTGTGCTTGTCGTCGTACGAGACCAGGTCGCGCAGGGTGAACCCGTCGTGGGCGGTGACGAAGTTGACGCTGGCGCGCGGGCGGCGGCTGTCGTGCTGGTAGAGGTCGGAGGAGCCGGTGAGCCGGGAGGCGAACTCGGCGAGGGTGTTCTCGCCGGAGCGCCAGAAGTCCCGTACGGAGTCGCGGTACTTGCCGTTCCACTCCGACCACTGGGGCGGGAACTTGCCGACCTGGTAGCCGCCCTCGCCGACGTCCCACGGCTCTGCGATGAGCTTGACGCGGCCGATCACCGGGTCCTGCTGGATGAGGTCGAAGAAGGCGGAGAGCCGGTCCACCTCGTGGAACTGCCGGGCGAGTGTGGCCGCGAGGTCGAACCGGAACCCGTCGACGTGCATCTCGGTGACCCAGTACCGCAGGGAGTCCATGATGAGCTGGAGCACGCTGGGGTGCCGCATCAGCAGGCTGTTCCCGGTGCCGGTGGTGTCGTAGTAGTGCGCCGGATCGCCGTCGACGAGCCGGTAGTAGGACGCGTTGTCGATGCCGCGGAAGGAGAGCGTCGGGCCGTTCTCGTTGCCTTCCGCCGTGTGGTTGTAGACGACGTCGAGGATCACTTCGAGGCCGGCCGCGTGCAGCGCCTTCACCATCGACTTGAACTCGGTGACCTGCCCGCCGCGGCTGCCCTGGGCGGCGTACGCGTTGTGCGGGGCGAAGAAGCCGATCGTGCTGTAGCCCCAGTAGTTCGACAGACCCTGGTCGCGCAGGAATCCGTCCTGCGCGAACTGGTGCACCGGCATCAGCTCCACCGCGGTCACGCCCAGCGAGGTCAGGTGCTCGATGACCGCCGGGTGCGCGAGGCCCGCGTAGCTGCCGCGCAGTTTCGCGGGGACCTTGGGATGGGTGCGGGTAAGGCCGCGTACGTGGGCCTCGTAGATGACGGTGTCGGCGTACGGGCGCAGGGGCGGACGGTCGTTGCCCCAGTCGAAGGCGCTGTCGGTCACCACGGCGACGAGGGTGTGCGGCGCGCTGTCGGCCGGGGACGGTCCGCCGGCCGTCCGCTCGAAGAGTGAGGGGTCGTTGTCCATCTGCCCGTCGACGGCGGTGGCGTACGGGTCGAGGAGCAGCTTCGCGGGGTTGCAGCGGTGGCCCGCCGCCGGGTCCCACGGGCCGTGCACCCGGTAGCCGTAGCGCTGGCCGGGGCCGACGGCGGGCAGATAGCAGTGCCATACGAAGCCGTCGACCTCGGTCATGGTGACCGTGTCGTGGGTGCCGTCGTCGTGGAGGAGGACGAGGTCGACGCGCTCGGCGACCTCCGTGAACAGGGCGAAGTTCGTTCCGTCGCCGTCGAATGCCGCGCCGAGGGGATAGGGGCGTCCGGTCCAGGTGAGCATCCGGCCACCGTACGGATGATCTTGGAGTCGATGTCGTCACCGCGCCGCCCACACCTCGTCTGCCGCGCGCCCGGCCCTCGTGTGCCGCCGTCCTGACACGCCGCCGGGCCGCAGCTGCCGAAGCAGACCGCGGCCCGGTGCGACGCGCTCCGGACGGAGCGCGGTGCTGATGTCACATCACCGGCGTCGGGCGTACCACCCTGCGTGGGACGGACAGTTCGGGCCCGCGTGCACGGGCCGCCGGGGCTGCGACCACGAGCGGATCCGTGACCGCTGAGCCCGCGAACGCCGGGACCGGCACCTCGCGCGGCATCTCGAGCGCCTCGCTGATGCGTGGCGCGGGGCCGACGGGGACCAGCGGGGCGCGCTCGCCGAGACGGGCACGGCGGGAGAACCAGATGATCTTTCCCGTGGCCGTGGCGCAGCCGCCCCAGCCGTCGCTCAACGCGGCGATCTCCGCGAGGCATCCCTGGGGGGCGTAGTGGGGGCCCGGCAGGTCACGCTCGTGATCTGACACCGCGGTGATCAGGTGCTGGCCGTTCCACCACATCTCAACGGTGGTGTTCTTGTCCGTGGCGTGCTCGTCGATCGTGTGAAGCAGCACCTCGACGCCGCGGCAGACGGGCTCGACGAGAATGTCCAGCTTCCAGTACCGGAGGTGGGCGGCCAGAATGCGCCTGACCTGCGAGACACGCTCCGAGCTGACCTCGACGTCGAGGTGGTAGTAGCAGGGCACTGCGGTATTCATCGTCTTCGGCTCCTCACCGGCGAAGCTCCCGCTCGTTGTTCGCCCCCAACGGGCCGTACCCCGAACACGTAGCGTGAGCAGTGATCGCTCCTGAGTCAGCCCCAGGATGAGAGCGCTACTCCATTCGTGCAACACGAGGAGCCGCTTCCGGTCTCGTTGAAGCTCCAACAGGACGGGAAGTGCCGCCAAATGCACCATGGGACGGGGTACCGATCGGCGTAACGGTTCGGTACCTCTCCGTGCACGGCCCCCGCGCACCGACCCGGTGCACCGTGCGCTCCAAGAGTGGGAAGTGAACAGCGACATGTTGCTGCCTACCAAAACCGAAGTCGCCAGTCATCTGGCGCAGTACCGCGCATGGGAACGCCTGCGGCTCGCGGCACCCGCCGACCGCCAGGTGCGGACCCACTTCGAGGACACGGCCTACACGCTGTGCGTGCTGATGGGGAAGCGCTGCGGGCGGGAGGCCGCCGACGCGGCCGAGCGCTATCTCCGTCCCAGCGTGGAGCATCCGACGATGGCCGCACCGCCGCTCGCGGCACCCGCGGTCGCGGTCGCCGCCCTCAGCGGGCGGTGAGGCCGGACCGTCCGGCAGAAGCGGGACGCCGGCCGACACGCCTGAACCAGGACATTTCCTGACAGGCCGAGCCCGGTCGGCTCCCGTAGCGTGTCGCCGGAGGGACGCAGCCCGTCGATGACAGCCTGCTGTGCCCGGCCGCGTGCCGGGCCAACCGGTGTGCGAGTGACGGCGCGTCCCGTGGCGCATATGAACCCGGCGGGCCCCCGACCGAGAGCGGGCCTGCCTCGAGCGCGGCGGAGGTGCAACCGATGAACCCAGGCACGGTGACGGGCCGCGTCCCGATCGTGGACGTACTCCCGGCCGTCGACTGCGGCAGGCGTCCGGCGAAGGCGGTCCCGGGCGAGACGTTCGAGGTCTCCGCCACGCTCTTCGGCGAGGGCCATGCCGCGGTCGCCGCCAATGTCGTGCTGCGCGGCCCCGACGGCCGGCCGGGCCGGTGGACCCCGATGCGCGAACTGTCCCCGGGCAGCGACCGCTGGGGCGCCGACGTCACCCCGACCGGCGTGGGCAACTGGACGTACACGGTGGAGGCGTGGGGCGATCCCGTGTCCTCGTGGCGCCGGTCCGCCGGCATCAAGGTCCCGGCCGGGATCGACACGGAGCTGATCCTGGAGGAAGGCGCCGTGCTGCACGAGCGGGCCGCCGCCGGCGTCCCGGAACAGGCTGGGCGGTACGCGGTTCTCGCGGCCGTGGACGCGCTCCGCGACGAGAGCAGGCCGCCCGCCGCCCGGCACGCCGCGGCCCTCGCGCCGGACGTGACCGCCGCCCTGGCGGAGCACCCGCTGCGCGAACACGTGTCGCGCTCGGCGCCCATGCCCCTGCTCGTGGAGCGCGAGCGGGCGCTGTACGGAGCCTGGTACGAGATGTTCCCGCGCTCCGAGGGCGCCGTGGTCCGCGACGGGGAGCGGCCGGTGAGCGGCACCTTCCGCACGGCGGCCGAGCGCCTTCCCGCCGTCGCCGCCATGGGCTTCGACGTGGTCTACCTGCCGCCGATCCACCCCATCGGCACCACCTTCCGCAAGGGGCCGAACAACAGTCTGTCGGCCGACCGGTGGGATGTCGGAGTGCCGTGGGCGGTCGGCTCACCCGAGGGCGGTCACGACGCGATCCACCCCGACCTCGGCACCCTCGACGACTTCGACGCATTCGTGCGCCGGGCCGCGGAACTCGATCTGGAGATCGCCCTCGACTTCGCGCTCCAGTGTTCGCCCGACCACCCATGGGTGGAGAAGCACCCCGAGTGGTTCCACCACCGGCCGGACGGCACCATCGCGTACGCGGAGAACCCGCCGAAGAAGTACCAGGACATCTACCCGATCGCCTTCGACCAGGACATGCTGGGGCTGATCGAGGAGACGACCCGGGTCCTGCGCTTCTGGATGCGTCACGGGGTCCGCGTCTTCCGCGTCGACAACCCGCACACCAAGCCCGTCGTGTTCTGGGAGCGGGTGATCTCCGACATCAACCGCAGCGACCCGGACGTGGTGTTCCTCGCCGAGGCCTTCACCCGGCCCCCCATCATGCGGGCGCTCGCCAAGGCCGGTTTCCAGCAGTCGTACACGTATTTCACGTGGCGCGACACGAAGCAGGAGCTCACCGAGTACCTCACGGAGCTCTCCCGGGACACGGCCGCCTACATGCGTCCCAACCTGTTCGTGAACACGCCCGACATCCTGCCCGGCTACCTCCGGAAGGGCGGCCGCCGCGCCTTCGAGGTGCGTGCCGTGCTCGCGGCCACGCTCTCCCCGACCTGGGGGGTGTACGCCGGGTACGAGCTGTGCGAGAACACGCCGGTCCGCGAGGGCAGCGAGGAGTATCTGCACTCGGAGAAGTACGAACTTCGGCCGCGTGACTGGGAGTCGGCCGAGCGGACGGGTCGTTCCATCGCCCCGCTCATCACCACCCTGAACCGCGTCAGGCGGAACCACGGCGCCCTGCGTCTGCTCAGGAACCTCCACTTCCATCACACCGACAACGACGCATTGATCGCGTACAGCAAGCGCTCGGGCCCCGACACGGTTCTGGTGGTCGTCAACCTCGACCCCCACCACACCCAGGAGGCGACGGTCTCTCTGGACATGCCTCAGCTCGGACTCGACGCGCACGCGAGCGTGCCGGTCCGCGACGAGCTGACCGGCGACACATTCCAATGGGGCAGGACGAACTATGTGCGCCTGGAACCGGGCCGCGCGCCCGCGCACATCCTCACCGTCCTGCGACCGTCCTCACCGCCCACCGGAGGGTCACCCACCACATGATCGTCAACAAGCCCGTCCCGGACACCTTCGAGGACACACCCGCAAAGGACCGGGATCCCGACTGGTTCAAACGTGCCGTCTTCTACGAGGTCCTCGTCCGCTCCTTCCAGGACAGCAACGGCGACGGGGTCGGCGACCTCAAGGGCATCACCTCCAGGCTGGACTATCTCCAGTGGCTGGGCGTGGACTGCCTCTGGCTGCCACCGTTCTTCAAGTCCCCGCTGCGGGACGGTGGTTACGACGTCTCCGACTACACCGCGGTCCTGCCCGAGTTCGGCAATCTCGCGGACTTCGTGGAGTTCGTCGACGCCGCGCACCAGCGCGGGATGCGCCTGATCATCGACTTCGTCATGAACCACACCAGCGACCAGCACCCGTGGTTCCAGGAGTCCCGAAAGGACCCCACCGGCCCCTACGGCGACTACTACGTCTGGGCCGACGACGACAAGCAGTACGAGGACGCGCGGATCATCTTCGTCGACACCGAGTCCTCCAACTGGACCTTCGACCCGGTGCGCCAGCAGTACTACTGGCACCGCTTCTTCTCCCACCAGCCGGACCTCAACTACGAGAACCCGCGCGTCCAGGAGGAGATCCTCGCCGCGCTGCGCTTCTGGCTGGATTTGGGAATCGACGGCTTCCGGCTCGACGCGGTGCCCTATCTCTACGCCGAGGAAGGCACCAACTGCGAGAACCTCCCCGCTTCCCACGCCTTCCTCAAGCGCGTACGGGCCGAGGTCGACACGCACTACCCGGACACGGTGCTGCTGGCCGAGGCCAACCAGTGGCCCGAGGACGTGGTCGACTACTTCGGCGACTACGCCTCCGGCGGCGACGAATGCCA